>CALWTQ010000103.1 GCA_944384505.1 uncultured Mediterraneibacter sp.
TGCTTCTCGCAGCAGCTATATATTCACTGACTTCCGGTTTGAAAAAGCCCAGAAAACAGCCCCATTTCGAGAAAAATCCTTCATCTCCGCAGAATACGTCTCAGAAATAGCCTCTGTTTTCGGACGTTTTGTCTGCGGACGTTAGTGAACTAAATAGCTGTAAGTGGTAACATGTGGAAAATGTCCCTGCCATGTTGACAAAATCCTTTCGTAATGCATATGATAAGATATCGGTAATTCTTATCATAAATGATGAGATGGGCAAATGCGCCTCATCGGATATGACAGACGGAGGGAAATCTATGAATCAGAATACTTTAATTGGAATTTTGATACCATTTGCCGGGACTGCCCTTGGGGCGGCGATGGTATTTTTTATGAAAAAGGAGATGAATAAGCGGCTGGAGAAGCTTCTGCTCGGCTTTGCGTCAGGCGTGATGATTGCAGCGTCGGTCTGGTCGCTCTTGATTCCGGCCATAGACATGGCCGAGGAAAGTGGAGGAATATCCTGGATGCCGCCGGCTGTGGGATTCCTGCTCGGCATGGGATTCCTGCTGCTTCTGGACACATTGACGCCGCATCTCCATTATACGGATGAAAAGCCGGAGGGTATGCCTGCCCATTTAAAAAAAACAACCATGCTTGTCCTTGCGGTAACGCTTCATAACATCCCGGAAGGAATGGCAGTGGGCGTGACTTTTGCGGGAGTTCTTGCAGAGAATACGCTGATGACGATCACGGGAGCATTCGCACTGTCCATTGGCATTGCTATTCAGAATTTCCCGGAGGGCGCGATTATCTCCATGCCCCTTAAAAGCCAGGGAATTTCCAGGAAGCGCGCGTTTGTCTATGGCGCGCTGTCCGGAATCGTGGAGCCCATAGCGGCGTTTATCACAATACTTCTGACTGGCCTGGTTGTCCCGCTTCTTCCGTATCTTTTATCGTTTGCCGCGGGCGCGATGATATACGTGGTGGTAGAGGAACTGATCCCTGAAGCGCAGTCGGGCGAGCATTCTAACATCAGCACAGTGGGAGTGGCGGTTGGCTTCGTGCTCATGATGATCCTGGACGTAGCCCTGGGATGAGCTGCTGGTAATACCCAGCAGCATTTCAGGAGCCCGCCTTCACAAGTTCCGCCAGCGGTCTGATTTGATAGCCCATTTCTTCCCATTTGGTGAGAAGTTCATCCAGGATCGCAGCGTTTGTATCGGAAGTGCTGTGCAGCAGAACGATTGCGCCCGGATGGATCCGCCCGAGAAGCTTTTCGAAGGCTTCTTCTTTGGTCGGCTGATCGTCGTCCAGCCAGTCTACATATGCCAGGCTCCAGAAAAATGTTTTATATCCCAGTTCTTTTGCCATCTGCAGGTTGGACTCGCTGTATCTGCCCTGAGGCGGCCGGTAAAAGCGGGTCATTTCCTGTCCTGTGGCTTCCTGGAATGCGTCTTCTACATCCATTAGTTCTTTTTGAAAAGAATCCAGAGATGCGATCTGTGACATGTCCGGATGATGCCAGGTATGGTTCCCGACTGTGTGTCCTTCGTCTACCATCCTCCTGACCAGATCCGGTTCGGACTCAATATATGTACCAACTACAAAAAATGTGGCAGATACATTATGCTTTTTCAGAGCGTCAAGAATAGCCGGAGTATTCCCGTTCTCATATCCTGAATCAAATGTAAGATATAATATTTTTTCGTCCGTATCCTGTGCATACCAGGCGTCATACTTTGCTAGCTCCTCAAAAGTGGCATTGGCTGCCGGCGGCTGGCCTTCCTCCTGAAAGCTTAACCCCCAGCTTCCTTCGGCTGAGGCCGGGACTGCTTCAGACAGGCCGGACAGGGAAAGATCGGATGAAAACCCGGCAGTGCGGTCCTGGGAAAAACGGTCCGCGAGGTATCCTGCCCCTGCGCCGAGCGCGTAAGCGGCCGCGAAGATGGCGATAATCCCGTAAGTTTTCCTGCTCAGGAGAATGCGTCCGGCCAGTTTTTTTACAGATTTTGCAGAAATATTTTTCATAAATATACTTCCGATGAGGCTGCGGCAATGAGCAGCCTGCTTTATGTTTTGTAGATAATATATGAGGCCGCAGTTCCTTTGTATGCCCGGAATCGGGAAATTATGGTGGTTTTCAAAATGGCGCGGAGCTGAACTGCTGCGATTTACGTCCACATGAAAATACAACTCTTTTCATTTTAAGAAAAGGATAGTAAAATAGTGCTTGGCATTAAAAAGGGAAATGAGGTTGATTATGGAAAAAGCAGTTTTGTTTTTTGATATTGATGGAACAATATTGAGCGAAATAACAAAAACAATACCGGAAAGTGCATGCACTGCGCTGCGGGCGGCGAAGAAGGCGGGACACATGCTGTTTATCAATACGGGACGGACTGTCTGCAGTCTCCCTGCGCAGATCCGGCAGCTCCCGTTTGACGGATTCTTGTGCGGATGCGGAACATTCCTAATTTATAAAGATGAAGTGCTTTTTGAGCGTTCTCTTACAAAGCAGAGAGGCCGGGAGATCCTTTCAAAAATGAAGGAATGTAATCTGTCCGGCATTGCAGAAGGCCCGGAGGATGTATATTTTCCCGGGTATATTACCAGATTTGAGCCGCTGGAGACAACGAGGCGCTACTTTAGAGCACGCGGGATGGGAATAGAGTGCTCCATTGAAAATGGCGATTTCATCTATGACAAGCTCTTTGTCTATGCGGATGAGAAAAGCGACCTGAAAGGATTCCTCACTTTTATTGACGAGGATATGGAGGCTCTGGACAGAGGCGGAAACGCCTATGAGGTGATTCAGAAAGGATATTCCAAAGCGACGGCATGTGAATTTATCCGTGAAAAATTCGGTCTGTCAAGGGACCAGATCTATGTGTTTGGGGATAGCAGCAATGATTTGGCGATGTTCCAGTATGCGGATCATGCGGTGGCAATGGGGCAGCACGACAAAGTGCTGGATCCTTATACGGAATTCGTGACCAGGACAGTGGAGGATGATGGAATTGCACATGCCCTGGCGCATTACGGGCTTATATGATACGGCAGTTATGAGACGGCAGCCAGTAACAGCCGGCCAGCGGCATTGGTAAAACCGTGTTCCGTGTCCATCGTGGCTGATGCTATTGATTTATGCACAGTGGAATGGATTTGGAGATTAAAAAAAGAGGTGGATGGAATGAAGATTTTTGTGTATAACTACAGAGAGTTTGACGAGGCAGAATATTTCCGGAAGTTTTCAAAAGAGTATCATGTAGAGCTTGGCATCTGCAGAGATGATCCCACACTGGAAAATGCGCATCTGGCGGAGGGCTATGAATACATCAGCATTATCACGACAAAGATTGACCGGGATCTGATGAAGAAATATCACGAAATGGGAGTGAAAATGATCTCCACAAGAACAGTTGGATATGATCATGTGGATATTGACGCTGCAAGAGAATTCGGGATTCATGTAAGCAATGTCTCCTATTCTCCGGAATGCGTGGCGGATTATACTATGATGCTGATCCTCATGTCAATCCGGAAAATGAAGCGGATTATGCAGAGAGCGGAGATCAATGATTTCTCCCTGCCGGGAATCCAGGGAAAAGAACTTCCCAATTTCACGGTCGGGGTCCTCGGAACGGGGAGGATAGGCCGCGCGGTTATCAGGGATTTGTCGGGATTTGGGTGTGAAATTTATGCTTATGATAAATATGAAGATGAAACAGTAAAGAAACATGCACAGTATGCGGATCTGGATACGATATACAGAGAATGCGACCTCATCACCCTTCATATGCCGCTCTTTGAGGACAATTATCATCTGATCAGCCGGGAAGCGATAAGCAGAATGAAGGACGGCGTTATTATTATCAATACGGCAAGAGGCGGCCTGATTGATACCAAAGCACTTATTGACGGTATCGAGACAGGCAGAATTGGAGCAGCTGCGCTGGATGTGATAGAGGATGAATTTGGCATGTATTACTATGACCGGAAGGCGGATGTGCTCAGCAAGAGAGATCTGTATATACTGCGCGGCTTTCCGAATGTAATTGTAACGCCGCATATGGCGTTCTATACCGATCAGGCAGTGAGCGATATGGTGAAGCATTCAATTGAAAGCTGTCTTTTGCGCGATGAAGGGAAAAAAGATCCCTGGGCGGTGGTCTGAAGGTGTTCAGGTATTTAGACAACAGCTATAAAGTTCAATAACACTTTCCGGCAAAATATGTCCGGAAGCGGAGAGGATGGTTGAAGCGTAAGTTCTTGGAGAGGGGACGTGTGGGGACTGCTCCGTTCCGGAATCCGGGAAGGATCTAAGAAGCCGGAGAGCTGTTTAAGCGCAAAGCGGCGCTCCGGGCAACTCGCTCCGCTCAGACAATCCCTGCGCGCCGCTTAACAACAGCTCTCCAACTTCTAAGATCTTCCATCATATTCCTCCAAAGTCACAGTCCACACACGCCCCTCTCCAAGAACTTACGCTTCAACCATCCCCTCCGCTTCCTACACTTTTCCAGACGGAAGTATTATTGCCCTAAACAGGCTGAAACGCACAATTGGCGCGGCTTAAAGGCTTTCCATAGCGAAAGTCTTCCGGCCGCGCCATACTTCTGGCAGATATATATTCACTGACTTCCATCTTGAAAAGCCCAGAAAACAGCCCCATTTCGAGAAGAATTCTGCGGGAATGGAGGATGGCGACGGGCGCCTTCGGAAGGGGATTAGGGAAAGTTAAAGCTGCGGTGACGGACGTTAGGACTGACGGTGGAATTGCCTGAGCGGATGCGAGTTGTCCACCGTCAGTCCTTGCATTTAGTCTGTCGCCGCAGCTTTTAGTTTCCCTTATCCCCTGGAGCGAAGCCCTGAGTCATCCTCCATCCCCGCAGAATACGTCTTAGGAATCGACTCTGTTTTCGGCCGTTTTGCAGTAGGGTGTTAGTGAACTTTATAGCTGTTAAACTAAATAGCTGATCTGCTATATGTTGACATAATATTACGGAATTGCTACAATATCTTTAAATTATTGCAGGGGAGGGAGCAGCATGATCTGGATTCGAAATGTGTCGAAGCACTTTGGCAGTGTCTGTGCTGTGAACGATATTTCTCTGGAGATTCCGGAGGGTATGATGTTTGGCATGCTTGGGACGAACGGCGCGGGAAAGACGACCCTGCTTCGTCTGCTTTCGGGAATTCTGGATATGGATTCTGGAGAGATTATGGTTGACGGGAAAATGCTCGGAGAGGCGAAAGACAAGATCTTCTATCTTCCGGACGATCCATATTATTTCCCGAATGCATCGCTGGAAGAGATGAGCAGATTTTATGCGGGGCAGTATCCGGAGATGGACTGTGAAGCGGCAGGATATATGGCGGAGGGGCTGAACCTGGATATAAAACAGCCGCTCAGAACCTTTTCTAAAGGAATGAAACGTCAGGCTTTCTTAATTCTTGCTCTTTGTTCAGGAACAAAATATTTATTCTGTGATGAAGTGTTCGACGGGCTGGATCCGATTGTGTCCGAGATTATGAAAAATCTCTTCAGGCAGGAGATGAAGGAGCGGAAGTTTACTGCGGTGGTTGCGTCCCACCGTCTTAATGAACTGGAAGATATCTGCGGCAATATTGCGATTCTGCATAAGGGAGGGCTTGTGACAGCCGGGGATTTAAGAGGACGGTCTGAACATGTTAAAAAGCTCCAGTGCGTATTCCCTGAGGGGACAGATATGGATACTCTGGAAAGAGAACTCAGGCAGGAGATGGAGATCGTGCGTTTCCGGGCGGATTCGGACTTTGTGACACTGATTGTACGAGATGTGACTGCGTCTGCTCTTTCGGAGCTGAAAAAGCGTGCGGAAGTGGCAAGGGAAGCGTCTATGAGTCTGGAAGAGGTCTTCATTGAGGAAATGGAGGGACAGGATTATGACATCCGTAAAGTGCTTTATTAGCTGGATGAAGGAAGCAGGCAGAGGACATCTTGCGGCATTTCTCGGCTGGGGAGCGATGATCCTGTACGGTTTGCTCTTAATCGGGCGGCTCAGTTTTGATACAGATTATAATTTCTTCGGCGTGGGAAATCTGGTGCCGGGGCGGCTTATGGCAGGAATGGGGCTTATGCTTGCTTTTTTAGAGTTTTTCTATCTGTTTCAGCAGAAAAAGCAGGATTTTTATTACAGCCTTCCGGTGAAGAAAAGCACAGTGTTCTGGAGCAGATATGTGCATGGCATATTTCACTCAGTGCTTCCACTGGGGCTTGTCATGGCGTCATGCGGCCTCTACCAGTCAGCCATTGATCCGGAATTCGCGACGTTTGTGGGAAGCTATACGGGAAAAAGCTTTCTGGCGGCTGCTGGCGTATTTTTGATTTTTTATCATATTGGGATTCTGAGCATTATAATCTGCGGAAGCCTGCTCTCAGCGCTTCCGGTGTGTGCGGCAGTGATCTTGTATTTCCGGATTCTGACCGGAAATGTACTGATTAATTTCGCGTCCGATTATTTTTATACTTATTACAGGATTCCTCTGTATGAGGAGCTCAGGAAGATGCTCTCTCCTTTTGATCTGTCGGAATATCTCTTCGGGAGAGATGTATATGAAAAGGCTCATGTACTCCGCTATACTCCTGGCATGGAGCTGATTATGGCAGCCCTGGGCTGGATTGTGATTCTGTTTCTTCTGATTCTGTGGGCGCAGAGGAAGAGAAAGACAGAGGGAACAGGGCGGCTCTTTGCTCTGGCAGGGGCAGAGCGCACGGCAGAGATCCTGGTATCATTTTTGGCCGGAGTGTGGGCGGCCGGGTTCTTTGCTGACCTGACAGGAATGGCGAAGGAGAGCCGGACGGCCGCCGGAGCTGCATCGGCGCTTTTGGCTGTGGCTGTGGCTTTCGCGGCGCACTGCCTGCTGGAAGGCATCATAAAAGGGCCGGGGAAGAAGATGTTCCGGAGAAAGTGGCAGATGGCGTCGGTCTGTGCCGCAGCAGCAGTCGCCTGCGCGGCATTTCCAGCGGCAGCATCTTCCTATGATACATATTTCCCGGCAGAGGCCTCAGGGGTAAGTGTCAGTATTGACGGCGTGGGAATGAGCTATGACCTGTATCTCCAGGTGCAGGGGGACGGGCTGAGATATGAGACCGATGACCAGCTGGAACAATACACTCTGACCGGGGACGGACGGCGGGCCGCACTCGGCTGGCTGCAGGGGATCGCCGGGCAGGGGGCGCAATCCGGGCGGTCAGAGGATAACATATGTACGAGAGTAACAGCGTGTTATTATGTGGGAGAACGGAGTGTATACCGCACTTATCCTGTCACATGGGATGAATTAGAGTCGTTTGCCGCTGTATATGAGACGCAGGAATATAAAGAAAAGGCATATCCTGCGGTAAATCTAGAAAATGCGTCAGACGACCGGTTTACCTGGGACGACGGAGTGACCGGGATACCGCTGAAATTGACAGGAGATGAGAAAGAAGGGCTCCTGGCAGCATACAGGGAAGACATCTCAGAACTTACGATGGAGGAACTTTCATCAGAGCTTCCCTGCGGAAATGTGAAAATCAAGGCGTCCGCAGGCGGAGCTGTGACAGAGATGATTGTCTATCCTTTCTTTAAACGCACATGTGATATTCTGGAGGAAGCCGGAGTGGATACCGGGAAGACATTTCGGGATTATCCGGTGGAGTCGGTGGAAGTGAGGGAAACTCTTTTCTCCACATCTCCGGGCAGTGTTGGGGGAGTCAGCACATCTTTCTACGAAACGCCGGAAGAGATAGAGGAGTGGAAGCAGAAACTGGTACCGTCCGAACTGGATGTTCAGCCTGTTCTTTATCCGCTGGACCGCTCCAAAGAGATCAAAGCAGTGACAGAGGATCCGGAGACAAACTCTTTGATCCGGACGAACTGCGTACTGCGCAGGGAGAGTAATTGAAACAGAAAGACCGCTGAAAAGTAAATAAGATGAAAATATTTTCACAGCCTGGTTATCAATGAGCTTTTGCTTGGAGATAACCGGGCTTTCATATTGTTTTTACAACAGTTTGGCCATGCCATCCGTAAAGCAGTACTTCTTTTCTGACAGCGACAGGATTCTTCCTTTTTCTTGCCCGCACAGTGATATACTGTGGCGGATAAAAGAACTGTAACAAGAACTGTACAGAATATGCGGCGGCTTCAGAGATCGAAAAATGCGGAGACAGATTTCAAATACACAGCCCGGCCGCACAAGAAGGAGGAAGAAAATGACAAAAAGAAAGATTATACTTGCGGCGGTGATTATGACCATTGCAGCTGTGGCGGCCGTGGCCGGAGCATGGCTGTATTATAACCGGTTTGACGCGGGAGAGTATGTGCAGGCAGTGCTGGATGTATCCTATAAGAATGAAACAGAACTGTATGTGGAGATTACAGGGGATTCTGATGAGGAGGCGGCGCGCATATTTGAAGAAAGCCTGAATGCGACAATGGAGGGGTTCGAAGCTTCGGATATGCCGGAAGAACTGATGCCAGAGTACCGGGAGCTGTTTGGTGCGATAGCGAATGCCGTCAGTTATACTGTGGGGGAGCCGGAGCGTGAGAAAGACGGTACGTATGCGGTTCCAGTGAAGGTGAAGCCGATCACACTGTTCCCGGATACATATGAGACATTTCAGACAAGGGCACAGGAGTATGCGGATCAGGTGACAGACAGTGTGATGAACGGCGCCCAGATGCCTTCTGATGAAGAGATGCAGGCACAGATCTACCAGATCTACTATGAAGTGCTGAAAGAGCGGGTGGACTCCGGCATGCTCTACAGCGGAGCCAGAGATGTGATTCTGCATGTGACAAAAGAAGGAAGCAGAGACTTTGAGATCAACGCAGATGATATGGACCGGCTGGATTCGGTGCTCATTGAAGATGTGGGGGAGTGAAAAGGTACAGAGGCTTCAGCCTTAATAAGCACGAAGTACGGTTTTACGAATGGCGTGGTTCAAACTGCAACTTTGATGAAGGTGGAAGTCAATTCTTAAGAAACAGCTGCGGGTGAGTCAGTAGTATTTTAATAAAATGATATAAAAGAAAAGGGCACTGCCGCGGAAAAGCTCCGGGGAGTGCCTTTTATTAAGCTATATTTTCTCTTTGAAGTGATAATAGTTCCTTTTGATCCGGCATTACAAAAATTTCATCTTACCCAGAGGCCAGTAACGAAACACCGCTTTCCCGAGGATCTCGTCCTCTGTCACAAAGGTGTGTTCCCAGTATCGGGAATCTTTAGAATTGTTTCGGTTGTCACCCATGACAAAATAGCATCCTTCCGGGACTGTGTAAGGTCCGAAACTGCCTTCCATGGGTTCCTTTGTGGCAACATCGTCAATCGGTTCGGCAGATCCGTCAATATAGATACTGCCGTCGTGAATTTCCACGGTTTCGCCGGGAAGGCCGATGATCCGTTTGATAAAAAGCTGACTTTCATCATCCGGATAACGGAAAATAATAATATCAAAGCGCTCAGGACTGCCCAACTTGTAAGAAAGCCTGTTTCCGAATACCCGGTCGCCGGGCATGATTGTATTCTCCATAGATCCGGATGGGATCTCAGCATTAACAACCAGTACATTATTTATAAACAGGGCGAGAACAGCCGCGGCGATCAGTACGGCTGCCCACTGAAGCAGTTCCTTCTTCCAGGAAAAATTATTATCAGATTGATTTTTCTGTCTCATGC
The DNA here is from genome assembly GCA_944384505.1 of uncultured Mediterraneibacter sp. Classification (GTDB taxonomy): domain Bacteria; phylum Bacillota; class Clostridia; order Lachnospirales; family Lachnospiraceae; genus Mediterraneibacter. The sequence goes on from CALWTQ010000103.1 coordinate 9,691, forward strand.
AAAAACTCCTGCTTGAATGAATATGTAGGGTCAGCGCGCGTGAAAACGGCTGACCCTGCTATTATAGCAGATGTGTGATGCTCTTGACTAGCATAACAGCTATAAAGTTCACTAATGTCCGAATGCAAAACGTCCGAAAACAGGGGCTATTTCTGAGACGTATTCTGCGGAGATGAAGGATGGCTCTGGATTCCGCTCCAGGGATATAAGTGAAACTAAGAGTTCCAGTGACGGACTAAATGCAAGGACTGACGGTGGACAACTCGCTTACGCTCAGACAATTCCACCGTCAGCCCTAACGTCCCTCACTGGAACTCTAAGTTTCACTAATACCCTTCCGAAGTCATCCATCGCC
>CALWTQ010000104.1 GCA_944384505.1 uncultured Mediterraneibacter sp.
TATTTGCAACCCCCCCCGAAAAATCAAGGTAAAACGTAACTTTTACAATAAAAAAAGAAGGTGGTTTTGACACTACCTAACCGTGAATGGAGGGAAAAATAATGACGCTTCTACGCTTTGAACTGAAAAGAAGCCGGACAGCTCTTACAGTCTGGACCGGTTTTATTGCAGGCCTGCTTCTGATCTGCCTGATTATATTTCCCGATATGAAAGATCAGGCCTCCGAACTGGACGCTGCATTCTCTTCTATGGGGAGCTTTACCGAAGCCTTTGGCATGGACCGTCTTAACATGGGAGATCTGATGGGATTTTACGGTCTGGAATGTGGAAATATCCTGGGAATCGGCGGCTCTTTCTTCGCCGCATACATCGGTGTAAAAGCTCTAGCCGGCGAGGAAGAGAACCGGACGGCAGAATATCTTCTGACACATCCCATCCCCCGGCGCCATGTTGTCCTCAGCAAGTTGCTCTCTGTTCTGATTCAGCTGCTGATCCTGAATCTGACAAGCGTGTGTATCTCGCTCATCACTGTATACGCCATTGGCGAAACAGTGCAGATGGATTCCTTTCTGATCCTGCACGCTGCCTATTTCCTTCTGCAGGCAGAGATTTCCATGGTCTGCTTTGCACTCTCCGCCTCCATACGCCGGAGCGGCACAGGCGCGGGTCTGGGACTGGCCGCCATCCTGTATTTTATCAATATCATTGCTAATATCACAGAAGAGGCGCAATGGCTGAAATACTTCACACCCTTTGCATATGCCGACGCCGCTGATATCATCTCAGAGGCTGCGGCAGATCCGGTTCTGTGCGCGATTGGCGGCGCAGTAACACTGGCAGCGGCCGCTGGTGCTTTCATTATCTATATAAAGAAAGATATCTTCTCTTAAAATTTGAAATATTTTTTTCTCACTTTCTTATTAGCCATAACACTCATGTATCTTTTCAACCGCAGGCGCGCTATATTTTGTGTCACATTTTTACTGGTCATGCTCCAGTCCCATTTTGTATAATTAATTATCTTCCCCTCTTCTCTATTCTCTTCATCGAGCTTTTTAAGCAAAGCTATAGCAGCTCTATATTCTTTCTTTTCTGAATTTTGAATAAAATCATAAAACATTGTCTTGAAAGGGAAAATACGTTTATATCGGTCGCATATTTCATCGAGAAGAATCATAAAGTCCTTTATAAAATCCTCTCCTTTAAATGTATCCCCGCAGCCTGCATCCGGTAAATCCATCAGTTTGCCATGCTGGTCAGCAAGCTCCTCAAGCCAGCTGTTCATTTCATCCGAAATGACGACTTCATCCGTACCGTCCCACCAAAAAATCCGATCATCGTCCGTCAGATAGTAATTGCCTTTCCCTTTTAATTCGTCCGGCGTATCGTAAAATGTAAACACGCCGTCCTGCCGGAGGAAATCAGAGGTTCTGATCTCAGGAATTATCCTTTCTTTCCACTCCTTCCTCTGTATCTGCAGTTCTTCAGAAGCGTACTGTTTCATTTGCTCATCACGATATACTTCGTCTCTCCATTCCTTCCATAGTTTCCAAAATGACTCGTTTTCTATTTCCGCCGCGAGATAAACAAGCACCCGTGCCGGCAGAACCAGGGATAATTTTGCAAGTTCAGTCAGCTTTATGTCCGATACGCTTCCTCTTGTGTTTCTGCCCATCTTGAGAAACTGCAAAAGATATTCCAGAAAATTCTCTCCGCAGACTTCCCGCAGGCTGACCAGTGCTTTTTTACACTGATATACATCTTCCGGATAGGATGACGGTATTATCTGATCGGCTTCTAAACTTCCGGTTCCATATATAATATAAAAGAGGTCTGATAATTCTGTCCCGCCTGCAGCTTTAAGCAAATAGTCCGGAATCAGACATCTTAATTGAGTTCTGGTAAACGGCTCGCAGTATTCAAGTCTGGAAAACGCGATATGCTCTGCATTTTTCCAAAGATTATACCGTTTCTTCATAGAAAATTCTGTTCCAAGGATATGGTTGATCCATCCGCCATAGAACTGTGCATCAACTATATCTCCATTGACCTCTGCAAATCCGGGAGTTTCGTCATACATTTCATACAGCATATATGCAGCAAGTATCACATCACAAAACTCGCAGCCTCCGATCTTATTGGAATAAAACTCTGAACTTTTTGCATTAAATCCGGCATCTTCCCAGCTGGAATCCTCAAAATAATTGTACCAGAAATCAGCCTCACCTTCCTGGGATAATTCTGCCGGGCTTAATAAATACAGCTCATATCCATATAGAGAAACCTTCTCAAACCGCATCATCCCGCCATAGTTCAAAAGTTTAATCATTTGCTTCCCAAAGGAGGCCCTTTTTTCTTCCTCTATATTCATTTCTCCTGTATAACATGCAAATGTTCCCATATTGCCTCCTAAAATCCAATTAGCCAGTAAATGTTCCATTGAAAACCGGGAAGGTATACAAATACCTCTGAAACACTCCTGCCATTCCTGAACGCACTTTTTCATATTCTGCGACAAAATCAGATTGCTGCCATCCCAAAACTCCAGAAATTCATCCTCGTCTTTTCTCTGAATTGCTCGGTAAAATGGCAGTTTATGAAAATCAGCCTCCACTTCTTCCGGATCGTTTTTCTGTATAATATCGGCATATCCCAATGTTCCAAAAGAGTCCCATATTTCCCAGAAATCCTTCTCAACAGCCTTAGCATATGCAAGCGTAAGACATGACGGCAATACATACAAAGAGAGTTCCGCAATGATTCCCTTTTTATCCTGGCGCATCGATAATTTTTTTCGCCTGTCAAACTCTGAATTCAGCAGTTCTGTAAGTAACTCTTTCATAATGCTTTTCTCATCTTCATCCATACTGCAAAAAATTCTGTACGCATACTCTTCCCTGCTGCAATGATTTGCGGTATTTATATCATCTCGGCAGGAGATATGTTCCTTTTCCGGGAAGGTCAGTTCGTTCCTGTCGACCTCAAAAACAGCCAGCAATTGTTCCATGTTCAATTCGCCATAGACTGTGGAATAATCGTTCAGCAAATCCTCATATGTAATATTTTGATATTCTTCAGAATCTCTGAAAAAAAGATACATCTCCCACATTCCGGTGCGCCCGGGCAGGGTTATCCGTTCCCCTAATACTCCCTGAAGCACAGCCAGATATCCTCCCGCGTCACACAGCCTGCCTGATTTCACAAAATAGCATCCGCCACTCGTATACGCCTCCAGCAGAACCATTATCATATTCATGACGATCTCAAACTCCCGATATCCCCCGTCTTCCACATGCAGTTCACAGGTATTCATATCGTATGTGGAAATTTCCCTTTTCCGCTTCTCAAAAACTGAATAATCGAACATAACAATGCCATTCTCATCCGGCTGCACAGGACTGACTGCCATTACCTTTTCTCCTGCAGTTTCCATTTCTATAGTCTTTCTTATGCCGCATTTATCCATAATTTCCAATACACGTTTATTCATTTCATTCTTTTTTTCAGTCGGAATATTCACTTTTCCTGCAAGCTGATATAGATTGTCTGCCATTATACTGCCCTCCTGAGTTTCAGCACGCTTTAAGCTGCACTAATTTTTCATAATATGATATTGTCCGTCGATACGCAGCATTCCCTGTCTGACCATATTCGTACTCTCTGTTTCCTTTTATAAAAGTATCTATCGGAACTTGAAATAACTCGCTTAAAGCATACAGATTATCCAACGTTGGCAAATTTCGTCCATCAAACCAGTGATAAATACTTTGAGGAGTGCTTAATTTCAAAAATTCCTGAATATCTTTCACACTCATTCCATGTATCATCATGATTCGCTTTATATTTTCACCGGTTCTTTTCACATCAATCACTGGATATTTACTTTTTATAACAATCACTCTCCTTCTATAAGTGAAAATATAATTCTTCCGCATTCTTTTTCAGATATTTTGTTTTATTATACTTCTCATAAAGACCGCTGTCATTATACTGCTGGTATAAAACATCTACATCTTTACAGAGTTTGCAAAAATCTTTTTCAAAGCTGCGCTGACATATTGAGCCGGCTTCTGTTTCATGCTAAAATAGAACAGAAAACAGTGTCAGGTTGCAAAAATCTTTTCCAAGGAGGTTGTTGAATGGAGATTCGCAGAAATTTCTACCTGGACAAATTGATAAAAAGAAAGAACAACGGACTCATTAAGGTTATCACCGGTATCCGCAGGTGCGGTAAATCCTATCTGCTCAATAACCTTTTCTATCATCATTTACTGGAGAGCGGTGTGGATGCCGGCCATATCATACGTTTTGCCTTTGACTCAGCGGACGACCTGTACCTGATCGGCGAAAGCCTTATTGGGATTGAAAAAGAAAAGCGCGGCGTGGACCCGGAAAAATTCATGGCTTATATCCGAACCAAAGTCGTTGACGATGGAATGTATTATTTGCTGCTTGATGAAATTCAGATGCTGGATTGTTTTGAAGCTGTACTGAACAGTTATCTGCGCAAGGATAACATGGATGTATTTGTGACAGGAAGTAATGCAAAGCTCCTGTCCAAAGATATCGCTACCGAATTTGCCGGCCGTGGTGATGAAGTTCATATGTACCCTTTGAGCTTTGCAGAGTTTATGTCTGTATATGAAGGGGATCAGTATATGGGGCTGTCCGAATATATGCTCTATGGCGGTATTCCCTTAGTCGTTCTGCGTGATGGGGCAAATGATAAAGCCGCGGCATTACAGAATCTGTTCAGTGAAATATATATCCAGGATATAGTCAGGCGGAACCGTGTTAAAAACATCAGTGAATTGGAGGATCTGCTGAACATTCTTTCTTCTGCAATTGGTTCTCTGACCAATCCGGAGAAGCTTAAAAACACTTTTAGGACGGTGAAGAAATCTAAAATAACTGCCAATACCATTAAAAAGTATCTGGATTATTTTGAAGATTCATTCCTGATCGAGTCTGCGCAGCGCTATGACATCAAGGGAAAGGCATATATTGAAACACCAAAAAAATATTACTTTTCTGACCTTGGGCTTCGGAATGCAAGAATTAACTTCCGCCAGTTTGAACAGACCCATTCCATGGAAAATGTGATTTATAACGAGCTTCGCATGCGTGGTTACAGCGTGGACGTAGGAGTTGTACCTATCGCTGAAAAAGATCGGAAAGGGAAAGTAACACGTAAGCAGCTGGAAGTTGACTTTGTGTGTAATCTGGGTTCTGCCAGATACTATATTCAATCCGCCTACACCCTGCCTGATGAGGCAAAGCGCACTCAGGAGATCAGACCATTCAGAAAGATTGATGATTCTTTCAAAAAAATCATCATTACCAGGGACATGGTGCCAACGCAGTATGATGAATATGGTATCCTGACCGTAAACATCTATGATTTTCTGCTTGACCCGAAATGCCTTGAAAAATAAGGATGTAACAAAAACGGTGCGCAATAAACGTAATAATTCCGATGCTTCAGAAGTACCGACAGACAGATATTCCGGCGGGATAAGCCACATTCCACAGTTTATCCCGCCGGTACAAACGATCCTGCCTGCACTTCAGATACTCTCACAGCAGCATCAATATCTGTTATCAAATATTCTCGTGGACTTCTTCTCGCTTCTCGGGAGATCTCCGATTCCCACTGGTTTCACATGCACGAGAATTCCGATCTTATCCTTGAATGCTTTCTGAATCACTGTCTCAGCCTGCTTTTTATCCACGCCTTTATTGATTTCCACAAAGAGCGTGCACTCGTCTTTTCCAAACAGGTGATCCAGCATGAACTGATATTCGCTGGACGCCTCCGGCACGTTTTTCAGCATTTCTTCTATCTGACTCGGGAAGATGTTTACGCCTTTTACCTTTACCATATCGTCTGTTCTTCCGATCAGGGTATCAATCCGCGGGAATCTGGAGCCGCACTTACATTCTCCCGGGATGAATCTGGTCAGATCGTGGGTACGGTAACGGATCAGCGGCGCGCCCTGTTTTCTAAGCGTAGTGATTACAAGCTCGCCCACCTCGCCGTCCGGGACATTTTCCCCTGTTTTAGGATCCACAATCTCAAAGTACAGGTAATCATCCCAGTAATGCATACCGCATTCGTAATCACAGCTCATAGCAATGCCCGGGCCGTACACTTCGGTGAGTCCGTAGATATCATAGAGCTGCACGCCAAGCTCCGCTGCAATGCGGGCGCGCATCTTGCTTCCCCATCTTTCTGACCCGATCACGCCTTTCTTTAAATAGATCTTGTTAGTCAGATTTCTCTTGCCGATTTCTTCTGCAAGCAGGAGCGCATAGGAAGATGTAGCGCAAAGGACTGTAGATTTCATATCCTGCATCATGCGAAGCTGCTTCTCGGTATTGCCCGGCCCCATAGGGATGGTCATTGCCCCGAGATATTCCGCACCCGCCTGGAATCCGATTCCCGCTGTCCACAGTCCGTATCCCGGCGTGATCTGGATCCGGTCCAGAGCTGTGATTCCGGCCATCTCATAGCAGCGCGCAAACATCTTGGCCCAGTCTTCCACATCCTTCTTTGTGTAGGGGATGATCACCGGCACACCGGTTGTTCCTGATGAAGAATGGATCCGCACTACCTCTTCATCCGGGACGGCCTGCAGACCAAGAGGATATGCCTCTCTTAAGTCTCCCTTCCAGGTAAATGGCAGCTTTTCAAAATCCTCCTGGGTCTTGATGGATTCGATATCAATATCTTTCAGTTTTTCTTTATAGAAACATTCTTTTGAGGTGAGCTGACGAAGGTTCTCCTTGATCATCTCAAACTGCAGTTCTGTCATCTTCATACCTGTTCTCCTCCAAGTTCCAGCGCCCGCTCATTAAGCGCAATAAATCTTTCCTTCACATTCTTTCTCACCGCGTCCAGCATTTCTTCCGGTGTAATTCCCAGAACACCGCTTTTTGCGGCCGCTCCGAGAAGCGCCACATTCAGCACTTTCGGCGAACCCGCCTTTTGGCAGATCTCATCTCCGTCAAGCACGATCACTTTTCCGGCCTTTTTCTTCAAATACTCTGTCATCTCTTCCCCGCTGTAGCCGCTTCCGCTTAAGTTTGCCGTCACAGGTTTTACAGTCCTGCTGTTTGTGATCACAGTGCCTCCCTCTTTCAGATAAGGGAAGGCGCGTACTGCTTCCCCGGGTTCAAACGCCAGGATTACATCCGCGGTTCCCAGAGGAATCAGTGGTGAATGAACTTCTTCTCCGGCGCGCACATGGCTGACTACAGATCCGCCCCGCTGGGCCATTCCGATGGTCTCTGTAGTCCGGACAAAATCCCCCTGTTCCATCGCCGCATATGCAATCAGCCTTGACGCCAGCACAACGCCCTGTCCGCCCACGCCGCATAACAGACAACTTCTGTTCATCACGCCTCACCTCCCTGATTTTCTTCTGCTTTCTTCGGGTCTTCTTTCTGCTCCCGGCACGCCTTGATCGCATCAAAAGGACATACCTCGGAACATACCCCACATCCGTAGCACAGAGACGGATCGATCTTCACCTGATCTCCCTCTGTCGTGATGGCGGGACATCCCAGCTCCCGGATGCACGCCTTACACTTGCGGCACATTTCCTGATCCACTGTATATCTCATCTTTGGCTTTGCTACCGCGATGCAGGGTGACTTGAAAATAATCGCGCGGACGCCGCTTCCGTCTGCTGCCTTCTTTACAGTCTCCACCGCCTCTGAAAGCTTCATGGGATCCGCCTCATAGATCCGCTCCACTCCGATTCCTTCCAGAATCTTACGAATGCTGATCTTTGCCGCCACATCTCCCATTATCGTCTTCCCGGTTCCCGGATGAGGCTGATGGCCTGTCATAGCTGTGGTAGAATTGTCAAGAACCACAAGCACGATGTCATTTCCATTATATACTGCATTCACCACGCCTGTGATTCCCGACGCAAAGAATGTCGAATCCCCGATAAACGCGAAGTTCACTGCATCCGGCTCTATCACATGCAGTCCCTGGGCAATGGTAACGCCCGCGCCCATGCACAGACACGTATCTACCATATCAAGAGGCTTTGCATTTCCCAGCGTGTAGCAGCCAATATCACCGCTGAACACGGCCTTTTTTCCTTTCATTGCCTTCTTCACTGCATAGAACGAAGCTCTGTGAGGACAGCCTGCGCAGAGAACCGGCGGACGCACCGGAAGCTCAGGAGCCTTCTCTTCTGAGGCAGCGGCTTCTTCACATCCGTCCGCTTTTCCTTTCCCAAAGAACCGATCCAGGTCTTCCCGGATACTTTCCGTACTGTTCTCTCCCGCATTTCTCGTATCCCCGGTCAGCTTTCCAAGGATCTGTACCGGCAGATGATATTTCCCTGCAACGCGCAGCAGTTCTCTTTCCACCATAGGATCAAGCTCCTCGAGCACCAGTACCTCGTCCAGTCCCTCCAGGAATTCTTTCGCAAGCTTCTCCGGGAACGGATGGGGCGTGGAAACCTTAAGAAGGCGCACCTCTTCCTCGATAACTTCCCGCGTATAGGCATAGCTGATTCCGGAAGCCGCTATACCTTTCCTGCTGTCCGCTTCCAGATTCAGGATAAAATTCCCTTCATAATCCGAAAGGGTATCGGACAGTTCAGCGTTTCTCTTCTCGATCTTCACATGATTCAGATAAGAAGTCCTGGGGAAGATTACCCACCGCATCGTATCTTTGACAAACCCTTCCGGCTCTTCCACTTTCATGTCCGGCAGAAGAGTAATGCTCGCACAGGCGTGACAGACTCTTGTCGTCGGCCGGAACAGCACCGGAGTATTATATTTTTCAGAGAACTCAAACGCCTCCCCTATCATCCGGTAGGCTTCCTCCGGCGAGGACGGATCAAATACAGGAAGCTTCGAGAACTGGGCAAATGTTCTCGTATCCTGCTCAGTCTGGGAAGAGATCGGCCCGGGGTCATCAGCGGACACGATCACCATGCCGCCCTTTACACCCATATAAGCAAGGCTCATCAGAGGATCAGACGCTACGTTAAGCCCCACCTGTTTCATAGTGACAATCGTCCGGGCCCCCGCATAGGCCGCTCCTGCCCCGACTTCCATTGCCGCCTTCTCATTCACAGACCATTCCACATGAATGTGTCCGTCATTGTGCTTCGCAATTGTTTCCAGTATCTCTGTGGACGGGGTTCCCGGATACCCGGCTGCCATACGTACTCCCGCGCGGATCGCGCCCAGGGCAATAGCCTCATTTCCCATCGCCAGAATCTTTTTTTCAGACATATATGTATGCACTCCTTTTTCAAATTGCCGGCAGATTATAAGGTTCAGAACGCCGGCGGCGTTTACGAACGCATTACTTTTGTATTTTACCATATTAAAGTGCAAAAAGGAACCGAATATTTAGCACAGCAGCTATTTAGTTCACTAACGTCCTTGTTCAAAACGGTCGAAAACAGGGCCAATTCCTAAAACGTATTCTGCGGGGATGGAGGACGGCTCAGGGCTTCGCTCCAGGGGATAAGGGAAACTAAGAAGTTCCGGCTGCGG
>CALWTQ010000105.1 GCA_944384505.1 uncultured Mediterraneibacter sp.
GAACGAAGCATGGTACTCCTGTTCCCTTCATCAGAATACGCGTTACAAAATATCTGTTCCGCTTCCGGACACATTTTGACGGAAAGTGTTAGTGAACTTCATAGCTGTGGATCTTGACAAGACCGTCTCTGCCCTGTATAATTATCCCATATTTAATGCACGTTATCAATTTTATGTCAATTCAGACGAAAATTCCCGAAGCATTTAATAAGCTGTTATAAGAAGCAGAGATACAAATGAAGATGTAGCGTTAGAACATGTGGTTTGACGCAGGAGCAAGAAAACAGGTATTATTTTTCATGAAAGGAAAAGAACATGACTAGAGAAAAGTATGAATCACTCCCCCTGGCAACCTTGAAAGAGCTCGCAAAAGCGAGGAAGATGAAAGGGGTTTCCACGCTGAAGAAGAGCGATCTGATTGATGCTATGATGGCGCTTGACGAGCAGGAGGCGCAGGAAGAAGCCGCTACGGAGGCAAGAGAAGAGGTAAAAGAAGAATTAAAAGAGAAAAAGGCGGAAACAGATATCGAGCAGCTCGACAGCGGGCATACTGCGAACGGGATTCTGGAAGTTATGCCTGACGGATTCGGATTTATCCGGAGTGACAATTATCTGCCGGGAGACAGCGATGTGTATGTATCTCCGGCTCAGATCCGCAGATTCGGCTTGAAAACAGGAGATATCCTTGTCGGGAATACGAGGATTAAGACGCAGAGCGAGAAGTTCAGCGCTCTCCTTTACGTGACCACCATCAATGGCCTGCGTCCGGCTGAGGCCATGAAGCGTAAGAATTTCGAGGATCTCACGCCGATATTCCCGAACCAGAGGATCCGTCTGGAGACGCCGGGCAGCAGTACAGCCATGAGAATCATGGATTTGGTGTCCCCGATCGGAAAAGGACAGAGAGGAATGATCGTTTCTCCTCCGAAAGCTGGAAAGACGACACTGTTAAAAGAAGTGGCGCTTGCGGTTCAGAAGTCCGAGCCGGATATGCACCTGCTGATTCTTCTGATTGATGAGCGTCCGGAGGAGGTTACGGATATTAAGGAAGCAATCGAAGGCCCTAACGTGGAAGTGATCCACTCTACATTTGACGAGCTGCCAGAGCACCACAAACGAGTTTCAGAGATGGTGATTAACAGAGCAAAGCGCCTTGTAGAACATGGAAAGGACGTCATGATCCTTCTGGACAGCATCACAAGGCTGTCCCGCGCGTACAACTTGATTGTTCCTCCGTCCGGAAGAACTCTTTCCGGAGGTCTTGATCCGGCCGCACTTTACAGCCCGAAGAGGTTCTTCGGAGCTGCCCGCAATATGCGTGAAGGAGGAAGCCTGACAATTCTTGCCACAGCGCTTGTAGATACAGGAAGCAAGATGGACGATGTTGTGTACGAGGAATTTAAGGGCACCGGAAATATGGAGCTCATCCTTGACAGAAAGCTTCAGGAGAAGAGAGTGTTCCCGGCAATCGACATACCGAAATCCGGAACGAGACGTGAAGATCTTCTTTTGAATAAGGAAGAACAGGAAGCGATCTATATCATGCGCAGAGGCATGAATGGCATGAAGGCGGACGAGGCGGTGGACAACCTTCTGAATATGTTCGCGAGGACAAAAAGCAACGCGGAACTTGTGCATCAGGTGATCCGTCAGAAGTTTATCTAAAAAAGAGTTGCAAATGACAGTATCTTATGCTACAATTAGAAAGCTGTTTAGAGATTGAAAGAAGTATTTTAAAATAGAGAGGTGAAAATCATGCGCAAGGGAATCCATCCGGAATATTATCAGGCAACAGTGACCTGCAACTGTGGAAACACATTCGTAACAGGTTCTACAAAGGAGAACATCCACGTTGAAATCTGCTCCAAATGCCATCCGTTCTACACAGGACAGCAGAAGGCAGCACAGGCGCGCGGCCGTGTTGACAAGTTCAACAAGAAATACGGTATTAAATAAGTATAGACAAGGCAGGCTGAGGTGGAAGCATCTCAGCCTCTTTTCTTTATTGCAGCAGTCCGGTTTGACGAATGGCGCGGGCTGAGCTGTTACATTTTATTACATAGAAAACCGGGAGGCAGTATGAAATCATCAAATATAGGCGGACAGGCAGTCTTGGAAGGTATCATGATGAGAAACGGCGGAAAGTATGCTGTGGCGGTGCGCAGGCCGGACGGGGAGATCACGGTGGACGTACAGAATTATCACAGTGTGATTCCGTGGAAGGCGCCGCTTAAGATCCCGTTCATCAGAGGGATCTTCAATTTTATAGATTCTCTGGTGCTGGGGATGAAAACACTGATGTTTTCCGCCAGTTTTTTTGAGGAAGAAGAGGGAGAGGAGATGAGCGCGGAGGAAGCGGCCAAGCAGGAAAAGAAGGACAAAATCTTTATGAATCTGACAGTGGCCGCCGCGGTAGTTATCGCTGCGGCGATCTTCATGGTGCTGCCTTATTTTCTGAGCAGCGTTGTGGAGCGTTATACTCAGTCACGCGCGGTTATGACCGTATTCGAGGGTGTAATCCGCGTAGGAATTTTTCTCCTGTACATTTTCCTTATTTCAAGAACAGAAGACATTAAGCGGAATTTTATGTACCACGGAGCAGAACACAAATGCATCAACTGTATTGAGCATGGGCTGGAACTGAACGTGGAAAATGTAAGAAAAAGTTCCAAGCAGCATAAGCGCTGCGGTACCAGCTTCTTATTTTTTGTCATGATTGTGAGTATTATTTTCTGCTTTTTTATCACAGCCAAATCCCAGGTGCTCCGGGTTCTGATCCGGATCGCCCTCCTTCCGCTGATTGCGGGCGTGTCTTATGAGATCATCCGCCTGGCGGGAAACAGCGACAATCCCGTGATTAATCTGCTGAGCCGCCCGGGGATGTGGGTGCAGAACATGACGACAAAAGAGCCGGACGACAGTATGATCGAGGTGGGAATCCGCGCTGTGGAGGAAGTGTTTGACTGGCGGACATGGCAGGAGGAGAATCTATGAGCGGCCAAAGTATCCGGGAGGCTTATGACAGCGGGAGAAAATGTCTTGAGGATGCGGGCGTGCCCGAGGCGGGTCTGGACGCATGGTATCTTTTAGAGCATGTGACCGGCATCGGCCGGGCCGCGTTTTATGCGGATCCTGGCCGGACGCTGGCGCCGCCTCAGGATGAAGCGTATAGGCGCGCGATAGAAAGGCGGTCCAGAAGAATTCCGCTCCAGCATATTACCGGGACGCAGGAATTCATGGGCCTGTCTTTCCGGGTGAGCAAGGACGTGCTTATCCCGCGCCAGGATACGGAGACGCTGGTGGAAGAGGCACTGGGCATTGTGAAAGAAGAGAGCCTGCCAGAGGTAAACGGGAAAACACGGATCCTGGATCTGTGTGCCGGATCCGGATGTATTCTGCTCAGTGTGCTGCACTATGCGGGGAAAGAATCCGGAAGAAAAACAGAGCCATTCCCTGCGGAAGGAACAGGGGCGGATATTTCAGAACGCGCGCTTGCCGTGGCGGAAGAGAATGCGGAAGCGCTGGGGATAGATGCTGAGTTTATTCAGGGAGACTTGTTTGAGAACATTCAGGGGAAATTTTCCCTGATCTTATCCAACCCTCCTTATATAAAAAGTTCAGAGATCGAAAAGCTGCAGGATGAGGTCCGGCTTTACGATCCGAGGGAGGCGCTGGACGGCAGGGAGGACGGGCTTTATTTCTACAGGAGAATCACAGAAGAGTCCGGGGCATATCTGGAACCGGGGGGGTATCTGATCTTTGAGACCGGATATGACCAGGCGGAGGCTGTGTCCGGGATGATGAAGGCGGCGGGATATGACCGGATCCGGGTGAAAAAGGACCTGGCGGGGCTTGACCGTGTGGTCTGCGGCGTGTATAGTGGAAGGGAACGCCCGGAAACAGGCAGATAAGAAGCAAGAGAAAGCAAAAGAGGATAGAAGAGATGTTTGACAGATTAGAAGATCTTGTAATCCGATATCAGGAGATTATGGGCGAACTGCAGGAGCCGGGAGTGGCGGACGACACTCAGAGGTTCCGGAAACTGATGAAAGAGCAGAGCGATCTTGCCCCCCTGGTTGAGGCGTACAATGAATACAAGAAATGTAAGCAGAATATTGACGACAGTCTTGCAATGCTGGAGGATGAGTCTGACGAGGAAATGCGGGAGCTGGCAAAGGAAGAATTAAACGAGTCCAAGAAACGGGTGGAGGAGCTGGAGCAGGAGCTGAAGATCCTTCTTCTTCCGAAAGACCCTAATGATGACAAGAATGTTATCGTGGAGATCCGCGCGGGCGCTGGCGGCGACGAGGCGGCGCTTTTCGCGGCGGAGATCTACCGCATGTACGTCCACTATGCGGACAGCAGAAGATGGAAGACAGAGATGATTTCTTTAAATGAGAACGGGATCGGCGGATTTAAAGAATGTGTCTTTATGATCACAGGACAAGGAGCTTACTCCAGGCTGAAATATGAGAGCGGCGTCCACCGTGTCCAGAGGGTGCCGGAGACGGAGAGCGGCGGCCGTATCCATACGTCCACTGTGACCGTGGCGATCATGCCGGAAGCAGAGGAAGTGGATGTTGTGATTGATGAGAAGGATATCCGCATCGACGTGATGCGCGCGTCCGGAAACGGCGGTCAGTGCGTCAACACGACAGACTCGGCTGTGCGTCTGACTCATTACCCGACCGGAATCGTGATCTACAGCCAGACAGAGAAGTCCCAGCTCCAGAACAAGGAGAAGGCTTTCCGGCTGCTCCGGTCCAAACTGTATGACCTGGAGTTGGAGAAGCAGCAGGCGTCCGAGGCGGAGGCGAGAAGGAGCCAGATCGGCACGGGCGACCGCTCCGAGAAGATACGTACTTATAACTTCCCGCAGGGACGTGTGACAGATCACAGGATAAAGCTGACGCTTCACAAGCTGGATTCCATTTTAAACGGCGATCTGGATGAGATTATAGACTCGCTGATCGCTGCGGACCAGACCGCGAAGCTCGCAAAGATGGAGGATTGATAACAAGTATGACAGAACCAGAATTTAAACGGCCGGAACTGGAAGACAGAGATATTATTACACCGTATTTTTTAAAATCTCCCAGCAGGAGCTGTGAGCGTACTTTTGTAAATGTATACCTCTGGTCCAGACATTACAAAGTGAAATATGCAATAATCGAGGATGCCCTTATCTTCCGAAATGAGGGAGATAACGGCGACCGGCTTTCCTTTGCGTATCCGGCGGGAGAGCCGGAGAATGTGAAAAAGGCGCTGGAATATCTGATGGAGTACAGCAGGGAAAAGGGACATCCTTTCAGCCTCTATAACGTGACTCCTGAGATGTTTGCCCAGATGGAAGAATGGTATCCGGGCAGGTTTACAGTTGAGTACAACAGAGATCTCGCGGACTATGTCTATGAGACGGAGAAGCTGGCTACGCTGGCAGGCAAGAAGCTTCACGGCAAGCGCAACCACATCAATAAGTTCAAGACACTGTATCCGGACTGGTCCTATGAACCTTTAAGCGACGACAATGTGGAAGACTGTTTCCAGATGGCGCTGAAATGGAGAAACCAGAACGGCTGCGATGATGACATAGAGAAAAACGCGGAAATGTGCGTGACGCTGAATTCCCTGCGCCTTTACAAAGAGCTTGGACTAAAGGGCGGCGTGCTCAGAGCGGACGGACGGATCGTGGCATTTACAGTGGGAGAACCTCTGTGCGGCGACACCTTTGTCGTTCATATTGAGAAGGCGTTTCCGGATGTGGAGGGCGCATACCCCATGATCAACCAGCAATTCGTGCAGCATGAGTGCATGGATTATAAATATGTGAACCGGGAAGAAGACACCGGCGCGGAGGGATTAAGGAAGGCAAAGCTTTCTTACCGACCGGCGTTTCTGGAGGAAAAGGGCATTGTAAGAGAAGCAGGAGCAGAGGTTTCTGCCCGTCAGGATGAAGAAAAGGAGTGACAGACATGATATCAAAAAAGATGGAAAATATGGTGGCGAACAGTTCGGCGATCCGGGCAATGTTTGAGGAGGGCAACCGGCTGGCGAAGATCTACGGCGCGGAGAACGTGTTTGATTTCAGTCTCGGAAACCCGAATGTCCCCGCTCCGGCATCTGTGAAAAAGGCCATCATTGACCTGCTGAACGAAGAGGATCCGGTTGTGCTTCACGGATATACGAACAGCAACGCGGGATACGAGGATGTGCGTCAGGCAGTGGCGGAATCATTAAACAAACGGTTTGGAACCGCATTTGCCGCGCGCAATATCACAATGACGGTCGGCGCGGCAGGCGGGTTGAACGTGATCTTAAAGGCTCTGCTCAATCCGGGGGATGAAGTGATTGTATTCGCTCCTTATTTCGGAGAATACAGAAGCTATACGAATAACTATGACGGTGTGCTTGTGGAAATCTCACCCGATACCGCTACATTCCAGCCAAAGCTTGATGAGTTCGAGGCGAAGATCACGCCGAAGACAAAAGCGGTAATTGTAAACACTCCGAATAATCCGACGGGAGTTGTCTATTCAGAGGAGACAATTAAGAAGATGGCTGCTGTGATGGAGAAGAAGCAGAAAGAGTTCGGAACAGATATTTATCTGATCTCTGATGAACCGTACAGAGAGCTGGCTTACGACGGCGTGGAAGTTCCTTATCTGACGAAATATTACGCGAATACAATCGTAGGATATTCCTACAGCAAGTCCCTCTCTCTTCCGGGGGAGCGGATCGGATATCTTGTCATTCCGGACGAGGCTGCTGACAGCGAGAATTTAAACGCGGCGGCAAATGTGGCGACCCGTATCCTCGGATTCGTGAATGCTCCGACGCTTCAGCAGAAGGTAGTGAAGGCATGTCTGGATGAGAAGACGGACATCTCCTTTTATAACAGGAACAGAGAGACGCTTTATAATGGATTAAAAGAGCTTGGATTTGAGTGCATTAAGCCTGAGGGCGCTTTCTATCTGTTCGTGAAGTCGCCGGTGGCGGACGAGAAGGAGTTCTGCGCCGCGGCGAAGAAGTACAACATCCTGATTGTGCCGGGAAGTTCTTTCGGCTGTCCGGGATATGTGCGCATCGCGTACTGTGTAGCTTACGAGACGATAGTGAATTCCCTGCCGAAATTCAAAGAGCTGGCAGCAGAATATCAGTTATAGAAAGAGGAGAAAACATCATGGCGGTCAGACCAGAACTTTTAGAAAATATCCGGGCTGTAGAACCGTATACGCCCGGGGAACAGCCACAGGAAAAAGTGATCAAGCTCAACACAAACGAGAATCCCTATCCTCCTGCGCCGGGCGTGCAGCGGGTGCTGGAAACTATGGATTCTGCAGATTTCCGGCTCTATCCGGATCCGGCTTCCAGTGTGCTGGTGCATGCTCTGGCCGATAACTACAAAGTGGGAGAAGATCAGGTTTTTGTTGGAGTGGGGTCGGACGATGTGCTCTCCCTGTGCTTTCTGACCTTTTTTAACTCTGGGAAGCCGGTGCTCTTCCCGGACATTACATACTCTTTCTATAAGGTGTGGGCCGGCCTGTACCGGATCCCTTATGAGTGCCCGAAGCTGGATGAGAATTTCCGGATCCGGAAAGAAGATTACTACAGGGAGAACGGCGGGATTATATTCCCGAATCCTAATGCTCCCACCGCCATCTATGAGGACCTGGATTTTGTGGAGGATATCCTTGCGCATAACAGAGACTCCATCGTGATTGTGGACGAGGCTTACGTAGATTTCGCCGGGAAGTCTGCTATAGAACTTGTGGGAAAATATGACAACCTGATCGTGACCCAGACATTCTCTAAGGCGAGAAGCATGGCAGGAATGCGGATCGGCTACGCCATATCAAATCCGGATCTGATCCGCTGCCTGAATGATGTAAAATATTCCTTTAACTCCTATACCATGAGCCGCGCGGCTCTTGCCTGCGGCGCGGCGGCAGTAGAAGATAAGGAGTATTTTGCAGAGAGCGTAGGCAGAATCATAAAGACACGGGAGCGGGCCGAAAAAACACTTGCAGAGCTCGGATTCGAATTGACAGAATCCAGGGCAAATTTCCTGTTTGCGCGCCACCTTGAGTATGACGCGGGAAAGCTCTTTGAAGAACTGAAAGACGCGGGAATCTATGTGAGACACTGGAATGATGAGAGGATCCGTGACTACTTAAGAATCACAGTCGGAACAGAGGAAGAGATGGACCGGCTCTTTGAGTTCCTGCGCGCGAAGATCAGGAGCGGAAATGTCATTGCATAAACAGGCTGAAACGTACAATTGGCGCGGCTGGAAGGCTTTCAATTACGAAAACCTTCCGGCCGCGCCTTACTTCTGGAAGCTGGTGAGCGTTATAGCTGCAGTGTTCCTTTTTTACTCGACCTTTACGCCGCTGTTGAACTTATCCAGCGCAAGAGCGATAATCACACCGACAACAATACAGATGATGTTGACTACAGCGGATCCCGCGGACAGGAAGCTGTTGACCGGGATGATCATAACCGTAGCCGCGATAACAATACCTACAATGCCGTGGAAGGCGATGGAGTAGTAATTGTCAAACAGCGCATTGATCGCTTTTGCAAGCAGTATAACTGTCACAAGAGCGCCGATGCCGCCCGGGATCAGGATGTTGAAATCAAAGTGTCCGATCCCGTCCACAAAAGGCGTATAAAGCCCCAGCGGCATCAAAAGAGTGGAAAAGCTCATGCCCGGTGCAATCACACTCAGAGCCAGACAGAACCCGCAGAAGAGATACCAGAAGAAGTTTGGCACCACTTCGACAGAGAACATCTGAAGCCCGATAAGCAGGGCAAAGATCACACACATGCACACAATAAGCGAGATGTAAGAACCTTTTGACCTTCCCTGTTCACCCGCTTCCCGGAACAGAGACGGAAGCATGCCGCCGATCAGTCCGATGAAAAGGCAGACAGACGGATCTGGATATTTGTTCAGGAAAAAGGACAGGATGTTGGCCACCCCGAGGAAGCCGATAATACCGCCGATAAAAACGGGGATCAGCTTCGGCACGTGGGTCCGGAAATTCTTAAACGGGTTAGATAAAAGTTCCATGATCGGCTTATAAATGCCGAATATAACACCCAGAACACCGCCGGATATGCCGGGAAGGACAGCGCCAAGGCCGATCAGCGCCCCTTGGACGATCCGGAAAATAAACTGCATAGGGCCGGCACCGCTGTTTTGTTTCTTGCTCATAAATAAAATCCTTTCTTTTCATTGCTTTTTTATTCTTATTGTACAGAACATAGTATTTATACTATGTTTTCCATACTTTTTCAAGTAAAACAGCTATAAAGTTCACTAACTTCCGTGTGTAAAACGTCCGAAAACAGAGTCAATTCTCAAGACGTATTCTGCGGGGATGGAGGAGGACGACGGGCTTCGCTCCAGGGGATAAGGGAAACTAAGAAGTTGCGGCTGCGGATTAGATGCAAGGACAGGAGGGGAGCAACTCACTTCGCTCAGACAATCTCCCCTCCTGTCCTAACATC
>CALWTQ010000106.1 GCA_944384505.1 uncultured Mediterraneibacter sp.
TTCACAGAATACGTATCGCAAACCATCCGCTCCGTTTCCGGACGTGAGTCACTGGATATGTTAGTGCACTAAATAGCTGTAAAATAATGGAGTTGTAAAATACGGATAACTGGAGTATAATATCTGTAGAGTTAACGAAGATAGTTAACCTGGGATGTTCGACAACCCTGTAATTTTGAACCTACATTATTTTGAAAGGGATTCCTATATTTCTGTAATATGTCAGGCCTCCGATATGCAGTGGACGACAAAAAAGCAGATGCGGTTGCCCACCTAGCTGTGGCTAGGACTCAAAATACAGGACCGGCATTTTGGGGGACTACTAAAGAGAAAGGCGGTCGTCTCGGACGGCCGCTTTTTCGATTCACATACTGCCGTTAGATACATATATTCAGGAGGGAGATGTGATGAAAAAGGGAAATCGGATTAAAAAGCAGGTTATAAAGATCATCGCAACGGTGAATTCTCATCATACGGGCGCCTATGCTGCACAGGCGGCATATTTTTTCGTGCTTTCTCTTATTCCGATTTTTCTGTTACTCCTGACAATGGTGCAGTTTACTGACGTGACGACGGGTGAGGTGCTGAAAGCGGTGATGAAAGTGTTTCCTGAAACTGTGGAGCCGCTGATCCGCAGCATTATTGTGCAGGTGTACACCCGGTCTCAGGGGGTGATCCCGCTTACAATTATCATTGCCCTCTGGTCGGCAGGCAAAGGCGTTCTTTCCGTGACGTCAGGGCTGAACAGTATTTACGCGAATACAGAGACCCGGAACTATGTATATCTTCGGATGCGGGCATCGCTGTATACGGTGATTTTTCTTCTTGCGATCCTGCTTTCCCTGGTGCTGTCTGTATTTGGAAACAGTATCAGTATCATGGTGTATGAGCATATTCCGTTTCTGAGCAGGGTGGTGGATTTTATTATCCGCATCCGTACATTTGTCACGCTGGTTGTTCTTACCGTGTTCTGGGATCTTGTGTATAAGTTTCTCCCGAACCGGCAGCATATGGCAAAGACTACGCTGCGGAAGCAGCTTCCTGGCGCTGTGTTTACTGCCTGTGGATGGCTGCTGATTTCGTTCTTCTTCTCTGTATATCTGGATGTGTTTACAGGGTTTTCCAGTATGTACGGGAGTATGACAACGATTGTACTGGTTATGCTCTGGCTGTATGGATGTATGTATATCATACTTCTTGGAGGAGAGATCAATGCGCTCCTGGAAGGATTCATAGGGAGCGGAGAAGAGAGAAATACGGGGGCGTGAAGTATGCGTGCAGAGAAGTTTCAGGAATTACGGAATGAAAATCCTTTTTGTCATATCAATGATGTTGTTTACCAATATTTACTGGAAGAAATTATTACTATTCAGATGGCGCCTGAAGAACCGATTAACATTTCCAACCTTGCGAAAGTTCTGGATACCAGTAGAACGCCCATCCAGAGCGCGCTGGAGCGTCTGGAGAAGGACAGCCTGGTGGAGAAGAATCCGGGGAAAGCATACCGCGTCGCCCCAATTACATATGAAGAATATGCTCAGCTGATCCAGTTTCGGAACGCTGTGGAAAGTGAAGCGGCGTATTATGCCGCAAAAAAGATCAGCATAGCTGCTCTGGAGGAGCTAAAGCATCTTCTGGTTCAGGGTAAGGAAGCGGAGAATGACTGGGAAAAGCTGTGCGGCATTGACCAGAGATTCCATCAGATTATTATACAGTCTGCAAAAAATAAATATTTTGATTACGCCTATGAATCTTATAAAAACATTATGCTTCGGTACAGATACTATGTTTCTTCTAAAGGCCTTCAGCAGGGGATGCATTTTAAAGAGCTTCATTTAGGTCTGTATCATGCGCTGAAAAGCCGTGTTTCGGACCAGGCCAGGAATGAAATGCAGTATATTGTCAGCTCGATGAGTCAGATTATTCGTTATTTTATATAAAATATATGTTTTTTTCACTATGAAAGAGCAAAAATGGCAAATTTCGCTGTTTTTGCTCTTTTTTTGACACTTTAGCACAATAAGTTTATGATTAGATTATAAGTTTTGTACAAAACACACATAAAAGTGGAACAGGAGGACCTTATTATGGCAATTTCAATTTTTGATGACACAATGGTTAATATGACGTGGCCGGAAGTTGATCAGGCTGCAAAAGACAATTCTATTGTGCTGCTCCCGCTGGCAGTTATTGAAGCGCATGGGCCGCATCTCTCTTTGGGAACAGATACATACAGTGCTCATACGATCTGCTGTCTCGTAAAACAGAAACTATCATACCGCGGTGTGAAAGCGGTTGTCGCTCCGCCGTTTTACTGGGGAGTCAATAAAGCTACAGGAGAATTTCCGGGATCATTTACTTCCAGGGAAAGTACAGTGCGCGCATGTCTGTATGATATCTGTGATTCCTTATATAATTTCGGTTTTCGGAAAGTGTACGGCATTAATATTCACGGCGATCCGCTTCAGATGCGTTCGATGATCGAAGGGTGCAAGGAGGCAGTTGAAGGAACAGGAATCGAAGCGAAATATGTCATCGATAAATGGAAGGTGGGATATCTGAACGAGCAGCTTGAAGGGATGAACCTGACGGGAAGTGAGCCATATTGTCTGCTGATCGAGCCGGAAACCCCGGTGGACTATGGTGAGCATACAGGAAATGAGCTGCATGCAGGCGCCAATGAAACAGCACAGATGCTTGCATTTCATCCTGAAACGGTGCGCCTGGACATTGCGAAGCAGCAGCCGGTCGTCATTCCTGAGCACGATGACATAATAAAATGGATCGCAGGTGAAGGCAGCCGCGCTATGACTCCGAGATGCTATATCGGCGCTCCGGCAGAGTATGACCGTGTAGACGGCATGGCAAGATATACAAATTTTGCCGAGCTTGTCGTGGCGGGCATTATGGACGACATCAAATAGCGCCGGTCCGTTTGCTTACTGTCTTACAGGGGATTCTGTCCTTTTCAGACGGAGTCCCCTTTTTCAAACCTGGATGAGAGAGGTGATGTTATGAAAAAAACTAAAATATGTATCTTGATTCCTGTCTTAAGTATGACGGCGGTAATGACGTCTTTTATGTCTTTAAGCTCAATACTGGCAGAGATAGGAAAAAGTTTTCCAGATGCGTCCAGTTCACAGGTACAGCTTATATATACAATCGGATCTCTGATTGCACTGCCTATTATGCTTCTTGCAGGCCGCGCAGCGAACTATATATCGAAAAAATATCTGACACTGTTTGGGTTGACTGTAATGCTGGCAGGCGGTATCCTTCCGATATTTGCACACAGCGCTCTGTGGATGCTTTATCTGTCCAGCAGTCTTCTGGGATTTGGGATGGCATTTGTCAATATTATAGGATCGACGATACTTTCGGATCATTTTCAGGGGGTTGAAAAAGGTACGGTCATGGGATTTAACTCTGCGGCTTTCAGTCTTGGAGGAGCCGCACTGAGCTGGGCCACAGGCGCAATTGCAGCCCGTACATTCTGGACGGATTCTTATCTGGTATTCCTCATTATTGTTCCGGTTATAATTATTACGTTTATTATGCTGCCCAAAGACGAAGTTGTCCCGCCGCAGTCATCAGAATCTGGCGAAAAAGTATTAAATGGACGTATCCTGTTTTTTGCCCTGCTCAATTTTGTCAGTTCAGTTTTCATTAATGCGTATAGTTCGAATATTGCTATGTTTCTGGATGAAACAGGGCTTGGAGGGGCGGATGTGTCCGGAATGGTATCTTCGATTTACATGCTGATCGGAATTCCGGCCGGAATGCTTCTCGGAATTGTTTTAAAAGCGCTCAAACGTAACACAGTGGGGATTATGTCTTTCTGCATTGCTGCCGGCATGTTTTGTATTGCCGTGGCTCAGAATCTCCCGATGGTATATCTTGGGACATTCCTTGCAGGCATAGGGTTTTCGATCCGTACACCGGCAAATAATACGTTCGCGTCCAACCTTGTGCCAGCAGTAAGCGCGGGAATGGGGATCGCGCTGGTCAATGCATTTTCCAGCATTGGAAATTTTGCATCCCCAATTATTGTAAACGCTGTCAGCTCAGCCATTGGCGGTGATATACGTACTGTTTTCAGCGTATGTACTGCGGCGCTTGTTCTGCTGGGAATTATTTATGTTGTACTGAATCCAATACGAAAAGAGGATCTATGACAGATAATATGAAAAGTAAAATCGGCTTACGAATTCTTGAAAGTCCGGAACGGCCGGATCCGCTGCTGCTCAAACGGTTTGAAGGAATTCCATCCAGCAATATCGGAGATATTATGAACCGTTTATATTGCATGGATTCTTCTGTCCGGCCGTTTGGGAGGCCTTCACTTATCGGGCCGGCCTTTACAGTAAAAGTGCCGGAGGGGGATAACCTGTTTATCCACCGCGCGCTTGATCTCGCGCAGCCGGGCGACATACTGGTTGTAGATGGCGGGGGATCTATGTGCCGGGCTTTAATGGGTGAAATCATGTTTACTTATGCTTCTCAGAAACGGCTGGCGGGCATTGTGATAAACGGATGTATTCGGGATCAGGATTCCTTAGAGGTACTGAATCTTCCGGTATATGCTGCCGGCGTCACGCCGCAGGGGCCATATAAACACGGGCCGGGGGAAATCAATGTACCGGTTTCCTGCGGCGGCCAGGCCGTCCTTCCGGGCGATATTCTTGTTGGTGATAACGATGGCATCTGCGTGATCCGAAGGGAAGACACGCCTCAAATCATTGATGATGCGCTTCGGAAGATGGCTGCTGAAAAGCAAGTTTTAAAGAACTATAGAAGCTCTCAGATTGCGTTTGAAGATCATAAGAAAGAGTACGAAGAAAAGACAGAGCTCTGCTTCCGGCAGCATCCGTGCTGACGCAGGGGCGAGACTGAGAAAAAGATTTACATTTCCCCGGAAAGAAAGTATGATAAGTAGTGACAGGATCCGCTGTAAACTGAACTTGTGCGGAAGGTCAGTTTACAGCGGATCCTGTGCGGCAGGCGGAAGTAAGACGGAGATATACGGGAAATGGGAAAAACGGGAATGGAAAACCTGCCTGTGTCAGATAAGGCTGGGGCAGTGAAAAACGGGGAAGTTAAGATGGCGGACATTATTGACGCCGGGAAAATGATACATTTTGAGGGAAAACAGTCGGATGAACCGGCAATTCTAAAGTGTCTTGGAGAAGTGGCCGGATACGTGGAAGCGGACGGCGCTCTGTACGAAAAAATGTCTGTGAAGCAGTACCTGGGCTTCTTTGCCGGGCTTACCGGAAACCGGGCGAAGATTCCCTCGGCAGTGGAACAGATGCATCTTGCCGGGATTTTGGGAAAGAAGATTTCAAAGTGTACAGAAGGAGAGAAGAAGCGTCTGCGGATCGCGAGGGAGATTGCAGGAGGAGCCGGGGAGTACTTTCTGGTCAATCCTGTCGCGGTGGATGATGAGGAGTCGAAAAGGGTTATTCTCGGCTGGATGGAGACTTTTTATGAGAGAGCCGGGCGGCTTGTCACCTTGTCTTTGTCTCATCGGGACACCTGCATCTGTCCCGGCGAACACTATGAGATCATCGGAGGCAGCGTGTTGAGGATCGACCAGTCAGAGAATTCGGTTGAAAATCCGGATCTTCCAGTGGTTAGCAAGATTTCTGTTTCTTATAATGAGAAAAACTTTCTTTTTAATCCGGAAGAGATTGATTATATCGAGGCAAATGACGGGAAAGTTTATGTGTATGTAAAGGGCGAACAGTACACGGGTGCCTATAAGATGGGAGAACTGGAAGAGAAGCTGGCGAGGTTTGGCTTCTTCCGCTGCCACCGTTCTTATATTGTGAACATGCAGAAAGTACTTGAACTTGTGAAATGGACGCGGAATTCCTATTCTCTGAGGCTGAAAGGGTATGATAAGAGAGATGTGCCGCTGAGTAAGGGGAAGATTCAGGAGCTGCGCGGCATATATGAATTCTGAGGTGGAGAGGAAAAATGGGGAAATTCTGTACATTGCTGAAAAAAGACTTGTGGGCGTCCTTTCAGGACAAGATGGTGGTCACAATGCTTTTGTGCCCGGTCGTTCTCGGCCTTTTATTCCGGTTTGCAATCTATGGATCGTGGCTGATCCTGCTGGCGGTATCTGTTCTGAATATGGTTCTGGCGCCGTTGTGTAGCTGCCCGCTTCTCATTGCGGCGGAGAAGGAGCAGGGCACACTCCTGCTTCTCCGGAGATCAAAAGTAGGGGCGGGAGAATTTATCATTTCAAAGTCAGCGGCAGCGGTTCTTACAGGGCTTATTGCGGCGGTGCTTATCTGTGTTATAGCGGAAGCTGACAGGGCGGTGCTTGCGGAGTACCTTCTGGTGAACTTTGCAGTTATGATATCCCTTATGCCTTTTGGGCTGCTGACGGCCGTATTTGCGAAGGATCAGAACAGCCTGAACGTGTACCCCATGCCGGGAGTGCTTCTTTTCTATGTTCTTCCTGTATTTTCTCTTTTCCATCCGCTGTTCGGGGAGCTGGCCAGATGGGTGCCAACCGGATTTTACGGCGTAATCCTCGATCAGACGGCGCCTTTGGAATACAGGATCATAGATGTGTCGTACATATGGTCCGGGATTGTCTGTGCAGTCTGGTTCGCGGCGGGGATTTGGATCTTAAAGTTTATTACGGGGAAAAGAAATTATTTAGTTGCTTTAGAAAATAAAAGGCAAATTTTCAAATGAGCAAAAAGTAAATATAATTCTGCCGGTTCCGGCGGAGATTATGAGAGGGAGGTGAAGCCGTGCAGGTTTCACCTCCTTTTATGCTCCATTCATCCTCAGAAAAGCTCCGTTTACGGGAAATATAAGGTGAAATTCCATAAAACAGGTAAGATGGAGGCTGTAAGGAGGAAGAAAGCCATGACAAACATTTTAAAAGCAAATCAACTCACAAAGACATTTGGAAATGTCAAAGCACTGGATCACTGTGATCTGGAAATCAGAAAAGGAGAGATCTTCGGTTATCTGGGACCGTCCGGCGCGGGAAAGACGACAACAATCAAACTTCTGACCGGACAGCTTCACAGTGACGGCGGGGAAGTTACTGTATTAGGAAAGAATCCGTTCTCCCCCGAGATCAGGAACCAGATCGGAATTATGAGCGATATGAGCGGTCTGTACGAGAAGATGACAGTCTATGAAAATCTCGATATCTTTGCCGACATTTACGGCGTGAAAAATAAAAAGAAAAAAATAAGGGAGACACTGGAGGCAGTAGATCTTTATGACGCCAGGAAAAAGAAAGTTGAGAAATTGTCAAGGGGGATGAAGCAGAGGCTCGTGTTTGCAAGAACGATTCTTCATAATCCCCGCCTGCTTTTCCTCGATGAGCCGACGGCAAATCTGGATCCTGCCACTGCGGATGAGATCCGGGAACTAATTACGAAATTAAACAGAAACGGGACAACAGTATTTCTGACCACTCACAATATGGAGGAGGCAGATGAACTCTGTCACAGGATTGCGCTGCTGAATAAAGGAAATATCGTGGAATGTGGTTCGCCGGAAGAACTGAAGTTGAAGTATTCGAAAAAGAAAGTACTGCTCACAACCCAAAATGGAAAGAAAGAGATTAGTCTTGATAGAAATGAATTAATTGACGAACTGGAGAGAGCAGGGGAACTATTGATGATCCACTCGGAAGAGCCGAGCCTCAGAGATGTATTTTTGTCACTGACAAAGGAGGAGAATGCGTAATGAACGGAAAAATTATGTACACATTGTTAAAGAAAGATGTAAAAAGCTGCCTGGTAAATAAAAATATTCTGGTCAGTGTCCTGATCCCTATATTTTTCTGCATCCTGTACCGCTATCTGTTCAGCGGGCTCGGGGATGGAATGCAGGGATTCGTGCTAAACATATCTGCCATTTTTTCCATATCAATTATACCGACCAGCATCCTGCCGATTATGATTGCAGAGGAGAAAGAAAAATACACTCTTAGATCCCTTATGCTTGCCCGTGTGAGGGGATATGAGTTCCTGTTGTCAAAGATTCTGGTATGCCTTGGGATGACAATTGTCGTTTCGACAGCGGTATTTTTCATCGCAGGAGGAAAAGGAGAAGCATATCCGGCGTATATCGGAGCCGCAATGATCAGCGCTGCAGGACTCTGCCTTCTGGGAGCGCTGGCCGGCCTTCTCTCCAAAGACCAGGCGTCGGCAGGGACGATCTCCGCGCCGCTTACCCTGCTTACCATGCTGCCGCCAATGTTCTCTGGATTTAACGACACCTTTGAAAAGATTTCTGTAGTCGTGCCGACGACATCATTCCAGACAATTTACACGGCGGCTGAGACAGGGAAAAGCGTGCTGACCAGAAGCGGAGTGAACGCGTTTATCGTGTGCGCAGTGTGGGTCGCAGGAGGGGCAGTGCTGTTCAATATATTCTACCGTAGAAAGGGGGTTGACTGTTAGTTATTATCCAGCTATTTAGCGTACTAACAATTCCTGTAACTCACGTCCGGAAGCGGAGCGGATGGTTTGCGATACGTATTCTGTGAAAGGGGACAGCCGTGCGATGTTCCGTTCCAGAATCCGGAAAATCTAACAGGCCGAAGAGATGTTTAAGGGCAAATCGGCGCTCCGGGCAACTCGCTTCGCTCAGACAATCCCTGCGCGCCGCTTAACAACATCTCTCCGCCCTCAAGATTTTCAGCGGATTCATCCAAAGTCACATCTCCCGGCTGTCCCCTTCCCCAGAAAGTATACTCAAGCCGTCCGCTCTGCTTCCTGCGCATCTCCTGTTGGAAGTGTCATTGCTTAAATAGGCTGAACCGCGAAGTTGGCGCGGCTTGAGGGCTTTTCGATTGCGAAAGTCTTCCGGCCGCGCCTGCTTCTTTTGACAGCTATAAATTCATTAACTTCCGGCTTGAAAAGCCCAGAAAACAGCCCCATTTCGAGAAAAATTCTGCGGGGATGGAGGAGGGCGATGGATGACTTCGGAAGGGTATTAGTGAAACTTAGAGTTCCAGAGAGGGACGTTAGGGCTGACGGTGGAATTGTCTGAGCGGATACGCGAGTTGTCCACCGTCAGTCCTTGCATTTAGTCCGTCACTGGAACTCTAAGTTTCACTTATATCCCTGGAGCGGAATCCAGAGCCATCCTTCATCCCCGCAGAATACGTCTCAGAAATAGCCCCTG
>CALWTQ010000107.1 GCA_944384505.1 uncultured Mediterraneibacter sp.
AGATGGGTAATTCCTTACTGGCTGTAAGGGGTATTAACCATAAATATATTGTAGTAGGGGATTAGGAAAACTTGAAGTTGCGACTGCGGATGTTAGGACAGGAGGGGAGATTGTCTGAGCGAAGCGAGTTGCTTCCCTCCTGTCCTTGCATCTAATCCGCAGCCGCAACTTCTTAGTTTCCCTTATCCCCTGGAGCGAAGCCCTGAGCCGTCCTCCATCCCCGCAGAATACGTCTTTGGAATCGACACTGTTTTCGGACGTTTCGCATCCGGGAGTTAGTGAACTTTATAGCTGATCAACCACAATTCCTTTGGAAAATGTAATAATGTCATTGATATTCTTTCCCAAAAATGTTTTACTGTAAATGTTGTATCTGGCTGAAAGCATGGCGAAGGGCTTATTCATTTGCCATTATATGAGATAAGCAATCTATGACAGGGAGTTTTTTATGAATATTATTAACATTGAACATATCAGTAAGATTTATGGAGAGAAAGTGATTTATGAGGACGCTTCTTTTGGAGTTCAGCAGGGAGATAAGATCGGAATTGTGGGAATCAATGGCACGGGCAAATCTACGCTGCTTAAAATGACAGCCGGCGAGGTGGTTCCGGATGAGGGTCAGATTGTGCGGCAGAACGGACTGAAAATTGCATATGTGAGACAGAACCCTTTTTTCCCGGAGGGATGTACTGTCCGGTCCTACGCGTTGGAAGGAAGTGGCGAGAGCTGGCAGGTGGAGAGTAACCTGATGGAGCTTGGGATTACTGATTTTGACCAGAAGATGGAGGAGCTTTCCGGAGGGCAGAAGAGGAGAGTTGTTCTGGCCCGGATTCTGGCGGAGGATTTTGACGTCCTTCTTCTGGACGAGCCCACCAACCATCTGGACGAGTCGATGATCGGGTGGCTGGAGGATTATCTGAGAAACTACAGGGGAACGGTTCTGATGGTGACTCATGACAGATATTTTCTGGATCGAGTCACAAACCGGATCCTGGAGATCAGCCATGGGAAGATCTACAGCTATGAATCAGATTACTCGGGATTTCTGGAACTGAAAGCCGCAAGGGAGGAGATGGAGCTGGCCTCTGAAAGGAAGCGCCAGAGCATCCTGCGGATGGAACTGGAGTGGGCAAAGCGGGGATGCCGTGCCAGAACTACAAAGCAGCGGGCAAGACTCGAAAGGCTGGAAGCGCTGAAGAACGGGAAGGCGCCCCAGGCAGATCAGACAGTGGAACTGGATTCTGTTGAGACGCGGATGGGGAAAAAGACCATTGAACTGCATCATGTGAGCAAAAGCTATGGAGATAAAAAGATTCTGGAAGACTACAGCTATATTGCCCTTAAAAATCAGCGCATTGGAATCATCGGGCCTAACGGGTGCGGCAAGACGACGCTGATGAAGATGCTGGCAGGGATTGAAAAGCCGGATTCCGGTTCGATCGAGGTGGGAGAGACGATACGGATCGGATATTTCGCCCAGGAAGAAAAGGAGATGGACGATTCCCGGAGAGTAATTGATTATGTGAAGGATATCGCGGAATACATTACCACAAAGGACGGAAAGATCAGCGCGTCCGCTCTTCTGGAGAGATTCCTCTTTACCCCGGATATGCAGTACGCGCCGATCGGAAAACTTTCCGGCGGTGAGAAGCGCCGCCTTTATCTTCTGGGCGTGCTGGCGGAGAATGCCAATGTGCTTCTGTTTGACGAAGCGGGGAATGATCTGGACATCCCTACGCTTACGATACTGGAAGACTATCTGAACAATTTCTCCGGGATTGTGATCACCGTATCACATGACAGGTATTTTCTGGACAATGTAGTGGACCGGATCCTTGAGCTGGATGGAAAGGGACATGTGCAGCAGTATGAGGGCGGATACACGGACTATCTGGAGGCAAAGAGAAGGCGTGGAACAGATACAGCCGGAACGGCTGTGCAGAATGAAAAAAGTGCGGCCGGCCAGAAGGACTGGAAGAAAAACCAGCCTCGGAAACTAAAATTCTCTTATAAAGAACAGAGGGAGTACGAGACGATTGATGATGATATCGCGGCTCTGGAGAATAAATTAAAAGCAATAGAACGCCAGATAGAGGCAAACGCTACCAATTCTGTGAAGCTCAAAGAGCTTCTGGAAGAACAGGAAAAGACACAGAAAGAGCTGGATGAGAAAACAGAGCGTTGGGTGTACTTAAATGATCTGGCAGAACAGATTGAAACGGTATAGCTCAGGGCTGTGCATTTCTGTTTGCTACAGCTATTTAGTACACTAATTCTTGTATTGAGTAGAAATCTTTATGTTTCTGTGGTAGACTATCTTAAAATTCGTATATGAGGTAAGCAAAACAATGAAGATAAAGCAAGCTACAATGTGTGATTTTGAGAATATCATGTCCTTTTACAATGTGATGTGTGAAGTCCTCGGAGAAAAGGATTTCCTGCCTGATGGGGATAAAGGTGGATTTCCCTCGCAAGACATGGTAAAGGACGCTATTTACAGCGGTTTCCAGTTTGTTGGAGTAGAAAATGATAAAATTGTCGCTGCTTATATTATGAATCACGATTGTGACGACGCTTATCATACCGTCCACTGGCATATTAACGCGGAGAAAAATGAAGTAGTTATTCTCCATGCTCTGCGCGTTTTGCCGGACTATAGCGGCCGGGGATACTCAAAACAACTTGTGAAGCACGCAATTCAGACCGCAAAAAGCTGGAAACAAAAAGCAATACGCCTGGACTGTATTGTAGGAAACGATGTACCAGTGAAAGTATATACATCTTTTGGTTTTGAGTATGTAGATACGGTAGCCATTACTTATGCTGATATAGGTGTCGCCATGCAATTTAAACTCTACGAACTTCTTTTGTGAGAAAAGTGGCTATATTGTGATGTAGCCACCTTTCTCATGTCCCAGCTTACGCCGGATAAGTCGGCTCCTGTGTATCAGCGGCTTCCGCTTCCAGTAACCGCTGCAAGGCAAGCCGGATATACACTTTGTAGGCTCCATTTCCTTTCATGGAAATCCCCCTCTATGATAATAGTGCGGGGCGGAAGCACTTCTTGCTGTCGCCCCTTGATTACCTACCGGCAACCGGCTTTACGCCCAGATACATAAATTCTGTTTCAATATTGGCGCAGATGTCCCGAATTCCGTCGCAGCAGTCTGTGCCCATCGGGAGCGATTCATAGGGATTTTCCATCCCCGTAGAATACGTTTTAGGAATAGTTGCTGTTTTCGGATGTTTTACGAGATGGAGTTAGTGAACTTTATAGCTGAAAGAACTCTTTGTTTCTTATACCTATAATTTCTGCTATAATGGGGAAAAGAGTTTAGTGTCCGAAAATTAGCCGGGGAGCGTGATTTTAGATGAACTCAGAAAAGAAAAGACTTCCGATTGGAATAGAAAATTTTGAAGAGCTTTTAAAAGAAAATTTCTATTATGTAGATAAGACGATCTATATTAAAGAACTTCTGGAGAACTGGGCCAAGGTAAATCTTTTTACACGGCCAAGAAGATTCGGAAAGTCCTTGAATATGAGCATGTTGAAAAGTTTTTTCGAATTAGACAGTGATAAAGGCGTCTTCAGAAATCTTGCGATATCTGGAGATAAAGCTCTTTGTGAAGAGTATATGGGAAAATTTCCTGTGATTTCTATTTCCTTAAAAGGAGTTAATGCGGATTCTTATGAAACCGCCTATGACATGGCAGACCAGATGATGAAAGGAGAAGTGAGAAAATTCCAGTATCTTTTGGGAAGTGATAAGCTTACAGTTTATGACAAGCAGGCATTTGGCATGCTTCTTCAGCCGGAGATAAAGGAGGCTGTTTTGTGCAGCAGCTTGAAAGTTTTGTCAGAGCTTCTGGAAAAGCACCATAACAGTAAAGTGATTTTGTTGATTGATGAATATGATGTACCATTGGCAAAAGCGTATGAACACGGATATTATAATCAAATGGTGATATTTATCCGCAATATGTTCGAACAAGTACTTAAAACGAACGACAGCCTTAAATTTGCGGTGCTTACAGGATGTATGCGTATATCCAAAGAAAGTATTTTTACTGGTTTGAATAATCTTAAAGTTTTGTCGATAGCAGACGCTCAGTTTGACGAATTTTTTGGATTTACCGGCAGGGAAGTAAAAGAAATGCTGGAATACTATGATCTTTCAGATCATTATGATGAGATAAAAGAATGGTATGATGGATATCAGTTCGGAAACGCAGACGTATATTGTCCGTGGGATGTAATAAATTATTGTGATCTGCTGCGCTCTGATCCAAGTGCGCAGCCCAGGAATTTTTGGTCCAATACAAGCGGGAATGAAGCGGTGAGACGTTTTGTTCAGGAATCAGATAAAGCGGTGGTTAAAAGAGAAATTGAAAGGCTGCTTGCAGGAGATGCAATCACAAAAGAAATTCGGCAGGAACTCACATATAAAGACATGTATGCATCTGTTGATAATCTGTGGAGTGTCCTCTTTACGACAGGATATCTGACACAGCGGGGAAAACCAGAAGGAGACTATTTTCGGCTGGCAATTCCGAATATTGAAATCCGGAAGATTTTCACAGCACAGATTATGGAGTATTTCAAGGAGTGTATCCCTAAAAATGGAAAACTTCTGGAAAAATTCTGTTCAGCTTTGAAATCAGGAGAGCCAGAAAGGGTAGAAGAAATTTTAAATGAATTTCTCAGACAGACAATCAGTATCCGCGATACGTTTGTAAAGAAACAACTGAAAGAAAATTTTTATCATGGAATTCTTGTCGGAATTTTAAGTTTTGACAATTCATGGAGTGTTTCGTCAAACCAAGAAGCAGGAGAGGGATACAGCGATATTTTAATAGAGGGAGATAATGGTGAGTATGGTATTGTGATTGAACTTAAATATGCAGAAAATGGAATGCTCACGGAGGCTTGCACAAAAGCTTTGGAACAGATTAAGCTGAATCGTTATGAACAAGCTCTTTTAGATGAAGGGATTAAAGAGATTTTAAAATATGGAATAGCGTTTCATAAGAAAAAGTGCCGGGTGATGCTTGACAAAGAATCACACAGTTGGTAATATTATTAAAGATAAAACAGAGTGCAATCGGTTTTTATAAAACAAAAAGGAGAGAGCCTTATGAGAAAACAGGTATTTTCTTTGCTTGTGGACAATAATCCCGGCGTACTGAGCCGCATCGCAGGGCTGTTCAGCCGCCGCGGTTACAGTATTGACAGTATCACCGCGGGAATGACGGCGGATCCGAGATTTACGAGGATCACGGTTGTCTCATCCGGGGATGAGCTGATCTTAGAGCAGATTGAGAAACAGGTCAGAAAGCTGGAGGATGTTGTAAATATCAAAGTGTTAAAAGACGGGGAATCCGTATACCGCGAGCTGATTATGGTGAAGCTTCGCGCGGACGCGTCCCAGAGAGGAGAGATCATCTCAGTGGCGGATATTTTCCGTGCTAAGATCGTGGATGTAGAGGAAGATTCTCTGATCGTGGAGCTTACAGGGGCTCAGAGCAAGCTGGACGCTTTCCTGAACCTGCTGAAAGGATATGAGATACTGGAGCTTGCCAGAACGGGAATCACAGGCCTGTCCAGAGGAAGCAAGGATGTAGCATATCTTTGATGTAACAGTACAGTAATGCGTTAGTAAGAGGTCAAAACCTTTCACTATACATATGCCGGATGCTACGCCGGCGGATTTCATTTATTTTTAGGAGGAATGCAAAATGGCAGCAAAAATTTATTATCAGGAAGACTGTAACCTTTCCCTTCTGGATGGAAAGACAATCGCTATCATCGGTTACGGAAGCCAGGGACATGCACATGCACTGAACTTAAAAGAGTCCGGATGCAACGTTATCATTGGTCTTTATGAGGGAAGCAAATCATGGGCAAAGGCAGAGGCTCAGGGATTTAAGGTTTATACAGCTGCAGAGGCAGCAAAACAGGCAGATATCATCATGATCCTGATCAATGACGAGAAACAGGCTGCATTATACAGAAATGATATTGAGCCGAATCTGGAAGAGGGCAACATGCTGATGTTCGCTCACGGATTCAACATTCATTTCGGACAGATCGTACCGCCGGCAAATGTTGACGTTACAATGATCGCTCCGAAGGCTCCGGGACACACAGTAAGAAGCGAGTATCAGGCTGGCAAGGGAACTCCGTGTCTGGTAGCTGTAGAGCAGGACTACACAGGGAAAGCTCTTGACAAAGCTTTGGCATACGGACTTGCAATCGGTGGAGCAAGAGCAGGTATTCTTGAGACAACATTCCGTACAGAGACAGAGACAGACCTCTTTGGTGAGCAGGCAGTGCTCTGCGGCGGTGTATGTGCTCTTATGCAGGCTGGATTCGAGACTCTGGTTGAGGCTGGATATGATCCGAGAAATGCTTACTTCGAGTGTATTCACGAGATGAAACTGATCGTGGATCTGATCTATCAGTCCGGATTCTCAGGAATGAGATATTCTATCTCCAATACTGCTGAGTACGGCGATTACATCACAGGACCGAAGATCATTACAGAGGATACAAAGAAGGCAATGAAGAAGATCCTTTCCGACATCCAGGATGGTACGTTCGCAAAAGACTTCCTGCTTGATATGTCTTCCGCAGGCGGACAGGCTCACTTCCGCGCAATGAGAAAACTTGCTGCTGAGCATCCGTCAGAGAAGATCGGCGAGGAGATCAGAAAGCTCTACAGCTGGAGCGATGAGGACAAACTGATCAACAACTAATAAAAGAATCAGTATAAAAACAGACGTCTCAGGAATGAGGCCGCCGCAGAGGATGAGAATATATCCGGATATAAAGCGGCGGTCTCATTTTATAACAGCAAGTGAAATTGCAACGGGAGGAACGGGGATTTGGCTGCAAAGAAAAGAGAGGTACAAGAGCAGAACAGAGGGAATGATTTCAGCAAGGGAAGTATCGCGAAGAATATTCTGAATCTGGCGCTTCCTATGACGGTGGCCCAGCTGATTAATGTCATGTACAGTATTGTGGACAGAATCTATATCGGACATCTTCCCCATGCTTCGGCGGAGGCTCTGACCGGGATCGGTCTGTGCCTTCCGATCATTACCATCATTACGGCATTTTCCAATCTGTTCGGAATGGGCGGCGCGCCGCTGTGCTCAATCGCCCGGGGAGGACACGATGAGGAAAAGGCAGAAAAGGTAATGGGGAATTCATTTACCATGCTGCTCATAACCGGAGCTGTTCTGATGGTTTTATGTCTGATTTTCCGAAAGCCGATTCTCTATCTGTTCGGAGCCAGCGACGCTACATACCCGTACGCAAATGAGTATATTACCATCTATCTGTGCGGTACTCTTTTTGTCATGACCAGCCTGGGAATGAACAATTTCATTAACTCCCAGGGCTTTGGGCGAATGGGAATGCTCACAGTCCTGTTGGGCGCGGTGCTCAATATTATACTGGATCCGATTCTGATCTTCGGATTTGGAATGGGCGTGCAGGGGGCTGCGATTGCCACAGTGTTCTCCCAGGGTGCGTCCGCAGTGTGGGTACTTGCATTTTTGAGAGGGAGGAAAGCGCTGATACGGCTGACTGGAAAATCCATGCGGCTGGACTGGAAGATGGTAAAGGAGATTACACTGCTGGGAACATCCGGGTTTGTCATGTCTGTTACTAACGGCACGGTACAGATCGTATGTAACGCTGTGCTTGCCCGCCACGGCGGCGACCTCTATGTAGGAATCATGACGGTGATCAATTCAGTGCGCGAGATTATCACAATGCCGGTAAACGGACTGACTTCCGGGGCACAGCCCGTGATCGGATACAATTACGGAGCCAGATGCTATGACCGGGTAAAGGCGTCCATCAAATTTATGAGTGTCGCATGTATTGTATTTTCCCTGGTGGTCTGGGCGGTGATCTTTCTGGAGCCCAGATTCTTCCTCCATCTGTTTACCAGTGAGAGTGATCTGATCCAGGCGGGAGTTCCGGCTATGCGGATCTATTTCTGCGGAATATTCATGATGTCCCTGCAGTTCGCGGGACAGGCCACATATGTGGCGCTGAACCGGTCGAAACAGGCAGTGTTCTTCTCTCTGTTCCGAAAGGTGATCATCGTAGTGCCGCTGACGATCTTCCTTCCATATATTGGCGGGCTGGGGACAAACGGTGTGTTTTTGGCAGAACCCATCTCAAATGTGATCGGAGGGACGGCCAGCTTTGTGACCATGCTGATAACAGTGTGGCCCACATTAAAGAGCGACAGCTATTTAGCGCAATAACATTTCCTGTGGCTCACGTCCGGAAGCGGAGGGGATGTTCGAAACGTGTTCTTGGAGAGGGGACGTGTGTGTACTGCTCCGTTCCGGAATCCGGGAAGGATCTAAGAAGCCGGAGAGCTGTTTAAGTGCAAAGCGGCGCTCCGGGCAACTCGCTCCGCTCAGACAATCCCTGCGCGCCGCTTAACAACATCTCTCCGCCCTCAAGATTTTCAGCGGATTCCTCCAAAGTCACATCTCCCGGCTGTCCCCTTCCCCAGAAAGTATGCTCAAACCATCCGCTTCGCTTCCTGCGTATTTCCAAACGGAAGTGTTATTGCCCTAAACAGGCTGAAATGCACAACTGGCGCGGCTTGGAGGCTTTCCTCTGCGAAAGTCTTCCGGCCGCGCCTGTTTCTTGTGGCAGCTATATATTCACTGACTTCCGGCCTGAAAAAGCCCAGAAAACAGCCCCATTTCGAGAAAAATTCTGCGGGGATGGAGGAGGGCGACGGGCGCCTTCGGAAGGGGATTAGTGAAAGTTAAAGCGGCGGTGACAGACGTTAGGGCTGACGGTGGAATTGTTTGAGCGGATGCGAGTTGTCCACCGTCAGTCCCTGCACTTAGGCTGTCGCCGCAGCTTTTAGTTTCCCTTATCCCCTGGAGCGAAGCCCTGAGCCGTTCTCCATCCCCGCAGAATACGTTTTGTCAGGGATTCTGTTTTCGGACGCTTGCAGAAGTAGGACGTTAGTGAACGTTAGTGTATAATTATTATTGGCAAAGATAGGAATCATTCCTAAATTAAAAGGGAAGCAGAGAAAATCCCTACTT
>CALWTQ010000108.1 GCA_944384505.1 uncultured Mediterraneibacter sp.
ATGTTGTTAAGCGGCGCGCAGGGATTGTCTGAGCGGAGCGAGTTGCCCGGAGCGCCGATTTGCCCTTAAACATCTCTTCGGCCTGTTAGATTTTCCGGATTCTGGAACGGAACATCGCACGGCTGTCCCCTTTCACAGAATACGTATCGCAAACCATTCGCTCTGCTTCCGGACACATTTTGACGAAAAGAGTTATTGCGCTAAATAGCTGCCCTGTATCCCGCCCGCCGTTGACATAGCTGTCGGAAATCCGTATAATGAAAGTCAGAAAAAGAAGGGGACTAATCTATGATTTTGAAAAATAATGAAGAAAAAAGAAGCACACTCTGGCGGACGGTTTTAACAGTATCATCGGTTATTATTGTTATTATCGTTATATTTTTTGTTGTGAAACTGTTCACCGGGAACCCGCTGGAGGGAACCTGGATCAGTGAGGACAGCGGCGCCGAACTTGAGATTATGGACGACGGGAATATGACTTTGACCGGGCTGGAGTACAGTGCGGAGGATGTACAGAATCTGACCTATACTGTGGATACAAAGACGAAGATATTTACGGTACACACGGATTCCGCGTCAGCGGAAGGAGTTCTGTCGGGGTCTTATGATTATAATATCGAAGGGAATACTCTGACACTGACAGAAAGAGAATATGGTGATCAGATGGTATTTGAGAGAAAGTAGAAGATCGTAGAAGGAGAACGAAGATGTACAGAGAGCAGACGAAAGTGATCTCTATCGGAAATGTGAAGATCGGCGGAGATTATCCGGTGGCGATTCAGTCGATGACGAATACAAAGACGGAGGATGTGGAGGCGACTGTATCCCAGATCCTTGCGCTTGAGGCGGCGGGATGTGAGATCATCCGGTGCGCTGTTCCCACTATGGAGGCCGCGGAGGCATTTAGAGAGATCAAGAAGCGGATTCACATCCCTCTTGTGGCGGATATTCATTTTGATTATCGTCTTGCCATTGCCGCAATTGAGAACGGAGCGGATAAGATCCGCATCAATCCGGGAAATATTGGCTCAGAAGAGAAAGTAAGGGCTGTTGTGGATAAGGCGAAGGAATACGGGATTCCGATCCGTGTGGGAGTCAACAGCGGTTCTCTGGAGAAGCATCTTTTAGAGAAATACGGCGGCGTGACAGCTGAGGGGATCGTGGAGAGCGCCCTGGATAAAGTCCGCATGATTGAAGAGATGGGGTATGACAACCTTGTTGTCAGCATAAAATCATCCGATGTGATGATGTGTGTGAAGGCCCATGAGCTGATCGCGAAGCAGTGCAGGTACCCGCTTCACGTGGGAATCACAGAGTCAGGGACTGTCTATTCAGGCAATGTGAAATCTTCCGTGGGGCTGGGAATCATTCTTTATGAAGGAATCGGCAATACGATCCGTGTTTCCCTGACCGGTGATCCGACAGAAGAGATCCGCACGGCAAAGCTGATCTTAAAGACACTCGGGCTGAGAAAGGGCGGAATTGAAGTAGTGTCATGTCCTACCTGCGGCCGTACAAAGATTGACCTGATCGGTCTTGCAAATCAGGTGGAGAAGATGGTGGCGGATATTCCTCTGGATATCAAAGTGGCTGTCATGGGATGTGCTGTAAACGGACCGGGAGAGGCCAAAGAGGCGGATATCGGCATAGCAGGCGGGATCGGTGAAGGGCTGCTCATTAAAAAGGGAGAAATAGTCAGAAAAGTAAAAGAAGACGAACTGCTTGAGACATTAAGGCAGGAGCTTCTGAACTGGAAAGCATAAAAGGAGCTGTAAGATTGGAACAGGTAAAGAACGATAAGGTTTTTTTTCATGTGTTTCCCACTCTTAAGGTGGAAGAGGATATTCAAATCCTGTTTGCAGATGTGGAGGTTAAGAAGATCACGACGAATACGCGCCGTGATTTTCTTCATGTATACATATTCAGCAGACATCTGATCCAGAAGAAGCAGATCCGGCTGATGGAACAGCGGATCAAGGATCAGCTGTTCGGCCGCGTGGCTGTGGATGTGCGGATTGAGGAGGACTACGCCCTGTCAGGGCAGTATACTCCGCAGGCGTTAATGCAGGAGTACAGAGACAGTATCGTTATGGAGCTGGCTGATATCAGCGTGCTCGCTTCCAGTATGTTCGCCCAGGCGAAGATCCGGTACGAGGAGGACAATGTGGTCTGCCTGGAGCTTCTCAATACCATTGTGTCAGAAGGGCGGAAAGAGGAGATCGTGGATCTTCTGAATAGGATCTTTTCTGAGCGGTTCCACATACCGGCGGATATTCGTGTCGTATACCGGGAGCCTGACGGAAAAGGGACAAGAGAATATGACGAGCAGCGCATCCAGCAGGAGATTAACGCTATTTTTGAGCGGCGCGCAAGGCAGAGAGGAGAGCATGTCCCTGCATCGGAAGGCAGGGAGAAGAACCAGAATGCTGAGAGTGCGGAGAGCGGTGCAGGCGATGCTGCTTCTTCCGGTGTATCGCGCGGCGATTCCGGCACTGCATCCCGGTCCTCTTCCGGCTCTTCCGGCGGAAATAGCGGAAAAGGCGGCAGAAATGCATCCGGAGAAGGCAGAGGAGGCTTTGGCAAGGGCGGCTTCAAGAAGAAAGAGTTCTACCGCCCGGTCAAGGTGGGGGATGACCCGAACCTGATCTACGGACGGAACTTTGACGATGAGCCGATCGCTCTGGACCAGGTGTTCACCGAGATGGGCGAGATCACTGTTCACGGGAAGATCATAAACTTTGACACGAGAGAGATCCGGAATGAAAAGACGATTATCATGTTTGCGGTGACGGACTTTACCGATACGATTACTGTAAAGATGTTTACCAGAAACGACCAGCTGCCTGAGATCTTAGGAGAACTGAAAAAAGGCGCGTTTATCAAGATCAAGGGAGTGACCACCATTGATAAATTCGACGGGGAGCTGACCATAGGATCTGTCACGGGGATCAAGAAGATCGGGGACTTTACGGTTTCACGAAAGGACTTAAGCCCCTTAAAACGTGTGGAACTCCACTGCCATACGAAGATGAGCGACATGGACGGCGTCTCCGAGGTGAAAAATATTGTAAAACGGGCGCATGACTGGGGGCATCCTGCCATTGCCATTACGGATCACGGCGTGGCGCAGGCATTCCCGGACGCCAATCACTATATCGAGACCCTGGATCAGGATGACCCCTTTAAGGTCATCTACGGCGTGGAAGGATATGTAGTGGACGATCTGACAGAGATTGCGGTGAACGCGAAAGACCAGTCTCTGGATGATACGTACATTGTATTTGACATCGAGACGACCGGATTCAGTTCGATCCGGGACCGGATCATAGAGATCGGTGCGGTCAAGGTAGTAAACGGAGAGATCGTGGACCGGTTCAGCACATTTGTCAATCCGCAGCGCCCGATCCCGTTTGAGATCACGAACCTGACCTCCATCACAGATGAGATGGTTATGGATTCCCCGGCTATTGACGTGATCCTGCCACAGTTTCTGGAGTTTGTAGGCGACGGTGTTCTCGTGGCTCACAACGCGGGCTTTGATGTCGGATTCATTGAGCAGAACTGCCGTAATCTGGGGCTTGACGACAAGTTTGTCTATCTGGATACAGTGGCCCTTGCCAGAGTACTCCTGCCGACGTTGTCAAAATATAAGCTGAATATTGTGGCGAAAGCGCTGAATATCTCCCTGGAAAATCATCACCGGGCAGTGGATGACGCCGGGGCGACGGCGGAAATTTTTGTGAAATTTGTGGAGATGCTGAAAAAGGATCATATTACCACTCTGAAGGAAGTGAACCGATACGGGGACCGGAATGTGAATTCCATCCGGAAGATGCCCACGCATCATATTATTATCCTGGCGAAAAACGATATCGGGCGGTTTAACCTGTATCAGCTGATCACAGAGTCTCACCTGACCTATTATGCGAGGCGCCCCAGGATTCCGAAGAGTCTCTTAAATGAACACAGAGAAGGACTCCTCATCGGAAGCGCCTGTGAGGCGGGAGAGCTGTACCAGGCGATTCTGGAGAAGCGGTCAGCCCAGCAGATCGCCCGGCTGGCAGAATTCTATGATTATTATGAGATCCAGCCTCTTGGAAACAACCGGTTCATGATCGAAAGCGACCGGGTGCCGGATGTGAATTCGGACGAGGATCTTAAAAATATCAACCGGGAGATCGTGGAGCTGGGAGAGAAGTTCGGGAAACCTGTTGTGGCTACCTGCGACGTCCATTTCCTTGATCCGGACGATGAGGTCTACCGCCGGATTATCATGGCGGGAAAGGGATTTGACGACGCGGATACCCAGCCACCGCTGTTCCTGCGGACTACCGAGGAGATGCTGGATGAGTTCGCTTATCTGGGTTCGTCCAAAGCCAGGGAGATTGTCATCGACAATCCGGTGAAGATCGCGGGTATGATCGAGAAGATCTCACCGGTCAACCCGAATAAATGCCCGCCGGTCATCGAGAATTCTGACCAGGAGCTGCGGAATATCTGTTACCGGAAAGCCCACGAGATGTACGGGGAAGACTTGCCCCGCCAGGTGTCGGAGCGCCTGGAGAAGGAGCTGAATTCCATCATCTCCAATGGGTATGCTGTAATGTATATCATCGCCCAGAAGCTGGTGTGGAAGTCCAACGCGGACGGATACCTGGTGGGATCCCGTGGATCCGTCGGCTCTTCCTTCGTGGCTACCATGGCGGGAATCACAGAGGTCAATCCGTTAAGCCCTCA
Organism: uncultured Mediterraneibacter sp.; assembly: GCA_944384505.1. GTDB lineage: Bacteria > Bacillota > Clostridia > Lachnospirales > Lachnospiraceae > Mediterraneibacter. The sequence goes on from CALWTQ010000108.1 coordinate 4,738, forward strand.
CTATTACTGCACAAAATGTCACTACAGTGATTTTGAGTCCGAAGAAGTGCGCGCTTTCGCGGGAGGTTGCGGATATGACATGCCGGATAAAAAATGCCCGGTCTGCGGGGAGACGCTGGTCAAAGCCGGTTTTGACATCCCATTTGAGACATTCCTTGGATTCAAGGGAGATAAAGAGCCGGATATCGACCTGAACTTTTCGGGAGATTATCAGGCAAAGGCACACAAATACACAGAGGTTCTCTTCGGGGAAGGCCATACCTTCAAGGCGGGAACCATCGCTACGCTTGCGGACAAGACTGCCTACGGCTTCGTCAGGAACTATTACGAGGATCACGAGCAGAGGAAACGCCGGTGCGAGATCGAGCGGATTACAGAAGGCTGCACCGGGATCCGGAGAAGTACGGGACAGCATCCGGGCGGTATCGTCGTGCTGCCTCATGGACACAATATTAATGAGTTTACGCCGGTACAGCACCCGGCCAATGATATGGAGTGCGGGATCATCACCACTCATTTTGACTACCATTCCATTGACCACAACCTGCTGAAACTGGATATTCTGGGACACGATGATCCGACCATGATCCGTACTCTGGAAGATTATATTACATCTGACGCCATGGACAATGAGTATAACGCGGAGCATCCGTTTATCGCGACCGAGATCCCGCTGGACGACAAACAGGTAATTGAGCTGTTCCACGGGACAGAGGTGCTCGGAATCAAGCCGGAGGACATAGACGGCTGCAGGCTGGGATGCCTTGGAATCCCGGAGTTCGGAACAGATTTCGTTATCCAGATGGTGGAAGACACAAAGCCACAGACCCTTTCTGACCTGATCCGGATCTCCGGTCTGTCCCACGGGACGAACGTGTGGCTCGGCAACGCCCAGGAGCTGGTGAAATCCGGAAAAGCTACGATTTCCACAGCCATCTGTACCCGTGATGATATCATGATCTACCTGATTAACAAAGGGGTGGAGAGCGCCCTGGCATTTACGATCATGGAGAGCGTGCGTAAGGGAAAAGGACTTAAGCCTGAGTGGGAAGAGGCCATGAAGGCTCAGGACGTGCCCGACTGGTATATCTGGTCCTGCAAAAAGATCAGCTATATGTTCCCCAAAGCCCACGCCGCGGCTTACGTCATGATGGCGTACCGGATCGCTTACTGCAAGATCAACTATCCGCTCGCCTACTATGCGGCCTACTTCGGGATCCGGGCGGACGCCTTCTCCTATGAGATTATGTGCCAGGGGAAGGAGAAGCTGGATTATTACATGAAGGACTATAAGCGCCGGATCGACTCCCTGAGCAAGAAGGAACAGGACGTTATGAAGGATATGAAGATTGTCCAGGAAATGTACGCGAGAGGGTTCGAGTTCGTGCCTATCGATATCTACAAGGCAAAGGCCCGGATGTTCCAGATCGTTGATGGGAAGCTCATGCCGTCCCTGGCCAGCATCGAAGGAATGGGGGACAAGGCGGCAGAGGCTGTGGAAGAGGCGTCCAAGGACGGCCCGTATCTGTCGCTGGATGATTTCCGGCAGCGGACCAAGGTCAGCAAGACGGTCATTGACCTGATGGCGGATCTGGGACTGTTCGGCGATCTGCCTCAGAGCAACCAGCTATCCCTGTTTGATCTGTAGCAACGGCTCAGATATCTGCAGACAGACTGTTTTGGGATAGACGCAGAGAGCGTCCCGTGTTATAATCAGCTTCATAGGCCGGTATCGGATGGGGACAGTCCTTTCCGCAGGCTTCAGACACAATGACATATGAGCGAGTCTTGAAAAGTATGGAGGAGAATCAATATGTACGACTTTGATGAAATCATGACAACAGACCCGGAAATCGCGGAAGCTATCAAAGGGGAGATGGAGCGCCAGAACTCTCATATTGAGCTGATCGCTTCTGAAAACTGGGTAAGCAAAGCAGTGATGGCAGCTATGGGAAGCCCACTGACCAACAAATACGCAGAAGGCTATCCGGGAAAGAGATATTATGGGGGATGCCAGTGCGTAGACGTGGCAGAGGAGCTCGCGAGAGAGCGCGCTAAAGAACTGTTCGGATGCGAATATGTAAATGTTCAGCCGCACTCCGGGGCACAGGCAAATATGGCCGTTATGTTTGCCATGCTTCAGCCGGGAGATACCTATATGGGAATGAACCTGGATCACGGCGGTCATCTGACCCACGGTTCACCGGTCAACATGTCGGGGAAATATTATCACGTTGTTCCCTATGGAGTAAATGAGGAAGGCGTGATTGACTACGACAATGTGCTTTCCATCGCAAAAGAATGCAAGCCGAAGCTGATCATCGCAGGCGCCAGCGCATACGCGCGCACCATTGATTTCAAGCGTTTCCGTGAGATCGCTGACGAAGTCGGAGCGTATCTTATGGTAGATATGGCCCATATTGCGGGGCTGGTGGCAGCAGGACTTCATCCGAGCCCGATTCCGTACGCACATGTGACGACTACCACGACGCATAAGACACTCAGAGGTCCAAGAGGCGGAATGATTCTCTCCAGCAATGAAGTGAACGAGAAGTTCAATTTCAACAAAGCAGTATTCCCGGGCATCCAGGGCGGCCCGCTCATGCATGTGATTGCGGCAAAAGCTGTATGCTTTAAGGAAGCGCTGCAGCCGGAATTCAAAGAGTATCAGAAACAGATCCTTAAGAACGCAAAAGCGCTCTGCGAGGGACTGAAAAAACGCGGTGTGAAGATTGTCTCCGGCGACACGGACAATCATCTGATGCTGGTTGACCTGACAGAGAAGAATGTGAGCGGGAAAGAACTGGAAAAACGTCTGGACGACGCTCACATTACCTGCAATAAAAACACGATCCCCAATGATCCCCGTTCCCCGTTCGTCACAAGCGGCGTGAGACTTGGAACTCCGGCAGTGACAACCCGCGGAATGAAGGAAGAAGATATGGATAAAATTGCAGAGATTATCGCAATGGTAATCGAAAGCGAAGACAATGTGGAGGCAGCCAGAAAGCTGACGGCAGAACTGACGGAGAAATATCCGCTCTGCTGATCTGCTGCAAAACTGCAGTCACTATTCATGACCCCGCCCGGAAATCTCAGATTTTCAGGCGGGGTTTTGGCAGATTGCCGCTGGAGCGGCAAGTCAAAGGAGACATTTTGATGAATACAGTAAAAGTGAGAAATCTTGAAATCGGAAGAGGAATTCCGAAAATCTGCGTTCCGATCGTAGGGAAAACCAGGGAGCAGATCTTAAAATCCGCAGAGTCCATAAAGCCCGCCCCGGCAGATCTGGTGGAGTGGCGCGTGGACTGGTATGAGGATATTTTTGATTCTGAAAAGACATGTCAGACATTGGCCGGCTTAAGGAAAGTACTGGAAGACTGCCCGCTTTTGTTCACATTCCGCACATCAGATGAGGGTGGAGAAAAGTCCGTTTCGGCAGAGGATTACATCCGGCTGAATCAGAGAGCGGCTGAATCGGGTATGATTGATCTGGTGGACGTGGAGATGTTCCGGGGAGAGTCCGCAGTGGAGGCTGTGCTTAAGTCCGCTCATGCTCATGGCGTAAAGGTGATCGTGTCAAACCATGATTTCAGCAGGACTCCGGATCAGAAGGAGATAGTCTCCCGTTTGCGGCAGATGCAGGAGATGGGCGCGGACATCCCGAAGATCGCTGTGATGCCTCAGAGCAGGAAGGATGTACTGACTCTTTTATCCGCGACGGAAGAGATGACCCGCATGTACGCGGACCGGCCTGTGATTACAATGTCCATGGCAGGAGAGGGGCTGATCAGCCGCCTCTGCGGAGAAGTGTTCGGCTCTGCGGTCACATTCGGGGCGGTGGGAGATGTGTCCGCTCCGGGGCAGATCGATGTGAGAGAACTGTCTGAAGTGCTGAAAGTGCTGCATGGAGGAGTTCTATAGATTATCAGCTATTTAGCGCACTAACAGTTCCCGACGAAATGTGTCCGGAAGCGGAGCGGATAGTTTGCGATACGTATTCTGT
>CALWTQ010000109.1 GCA_944384505.1 uncultured Mediterraneibacter sp.
AAGTAGGGATTTTCTCTGCTTCCCTTTTAATTTAGGAATGATTCCTATCTTTGCCAATAATAATTATACACTAACCTTGACTGTAAAGCTGGTTGACACCCCATACTGTACTCAGATAAGATAGACCAGCAAGGGGGAGATTCACGATGACAATCAAAGAAATTGAAAACTTATCCGGGATGACAAGGGCCAATATCCGTTTTTATGAAGCGGAAGGGCTTTTCACTCCTGCCAGAGATTCTAACGGATACAGGAACTATACAGAAAGAGATCTGGAGATATTGAAGCGGATCCGGCTTCTGCGCACTCTGCACCTGAGCCTTGACGCAATCCGGTCTGCATCAAACGGCGAAAAGAATCTGGAGGAAGTGCTGCTTGATCATCTCATTCATTTGAAGGAAGAGGAAAAGGGGCTGATTCAATGCCGGGAAATCTGTGAACAGATCTGCCGGGATCATCCTTCCTATGATACATTCGATGCCCAGCATTATCTGAATTTATTAAGCGCGCCCAGAAACAGCGCTCCGCAGGAGCTGAAAGAAGACGCTTTTCCAAAAGTAACTGTTCCCTGGAGACGTTTCTTTGCCCGGGATCTGGATTTCGTGCTCTACAGCCTGATTTTTGACGCATTCCGTGCTCTGGTATTCGGCATCAACATTGAAGCGGACCTGCCCATGGGACCCCGTTTCCTCTCTGTACTGTTTTTCGGAGGCATACTGAGTATATTTACTCAGAACATATTTGTTCTCCTGGCCGAGCCGCTTTTCCTCTCACTTACAGGGACTACTCCGGGGAAACTCTGTTTCGGGCTTAAGGTGACAGCGCCGGATGGGAAACGACTCACCTATCGGGAAGCGCTGCGGCGCACCTGGGACGTGCTGCGCAAGGGATTCGGTTTCTTCATTCCCATTTACGGGTTTATCCGCCTGTACAAATCATACCGGGCATGTAAACAGGAGAAAACACTATATTGGGAGGAAAATTCCGTCCTTCACTTAAAATCCGAAAACCTGCCGCTCGGAATCCTTGCCTGGCTGGCTGTCAATCCGCTTGCCCTGCTCCTTACTTCGCACATGAATCACATGGCTGCTCTTCCTCCAAACAAGGCGCCGCTTACAATTGCTCAGTTCTGTGAAAATTTTAATGACTCTGAGGACTTCTTTGGGATCGAACGGCAGTTAAACCTTCCGCCATCCCTCTCTTCGGGCCTTGGCGCGATTCCAGACTCCGCGCTCTATCTGGATCAGACGGGCAGGTGGACGAAAAGTCCCGGCACACCTTACATGAGTCAGGACGGAGAATACGCTCCGCTTCCTGATTTCCAATTTACGGAAAAGGACGGCTTCATGACGGGTATGGGATTTTCTTATACCGTAGAAAATGAAAACGTAAAGGTCTCATCCTACGGAGAAAGCATGGCACTGGCGGCAGTCTCATACATCTGCGCTCAGGATGACTACACATTCCAGCCAGATACCCCGGAAGAAATATTTGATCAGGTCAAAGAAAAGGCCGACTACTTTGAAGATTTCAGCTTTACTTATGATGGGGTGACGGTAACATGCGATTTCGATTATGAAGGATATGACTTGGCATTCGATTCATACGATACTTACATATTAGAACCGGTATACGGAGAAGAAGCGTACTTTAGCATCGATTTTTCCATTGTTTCAGTAAGATAACGGCGGTTTGGGACACCGTAAAACTTGATTGGGGACGTAGTAAAATCGGATTTTACTACGTCCCCAATCAACTATTTTTTCACGTTAAATGCTTCAAACCCCGGATATACGGCGCTTTCCCCCAGCTCTTCCTCTATCCGCACCAGCTGGTTATACTTTGCCACGCGTTCGCTTCTGCTCGGTGCTCCCGTCTTGATCTGGCATGTATTCAGCGCAACCGCCAGATCTGCGATGGTTGTATCTTCAGTCTCCCCGGACCGGTGAGACGTCACGGCAGTATAGCCCGCCTTATGGGCCATCTTAATCGCTTCCAATGTCTCGGACACGGAACCGATCTGATTCAGCTTAATCAAAATTGAATTACCGCATCCCATATCAATGCCCTTTTTCAGGCGCTCTGTATTCGTCACGAACAGATCATCCCCCACAAGCTGAACCTTATCTCCCAGCTCTTTTGTCATGATCTGCCATCCTTCCCAGTCTTCCTCATCCAGGCCGTCCTCTATGGAGTAGATCGGATATTTGTCAACCAGTGCTTTCCAGTGTGCCACAAGCTCTGCGGATGTAAATTTCTTTCCGCATTTCGGAAGCACATATTCTCCCTTCGCACTGCCCTTCCATTCGCTGGAAGCCGCGTCCATCGCAAGGACGAAATCTTTGCCCGGCTCATATCCGGCGTCTTTTACGGCCTGAAGAATATATTCAATGGCCTCCTCATCGCTTCCCAGATCCGGCGCGAATCCGCCTTCATCTCCCACGGCTGTCGCCAGGCCTTTGGATTTCAGAAGGGCGGCAAGCGCATGAAACACTTCTGTACACCATCTCAATCCCTCTGTAAAGCTCTCAGCTCCTGCCGGCATAATCATAAACTCCTGCACGTCTACAGTATTCGCCGCATGAGCGCCTCCATTCAAGATATTCATCATCGGCACAGGAAGGCGGTTTGCGTTTATGCCGCCGAGGAAACGGTACAACGGAATCTCAAGAGATGCAGCCGCTGCCCTTGCGCACGCGATCGACACTGCCAGAATCGCATTCGCGCCGAGCTTTGACTTGTCCTTTGTTCCATCCGCCTTGATCATCGCACGGTCTACCGCGTAAATATCTCCCGCATTCATCCCCTGCAGTGCGTCATTAATCACTGTATTAATATTGTTCACAGCTTTGGAAACGCCCTTGCCGCCAAACCTCTTTTTATCTCCGTCTCTTAATTCCAGCGCCTCAAATTCACCTGTGGACGCCCCGCTGGGAGCCGCCCCTCTTGCAACGGTTCCATCCGCAAGATACACTTCTGCCTCCACAGTCGGATTTCCTCTGGAATCAATAATCTCCCGTCCAATTACCTTTTCAATCTCTAAATAATCCATATTCTGCCTCTTCCTTTCCCTGGAATAACCCTTTGCCCTGTTTCAGGCATTTTCAGGGCAAAAGGAGTTCCATGAGTTATTCACATGTAGTTAGAATTAACTAACCATATGTATTTTACCAGATACAGTCACCTTATTCAAGCCAATAATTGAGATTGATTATCATTTATCGCAACAGTTCAGCCATGGAGCTGTCTGGGAGAGGAAATCATGCTCGCATGATTTTTCGATCGGGCAGCTTCATGAGCCGAGCGCCCGCTTATAAGGAAAGCACCGGCGCAGCCGCAGTAAGCACGTCAGTACGGTTTTCCGAATGGCGCGGGCTGAACTGTTACAACCATTCAGCCATCTATTATCAGGAGACAGATTTATAATTCCCTGTTTTCCGTCCCTTTATTCAAAAAGCTGCGCCTATAAAAGCGCAGCCAGTTTCTCTACATCTTCCATGCGGGTGGCCCAGCTTGTCGCGAACCTGACAACCGTATGGTTCTTATCTTTTTTCTCCCAAAAGCTGAACACAACTTCTTTTTTCAGCTTCTCCATCTTTCTGTTCTCTAATATGACAAAAATCTGATTTGTGGGCGATTCGATATAAAACTTGTAACCTTTCTCCCGCAGAACATCTTTCAGCTTGTCCGCTGTCTCAATCGCATTTCTGCTGATCTCAAAGTACAGCATCACTATCCCGCCTTTCTGCGCCGGAAGCCTCCCCTGCGCTTCCCGCCTTTCTTCTTATTATTTCTATGGGAATGACCGGAATGCCGCTCACCTTTTCCAGCCGCTGCTCCCACAGTATTTTTCTTCACACTGTATCCGAAAGTTCCCAGCTTCTTCCCCAGCCCTAAGTACTCCCCGTGAGAATAGGCCAAAAGCCCAGTCTTATTGAGGTCGAACTTTCCATTTTTGTCCAAATACGCCTCATCAGCCTGTACAGCTGTCACTTCCGCCACAAACATGTGGTGGCTTCCAAGTTCCAGAATTTCCTTCACCCTGCACTCGATATTTACCGGAGACTCTTTAATCACCGGCGCAAATTCGAGAGAAACCGCTTTTTCTTCTGTCAGGCAGCACTCTTTCCATTTGTCCACCTTCTCTCCTGACCGCACCCCGCAGTAATCCGCTGCCCGGGCCAGTTTCTCCGTAGTCAGATTGATCACAAACTCCCCGGTTTCTTTTATCATATGATAAGAATACCGTTCCGGGCGCACGGAAATGTAGACCATAGCAGGATTCGTGCACACAGTCCCCGTCCACGCAATCGTTAGAATGTTCGTATTTCCTTCCCTGTCCGCCGCACTGACCATTACAGCAGGAAGAGGATAAAGCATATTTCCCGGCTTCCATATCTGTTTTCCCATCACATCCTCCATTCTGCCGCCGAATCAGCGGCATTTATCGCCCGTGAAACTATCACTGCTGAAGCGAGCTGACCAAAGTAGGAACAAGCTGCTTCTTCCTGGACACCACGCCTTTTAGCATAATCTGTTCCGCATCGTCTGGAAGGTCAAAAGCATTTAAAATCTTTTCCCTTGCCTCCGGCCCGCAGCAGAGAAGTTCAGACGACTCCGTAATGATATTAGTAAGCATAAAGAAAATCATGTTCAGCCCATGTCCCTTTCTCGCCTTCTCTAAATGCGGTTCAACAATGTCCTTAATCTCCTTTAATTCATCCGCGCTCATAGAATTCACCTGTCCCACGCCGAATACTGTATCATTTACAGTGAACTGCTTAAAGTCAAGGAAGCAGATCTCCTCCGCGCTCTTTCCTTTCAGATTGCTTCCCGCATTGAACATCTCCTGGGCCAGCGACTCAATCTCGATTCCCGCGATTTTTGCCAGAGCGCGCGCCGCCTGCTCATCCAAAGGCGTACATGTCGGCGAGCGGAACATCAAAGTATCCGAAATAATCGCGGAGCACAGAAGCGCGGCATGAACCGGCTCTACCAGAATACATTCCTCCTGGTACATCTGGTACACGATCGTCGCCGTACACCCCACAGGCTGATTGCGGAAGAACACAGGCCCCATTGTCTCAATGCTCTGCCCCAGTCTGTGGTGGTCAATAATCTCAAGTACGTCCGCCTCATCAATCCCGTCCACTGCCTGGCTTTTCTCATTGTGATCCACAAGGATGACACGCTTTTTCTTCGCGTTCAAAAGACGCCGCCTGGAGAGCAGGCCCACAAAGCGCCCCTTATTATCCAAGATAGGGAAGTCCCTGAACCTTTTCTTCGCCATAACTTCCTTTGCGTCGTCCACATAATCTTTCATCTTGAAAGTCACAAGATTCTCTCTGGTCATAAAATATTTGACCGGGATACTCTGATTGATGTGCTGAGCCGCAGTAAATGTATCATGCCGGGTGCGGATGATCACAATCTGCTTTTCCTCCGCCTGACGGATAATCCGCTCCGACACAGGTGCATTCTGGCATACCACCATACATCCCGCATCCATATCCACCGCGCACTGCTGCGCGTCCTTCCGATCCCCCATAATCACCAGATCATCCTTGCTGATAAAATCAGACATTAGAATTTTGCTTGACGCGGCGATTACCACTTTTCCATTGGACAGATAGCTGTGACCATTTCCAGTCAATATCTCACCGTCCACTGCCCGGGCAATATTTCTATACTGGGTGCGCGCCTTTGCAAGAATCGTGCTGTCGTACACATCCATATACGTTTTTGCAATATCTCCGATCGTAATCAGTCCTTCCAGCTTCCCATTTCTTGTGACCGGCAGAGTATGTATATTATACTCTCTCATCTTCTCCCATGCAGTCCGGATCGAAATACTGCTCTTTAATCCTTCTACTTCTTTTAACTCTACGTCTTTGATCTGCTCCCTCAAATCCGACAGAAGTCTCGGAGCCTTCACCCCAAAGCGCTCCAGGACATACTGTGTCTCCTCGTTAAGCTGGCCTGCCCGCCGCGCCTCATATGTCTGCCCTGTCACCTTGGTCTTCAGGGCCGCATATGCTATGGCGGAACAGATAGAATCCGTATCCGGATTCTTGTGTCCGACAACATAAACCTTTCTTTCTTTTTCCTTGCTCATAATACAAACCTCTCCTGTTTATCCCGGCATTTAAGGGCTGCCATCCCTTTTTACGCCAGGTTCATTTTCCCGCCAGCGGGCTTTCTTAGTAAAGCTTGCCATCTTTTTGCACGATAGTCAACCAGATATTGAATCTTTTCTGTACATTTTGACGTACAGATCTTTAGAGCAGCTTATCTGAATATCCGTCCGGTTTCTTATGCGGGCGTAAATCCGTCTCCGGATAGCAGATGGGCTGAACTGTTACCCGGTTTTTTATCAACCTCTCACTGCCTGTTGTTTTTTCCCGTCAGAATATGGTATACTATGAACATTGAAATTATATCAAAGTAAGTTGAGGTGCTGTACAATGAGTGAAGAAATGAAAGTAGAAATGCAGGCAGATGAAGCTGCTGAGAACAAGACTGCAGAGGCTGCCGCTGAGCAGACAGCAGAATCTGCTGTGGAAAACACAGAAACAATGGCTGACTATGAAGACCATTTTGACGATGCCAACCCCTGGAACAGAGTGAAAGAATATATGGAGAATAAAACGGTTCTCCCGCTCAAAGTGGAAGGTGTGGTAAACGGCGGTGTCATCGTTATGGTAGAAGGATTAAGAGGATTCGTCCCCGCATCCAAGCTGTCCCTCTCCTACATTGAAGATCTGGAAACTTATCTCCTCAAAGATATCGAGGCACAGGTAATTGATGTTGATCAGGCAAACAACCGTCTTGTCCTCTCTGCGCGCGAAATTCTCAAAGAGAAAGAAAGAAAGGCCCGCGAAGAGCAGATTGCAAACTTAAAAATCGGCACGGTTCTGGAAGGAACAGTTGAAACCCTTCAGAACTACGGCGCGTTCGTTAAACTTGAGAACGGTCTGTCCGGCCTGGTTCATGTATCCCAGATCTCCCAGAAGCGGGTAAAGATGCCGTCAGATGTGCTCAACGTCGGCGACAAAGTAACTGTTAAAGTCATTGGCATCAAAGACGGTAAAGTAAGCCTTAGCATGAAGGCTCTTGAAGAAGCAAAAGAAGCACCGGAAGAAAAGGTTGTCATTCCGAAGAGTGAAAATATCGGAACCAGCCTCGGGGATCTCTTCAAGAATCTGAAACTGTAGTTTGGCGCGGCAATGCGGCAGCTATAGCAGACACGAAGTTCGATTTTACGAATGACGCAGACTGAGCTGTCAGAGCTTACCCAGCAAAAAGAATTCTAAACTAATTAATAATCCTGCTGGCGGAACAGTTTACTATAATCAGACAGTTCCGCCGGCAGGATTAATATTTTTACAAACTTCTCCTTTGTTCTTTCTTTTTCATCAAAACATGGTATTTCTGGCTGAAAAAGCCATGATAAACCAGATCTCTCTGCTCATCGAAGGTATTCCGGGCAGTTGAATTCCAGAAAATAAAATCACCCGGGATATCGATGCATGAATAGTTATCAGCACATCAACAATCTAAAAAAATCAATTAACAGAGCAAATGGAAACCTTTCCGCCAACAGGCCAGTTGCAAAAATGAATCATAGAATCATTCCATTTGCTCCGTTTTTCATGAAGCAAAAGTTCCGCCCGCAGTATTCTCACGGGTAAACAAAAAATTACGCACACACACTCTCCAAAATTTCTTCCAGCGCGTTCTTGCTGCTTGTATGACAGCGGATCACATTCGCATTGCACCGTTCCGCTCCTTCCACCGCACATCTCACCATTTTATGTGATACTGTATTTGTGAAAAGTACAATCAGATCCGGGCTGCCGATCTTTTTACTCAATTCTGCAGACATCTGAGTAAAAACCTTCGCCTTGCAATTATATTGTTTGCATATTTTCTTGTACTGGCAGACCATCCTGTCATGACCGCCTATGATAACAACACTCATATAGAACCTCCTGAAAAACAAGTAATCGTGTTTTGTGCTTCATTCGGTTAGATATATCTAACCCTTTGTTGTTATCATACAATACTCTATTGGAAATATCAACATAATTTTGATATTTGTTCTCATTTTATACAACTGTTCAGCTATTTAGGGAATGACACTTCCGACAGAAAAGCGCAGGAAGCGGAGCGGATGTTTGAAGCGTAAGTTCTTGGAGAGGGGCGTGTGGGGACTGTGACTTTGGAGGGATCTGATGGAAGATCTTAGAAGTCGGAGAGATGTTGTTAAGCGGTGCGCAGGGATTGCCTGAGCGGTTGAGTAGATAAGCCCCTTGCGAGACTTACCCCTCTCAGATCCGGACGTGCGGCTTTCCCGCATCCGGC
>CALWTQ010000110.1 GCA_944384505.1 uncultured Mediterraneibacter sp.
TCTGGGCTTTTTCAAACCGGGAGTCAGTGAATATATAGCTGCTGCGAGAAGCAGGCGCGGCCGGAAAGCTTTCACAGAATACGTATCGCAAACCATCCGCTCCGCTTCCGGACGTGAGTCACAGGATATGTTAGTGCGCTAAATAGCTGCTTTCATTTTGCGCACATACTCTCCCACATGCTGCGGCGCTTCCCTCTTATATTCTCCTATAATCTTTACAATTGCAGAGCCGACTATCGCGCCGTCCGCAGTCCCGGCCATCTTCGCCGCCTGTTCAGGCGTAGAGATGCCGAATCCGATGGCGCATGGAATCTCTGTATTCTGCCGCACTGTCTTCACGATGGATTCTAGATCCGTCCTGATCTCGCTGCGCATCCCTGTCACCCCGAGGCTGGATACAATATAGAGAAAGCCCTGTGCTTCCTTTGCAATCATAGCGATCCTATCCTGTGAAGTCGGGGCGATCAGGGAGATCAGATCCAGGCCGTATTTGCGGCAGGCAGGGAGAAACTCTTCTTTCTCCTCATAAGGCACATCCGGCAGGATCAGCCCGTCAATCCCGATATCCCGGCATGTGGAAGCAAAACGCTCCGTGCCATAGGAAAATACTACATTAGCATAAGTCATAAAGACCATTGGCACGTCAACGTCGCGGCGCAGTTCTCTAACCAGGTCAAAGATCTTATCCGTGGTGACGCCGCCTTTTAACGCTCTCAGACTCGCATCCTGTATCACCGGCCCTTCCGCTGTGGGATCGGAAAATGGGATTCCAAGCTCAATCAGATCCGCTCCGTTTTTCACAGCCGCGCGGACGCAGGCTGCCGTTGTCTCCAGATCCGGATCCCCACAGGTGATAAACGGGATAAATGCCTTTCCGTCTGCAAATGCTTTCCTAATATTACTCATGAATATCCTCCCCTCTGTAACGTGCAATAGCCGCGCAGTCTTTATCTCCTCTGCCGGAAATCGTGATAACAATAATCTGGTCTTTTCTCATCTTGGGCGCTTTCTTCATGGCATACGCCACTGCATGCGCAGATTCGATGGCCGGAATAATCCCTTCTGTCCTCGAAAGATACTCGAAGGCACTGACCGCCTCATCGTCTGTGACAGGGACATATTCTGCCCGTCCGGTATCGTGGAGATATGCGTGTTCCGGCCCTACGCCCGGATAGTCCAGCCCCGCGGAAATCGAATAAACCGGTGCGATCTGCCCGTATTCATCCTGGCAGAAGTAAGATTTCATCCCGTGGAATATCCCGATCTTTCCCGTATTCACAGTAGCGGCCGTCTCAAAGGAATCTATTCCTTTGCCCGCTGCCTCACAGCCGATCAGGCTGACTTCTTTGTCTTCGATAAAGTGATAGAAGCTGCCGATCGCATTGGATCCGCCTCCCACGCAGGCGATGACCGCATCCGGAAGCCTTCCCTCTTTTTCCAGGATCTGCGCCTTGATCTCTTTAGAAATCACTGCCTGAAAATCCCGCACAATCGTGGGAAAAGGATGAGGACCCATCACCGATCCAAGGCAGTAATGCGTATCACTTATCCGGGTCGTCCACTCCCGCATAGCCTCCGACACCGCATCCTTTAAAGTAGCCGTTCCTGTCTTAACCGGGATCACTTCCGCTCCCAGCAGACGCATGCGGTATACATTCAACGCCTGACGGACCGTATCTTCCTCTCCCATAAATACTACACATTCCATTCCCATGAGGGCTGCCGCCGTAGCAGTGGCGACTCCATGCTGGCCCGCTCCGGTCTCTGCGATCAGCCTTGTCTTTCCCATCTTCTTTGCCAGAAGCGCCTGTCCCAGTACATTGTTGATCTTATGCGCGCCTGTGTGATTCAAGTCCTCTCTCTTAAGATAGATCTTCGCGCCTCCAAGATCCTCTGTCATCTTTTTTGCAAAATACAGCCTGGACGGCCGTCCCGCATATTCGTTTAAAAGTGCCGTCAGTTCCCGGTTAAACTCCGGGTCGTCCTTATAGTGATTGTACGCTTCCTCCAGCTCAATTACGGCGTTCATCAATGTTTCCGGAATATACTGTCCGCCGTGAAGACCGAAGCGTCCTCTCTGATTTGTCATCCTTCTCAACCTCCATATATCTGTAATAGTTCATCACGCGCCATGGCCGAACTGTTTTACATACACCTTCTTACCTCCCGGACAAATGCTCTCATTTTTGCCCGGTCCTTGTATCCTTCTGTCTCAATCCCGGAACTTACGTCCACCCCAAAAGGATTCAGCCGCATTACCGCCTCCCCGGCATTTCCGGGAGAAAGCCCTCCCGCAAGGAAATAGGGCCGGCCGATCCTGGAGAGCAGGCTCCAGTCAAATACTTTTCCTGTTCCGCCTCCTCCCGAATCTAAGAGGATCCAGTCCGCGCCGCTTTCCCTGGCCGCCTGCACATCCTCCTCTGTTTTAAGTGAGAATGCCTGAATGACCGCAGGAAGACTTTTCCTTTTCTCCTCTTCCTGCCTGTCTCTTTGGCACTCTTCCCCGTCCGGATGATCCGGAACCCGGGCCAGCGTCTGCCGCAGCCTGCGGATGTAGTCCTCATCTTCTCTGCCGTGAAGCTGGATGATATCGATCACGCCCTGCCTGATCAGACCGGCGATCACCTGCGGATCTTCATCTACAAATACACCCACAGCCTGTATACACGGATCCAGCAGCTTTCTCAGTTCCGCCGCTCTGTCAAAAGACACATATCTTCTGCTCCCCGGGGCAAAGACAAATCCAATAAAATCCGGACGCAGTTCATTTGCCGCCTGAATATCGCATGGGCGGGTAAGCCCGCACAGCTTAATCTTTGTCATCATGCCTCTCCCTTCAGCTTCATAAGCTCTGCTCTTTTATCCTCCGCTCTCATCAGCGTCTCTCCGATCAGCACGGCGTCCGCCCTGATCTCCTGCAGCGCTTCTACATCTGAACGGGTTCTCACGCCGCTCTCGGATACGAACAGCACGCCTTTCGGTATCATAGCGCTAAGCCTGCTGCTGTTCTGTGTATCTACGGTGAAGTCTTTCAGGTTCCGGTTATTCACCCCGATCACCCGGGCCCCCGCATCCAGCGCATCTTTGATCTCATTCTCATCGTGGGCTTCCACAAGCGCGGATATTCCCAGCTCATCGCAGATCCCGATATACTCCCCAAGCTGTTCCCTCTCCAGAATCGAGCAGATCAAAAGCACTGCCGATGCTCCCAAAAGCTTTGCCTCATAGATCATATATTCGTCCACGGTGAAGTCTTTCCGAAGGCAGGGAATGGACACTGCTCCTGCAATCTCTTCTAAATACTGATCCCGCCCTAAGAACCATTTTGGCTCGGTCAGGACAGAAATACAGTCCGCGCCGGCCGCCTCGTACTCCCGCGCGATCTTCACATATGGGAAGTTCTCTGCGATCAGCCCTTTGGACGGGGATGCCTTCTTACACTCGCAGATAAAGGAAATCTCCGGTTTTTTCAGAGCATTCTCGAAAGCAAATCCTCCGGCTGGCAGGCTTTTTGCTTCTCTTTTGATCTTCTCCAAAGAACGCCGCCTCTTCGCTGCCTCCACCCGCTCCCTCGCGTATTCTGCAAGCTGATCCAGGATCGATGTGCCGCCGCTCATAATGACTCTCCTTCCGGCCGGTTACTGATCTTGATCAGCCTGTTTAGTGTCTCCAGTGCCTTCCCTGAATCAATGAGATCTGCCGCAAGCCGGACGCCTTCCTCCATGCTCTGTGCCTTCCCGCCGATATAGAGGGAAGCGCCGGCATTCATAAGCACCGCGTTTCTCTTATGCCCCTTCTCTCCTCGAAGGATCGAGAGCGTGATCTGAGCGTTTTCCTCTGGCGTGCCGCCCAGAAGATCTGCTTTCGTACATCTTTCAAACCCAAAATCCTCCGGAGCAATGGTATAAGATTTAAACCATCCGTCCCGGATCTCACACACAGAAGTAGGCGCGCTCATGGAGATCTCATCTAACTTATCCTGCCCATACACAACCATTCCTCTCTTTACTCCCAGGTCAATGAGCACCTGTGCCAGGGGATTGACTAAATAGTCATCATACACGCCCAAAAGCTGCATAGACGGACTTCCCGGATTTGTCAGCGGCCCAAGAATATTAAACACAGTACGGAATCCCAGCTCCTTTCTAATTGCTCCCACATATTTCATGGACGTATGGTATTTCTGCGCGAAAAAGAAACACATTCCTACTTTCTCTAAAAGCTCCACGCAGCGCTGCGGGCTCTGCTGAATATTTACTCCCAGCGCCTCCAGACAGTCCGCGGTACCGCACTGTGAAGAGGCCGCCCGGTTCCCGTGCTTTGCCACTTTCATCCCCCCTGCGGCCGCAACCAGCGCCGAAGTCGTTGAGATATTGAAGCTGTGCGCATTATCTCCTCCGGTTCCAACAATCTCAAACAGATCAAGATCCGTATCCACCTTTACCGCGTGAGAGCGCATGGCCGCCGCGCACCCTGCTATCTCATCCTTTGTCTCGGCCCGGGCGCTCTTTGTGGAAAGCGCTGAGAGAAATGCCGCATTCTGGGTAGGCGTTGTCTCACCGCTCATGATCTCATTCATCACGGTATATGCTTCGTCATAGGTTAAGTCTTCTTTGTTTACGATTTTTACAATTGCTTCTTTGATCATGCTGTATCTCTCCTTTTCATTATTTGCCGGGATCCTTTCCCTGTCTGATAAAATTTTCAAGCATCTGTTTCCCATCCGGCGTCAGGATAGATTCCGGATGAAACTGCACCCCATAGACCGGATACTCTTTGTGCCGGACTGCCATCACCTCGCCCTCCCCGGTAACAGCGGTAACTGTAAGCTCCTCCGGGATAGTCGTCGGATCTGCGGCGAGGGAATGGTATCTTCCCACGGGCGCTGTCTTCGGGATTCCGTAAAACAGCGGGCAGTCCGTATCAAAGGTGACCTCTGACTGTTTCCCATGCATCAGTTCTCTGGCATAAGTGATCTTCGCTCCAAATGCCGCGCACACCGCCTGATGTCCGAGACACACTCCCAGGAGCGGAATCTCCCTGCCCAGCTCCATCGCCGCTTCCATAATGATTCCGGCATTCTCCGGCCGCCCGGGTCCGGGGGAAAGGATGATCCGCTCCGGCTTCATCTTACTGATCTCCTCCACCGTCATCTCATCATTTCTTATTACCCGGATATCCGGCTCAATGCTGCCCGCCATCTGATACAGGTTATAAGAAAAGCTGTCATAATTATCAATGAGCAAAATCACGGTTCCACCTCCTCTGCAAGCTTTAACGCATCCATCACAGCGCCTGCCTTGTTCAGACATTCCTGGTATTCTTTTTCCGGGACAGAATCTGCCACAATCCCCGCGCCGCTTCGGACAAACACCGTACCGTTTTTCTTATAGGCAATGCGGATCGCAATGCAGGTATCCATATTTCCCGCAAAATCAATATATCCGATGGCTCCTCCATATATCCCTCTCTTATTGTTCTCCAGCTCTCCGATCAGCTGGCAGGCCCGGATCTTCGGAGCGCCCGAGAGCGTTCCTGCCGGGAGAACTGCTTCCACTGCGTCCAGCGCGTCGCATCCCTCCCGGATCTCTCCCCTGACCGTAGAGCCGATGTGCATCACATGAGAAAACCGTTCAATGGAATGGAGCTTCTCCACCTGAACCGTCCCGAACCGGCTGATTTTCCCCAGATCATTCCTTCCCAGATCCACCAGCATGTTGTGTTCGGCAAGCTCCTTTTCATCTGAGAGCAGTTCCGCTTCCAGCCTCTGGTCTTCCTCTTCCGTCTTTCCCCTGGGCCTTGTACCCGCCAGGGGAAATGTATGGAGCACGCCGTTTTCCAGCTTCACCAGTGTCTCAGGTGATGCGCCCGCCACTTCTACATCCGTTCCCGAAAAGTAAAACATATACGGTGATGGATTGATGGTCCGCAGCACTCTGTAGGTATTGAAAAGGCTTCCCTCAAAGGGCGCTGAAAGCCGGTTGGACAGAACGATCTGGAAGATATCCCCTTCCCGGATATAATGCTTCGCCTTCTCCACCATGGAGCAGAACTGTTCCTTTTCAAACAGGGGCCGTATCTCCCCGGCCAGCCGCCCTGCCGGTTCTTTCTTCTTCTCTCCGTTCAGGAGAAGCTCCCTCATCTGCTTAAGCTCCAGTACGGCTCGGTTATACTCTGTCTCAATATATTCCGCTGACGGATAGGATTCAGACAGGCAGGACTTGGCCCTCGTATCTGTGTCCGCACATTTTCTGTCCGGCTCTGCCGGCCTTCCAAGCATCATATTTACAATCAGAATAATCTTCTGGCGGAAGTGGTCAAAGGCAATCACCTTGTCAAAGAGCATCAGGTCAACATCCTTAAACGCCTCCGTATCTTCCGCCCCCGTCCGGACAGCAGGCTCGCTGTATCCCAGATAGTCATAAGAAAAATATCCCACCAGGCCTCCGGTAAATGAAGGAAGGTAATCAAATCCCGGACTTTTGTGCTCTGCAAGTATCTGCCGCAGGTACGCGGAAGGATGATCCGTTTGAAACCGGACGCCGCCCACATTCATCTCCCCGTTAACACAGGTAATTTCCAGCTTCGGATCATATCCAAGAAAAGTGTAACGTCCCCAAGTCTCATCCGCCCGGGCTGACTCCAGCATGTAGCAGTGCGTAGATACGTTCTTCAGTATCTTCATAGCTTCAATGGGCGTGCAGATATCAGAGAGAATCTCGCAGCTTACGGGAATGGCTCTGTATTCCCCGGATCGGGCGATATTCTTTACATCCTGTAGTCTAGGTAAAATATTCATCATGGATTTCCTCCTTTGGCTGTGCGGGCGTCCGTCCCATAAGCGCAGCATTTTTGTTTAACATGGAACAAAATTTATAAGAAACAAAAAAAGTCCCTGACAGATTTTTGTTTCTGTCAAGGACGAATCTTACAAATTGTAATCAATTAATAAATCCGCGGTGCCACCTCGAATTCACAGGAATGACCTGTGCGCTTAGCAGGATACCATCATATCCCCGGCAACTAACGTATGCCCCCACGTTGCAGAATACTCTGTGAAGAACTCCTCACATTTGACTGCACCCTCAGCGGTCCATTTGACAGCTTGTTTCTCACCCGGCTCTCACCACCCCGGACTCTCTGTAAAGGCATCACTGCCGTTATCTCCGCTTCATCGGTTTAGCGTATGAAATTTAGTTGTATGTTACCACCGAAGGAACTGCTTGTCAACTGTTTTTTGATGTTTTTAGCTATTTAGCGCAATAACATTTCCTGTGGCTCACGTCCGGAAGCGGAGCGGATATTTTGCGATAGATATTCTGTGAAAAGGTGACAGCCGTGCGATGCTCCGTTCCAGAATCCGGAAAATCTAACAGGCCGAAGAGCTGTTTAAGGGCAAAGCGGCGCGCAGGGAAACTCGCTTTGCTCAGACAAGTCCCTGCGCGCCGCTTAACAACATCTCTTCGCCCCTAAGATTTTCATCGGATTCCTCCAAAGTCACATCTCCCGGCTGTCACCTTTCCCCAGAAAGTCTACTCAAACCGTCCGCTCCGCTTCCTGCGTATTTCCAGTCGGAAATGTTACTGCCCCAAATGAGCTGTAAAGCGCGAATTGGCGCGGCTTGAAGGCTTTCGGCTGCGAAAGACTTCCGGCCGCGCCTGCTTCTCGCAGCAGCTATATATTCACTGACTTCCGGCTTGAAAAGCCCAGAAAACATCCCCATTTCGGGAAAGATTCTGCGGGGATGGAGGATGGCGACGGGCGCCTTCGGAAGGGGATTAGGGAAAGTTAAAGCTGCGGGGACTGACGTTAGGACTGACGGTGGAATTGTCTGAGCGGATGCGAGTTGTCCACCGTCAGGCCTTGCATTTAGTCTGTCGCCGCAGCTTCTTAGTTTCCCTTATCCCCTGTAGCGAAGCCCTAAGCCGTCCTCCATCCCCGCAGAATACGTCTTGGCAAAGGTACTGTTTTCGGACGTTTTGCAAAAAGCGTTAGTGAACTAAATAGCTGTCACGCACGTTAGTGTATAATTATTATTGGCAAAGATAGGAATCATTCCTAAATTAAAAGGGAAGCAGAGAAAATCCCTACTT
>CALWTQ010000111.1 GCA_944384505.1 uncultured Mediterraneibacter sp.
AAAATGGAGTTCCTGGAACTCTATTACAACCATAAGCGCGTATCCCTCGAAGAAATGTACGAGAAAGTCATGTCCAATTCCCTGTTATTCAAACATATGTTCGATTAGCAGAGTTTCTTTTTTATCCTTATCCAAAATCGGAATTTCCTATAAAGTGAAAAAATCCCGGAAGATATCTCTCTCCCGGGATTGTTCTTATATCTCTTTATAAGTTTTTAAAACTTCGCTCAGAATTGGTACAAGATTGGTACAAAACCGCTTTTCTTCTTCAATTTTAGTACAGCTTCGCCCCTGCCGGAATACTGTCATCTAGCATCAGCAGATTCAATCCTTCCTGTCCATCATACTCGTACACTGCACTAATCAGCATACCCTCGGAGTCGATACCCATCATCTTCCGGGGCGGCAGATTTGTAATCGCCACACAGGTCTTTCCGACCAGTTCTTCCGGCTCGTAATACTCGTGAATACCGCTTAAAATCGTGCGTTTCCGGTCTGTTCCGTCATTCAGTGTGAACTTCAGGAGCTTCTTAGATTTCGGGACTGCCTCGCACGCTTCCACCTTCACAACCCGGAAATCGGACTTGCTGAAGGTGTCAAAATCTACATCGTCGGCGAACAGCGGCTCGACTTTTACCTTAGAAAAATCAAGCTTCACAGCCGGTTCAGACACATCATTTTTGTCTGACTTTTTGCTCTCAGAACCGCCGATGCTCTTCATTGTCGGGAACAGCAGCACGTCCCTGATCGCGGCGCTGTCTGTGAGCAGCATGCACATTCTGTCGATACCAAAGCCGATACCTCCTGTCGGCGGCATACCGATCTCCAGCGCGTTCAGGAAGTCCTCATCTGTTGTATTCGCTTCCTCATCGCCCTGCGCCAGCTGTTCTTCCTGGGCTTTGAAGCGCTCTCTCTGATCAATCGGATCATTAAGCTCGGAGTAAGCATTCGCCATCTCCCAGCCGTTCATAAAGAACTCAAAACGCTCCACATATTCCGGATTCTCCGGTTTCTTCTTGGTCAGCGGAGAGATCTCAATCGGATGATCCATAACAAATGTCGGCTGAACCAGATGCTCCTCAACATATTCTTCAAAGAACAGGTTCAGGATATCTCCTTTTCCATGTCTCTCCTCAAACTCGATATTATGCTCTTTTGCAAGCGTTCTCGCCTGCTCCAGAGTTGTCACTTCATTCCAGTCCACGCCCGCATATTTCTTCACAGCGTCAACCATTGTGATCCGCTCAAAGGGCTTTCCAAGATCCATCTCTACGCCGTTGTACACGATCTTTGTCGTTCCCAGTACTTCCTGGGCCACATGACGGTACAAGTTCTCAGTCAGATCCATCATGCCATTATAATCTGTATAAGCCTGATAGAGTTCCATGAGAGTAAACTCCGGATTGTGTCTCGTATCAAGCCCCTCGTTTCTGAACACGCGGCCGATCTCGTACACTCTCTCAAGTCCGCCCACGATCAGCCTCTTCAGATACAGTTCCAGAGAAATGCGCAGCTTCAGGTCCTCATTCAGGGCATTGAAATGCGTCTCAAAGGGTCTTGCGGCAGCGCCTCCGGCATTTGCGACCAGCATCGGAGTCTCAACCTCCATGAATCCCTGCCCGTCCAGATATTTACGGATAGAGCTGATGATTCTGGAACGCTTGATAAATGTATCCTTCACTTCCGGATTCATGATCAGGTCCACATATCTCTGACGGTAACGTGTATCAGTATTCGTCAGGCCGTGGAACTTCTCCGGAAGGATCTGAAGGCTTTTGGAAAGAAGCGTCACATGAGACGCATGGATGGACATTTCCCCGGTCTTTGTCTTGAAAACTTCTCCTTCGATTCCGATCACATCGCCTACATCCAGCTTCTTGAACTCCTTATAGTTCTCCTCACCCACGCTGTCCCGGGCAACATAAGACTGAATGTTCCCTTTCAGATCCTGGACATTGCAGAAGGATGCTTTTCCCATCACACGCTTTGACATCATACGGCCTGCGATGGAAACGGTTTTCCCTTCCAGCTCCTCAAAATTGTCTTTGATCTCCTGGCTGTGGTGGGTCTGGTTATATTTTGTGATTACGAACGGATCTCTTCCGTTCTGCTGAAGCTCCGCCAGCTTCTCCCGGCGTACCTTTCTCAACTGATTCAGATCTGGTTCCTGTACATTTTTCTGATCCTGTGACACTTTCTTTTCTCCTTCCTCTACATGCAAACGCAGACCTCTTAAGTACTAAGAGGTCTGTATCATGTCATCTGTTTACTTGGAACGGCTGATTTCAAGCACTTTGTACTGAATATCCCCCGCCTGGGTTTCCACATTCACAGTGTCTCCGACTTTCTTTCCCATCAGAGCCTGCCCCACCGGGGATTCATTGGAGATCTTTCCTTCAAGGCTGTTGGCTTCTGTTGAGCCGACGATCTTGAATTCCATCTCTTCATCATATGTGATGTCAAACACCTTGACAGTACATCCTACATTGATCTTGTCAAAATCAACTTCATCCTCCACAACGACTTCCGCGTTTTTAAGGATGCCTTCCAGTTCTTCGATACGCGCCTCAATATCCCGCTGCTCGTCCTTCGCCGCGTCGTACTCTGCGTTCTCCGAGAGGTCTCCCTGCTCTCTCGCTTCCTTGATCTTGGCTGCGACTTCCTTTCTTTTGACAACTTTAAGATTCTCAAGTTCATCCTCAAGCGCCTTCAATCCGGCATAAGTAAGTAATCTTTTCTTCGCCTCTGCCATTGGTAATTCTCCCTTTCTGTTTCTTGACTTTTTGTCTATCCTGCACAGAGAATTTTCTCTCCGTATGCTGTCATTTAAGTCTATTTCACAATTTCAATATTATAACCAAAGACTATAATGCTGTCAAGAGATTTTCCAGCTCTTCGTAGGACTCCACCTGGTTGATCCGCTCTCTTAACCGGGCGGCATTTGGAATCCCTTTCGTGTACCATGCCACATGTTTCCGCATCTCCCGGATTCCCGCGTAATCGCCTTTATAACGCAGCTGCAGCCGGGCATGCTTAAGCATCATTTCCCGTACCTCATCCTTATCTGGACGGGGCGGAATCATCCCGGTTTCTTCCCAGGCGCACATTTCTGAGAAGATCCACGGATTCCCCTGAGCGCCCCTGGCGATCATGATCCCGTCACAGCCGGTTTCTCTCACCAGTTCATCCGCCTTCTGAGGAGATGTGACGTCGCCGTTGCCGATAACGGGTATCGAAACCGCCTCCTTCACCTTTCGGATAATCTCCCAGTCCGCTTTCCCGCTGTAATACTGCTCCCTTGTCCTTCCGTGTACCGCCACCGCGGAGGCTCCCGCCTCCTCAATAATCTTCGCGATCTCCACGGCATTGACGCAGGTATCGTCAAATCCTTTCCTTATTTTAACCGTCACCGGCTTTTCTATCGCTTTTACCACCGCGCTGACGATCTCATATACCAGTTTCGGGTTCTTCATAAGCGCGGAGCCTTCCCCGTTTTTCACCACCTTGGGCACCGGACACCCCATATTGATATCCAGTATGGAAAAGGGCCGCTCTTCAATCTGCTTTGCCATCTCGCTCATAATCTTCGGATCCGAGCCAAAGAGCTGGAGAGATACAGGCTTTTCCTCCGGATGGATCTCAAGCAGCGCTTCCGTATTCCTGTTCTTATAGAGAATCGCTTTGGCGCTGACCATCTCCATGCAGAGAAGCCCCGCCCCCTGCTCCTTGCAGAGCAGACGAAATGGCAGGTCAGTCACGCCTGCCATAGGGCCTAAAATATATCGGTTTTCAAGTTCTACATTTCCTATCTTCAATCGTTTCATAATATCTGTTGTCAGTTTCCCTTCGTTCTGTCATTATATCCCGCTTCTCATCACGTAATTTTTGTACCAATCCGGCACACTATGCGATACTCTGGCCGGAACTCCTTTTCTGAATATAGCAAAACGCCTGAATTTTTCTGTATTATCGTAAATAACAGCAAGATCACACAGAGGAAGTACCTTTTTCAGATTTGACAGAGAATCTTCATATCGTTTTTCAATCAACTCTTCCGGGATCCCATGTCCACCATGGGAAACTCTAAAACGCACCCTTTCTTTCGCAAGATCCGCCGAATTCAGCCCCACGTAATGTAATTCTATAACATATCCCCGCCTCTGTGCTTTTTGAAGATTATTAATAACAGACTTCCCGCACAATGTCGTTTCCTGGTTAAATGATGTTTCTTCTGAAAAATACTCTTCTATCCTTGCTACAGCCAGCTTTCCCGCCTTTACCAGGTCACTCCTATTTCGCCAATCTCCAAACTCTTTCAGGATTTCATCCGTATTTACGCGAGGCATATTCTGCATAGAATGCAATGTCTGATAAAGGGTTGACTTTCCGGCGCCATTCACTCCCGCAATTAATATATACCGTTTCACTAAAACAAATTCCCTTCGATTACTTTCTTCTGACTCATTTGCAGAAGATAATCACCTATCATTTCATAAAAGTTACGCTGCTCTTCCGTTTCTGCCTCCAGCACAAGCTGCAGAGTATCTTCCGGCTGCAGCTCCTTAATTTCTTCATAAATGCGCTCATATTTTTTTACATCACACATCTCCGGCACACCTCCTGTTTAGTATCAGTATGTACAGAATATATCAGTTTCCCTTCGTTCTGTCATAAATCAGCCTCAGTCCGTTCAGTGTCAGCTGCGGATCATACAGATCAATGCACTCCGTCTCCTTCGCGATCACTTTCCCAAGGCCGCCTGTAGCGATGACATACGCATCCGTATACCCCGACTCTTCTTTCATCCGCCTTACAATATACTCTGTCTGCCCTATCGCGCCAAACACAAGGCCTCCCTGCATTCCCGTAACCGTATCATGAGCCAGGATGGATTCCGGCTTTCGTATCTGAATCGCCGGAAGCATGGCCGCACCTCCCCAGAGTGAACGGCCGGCCGTCTCGATTCCCGGTGCGATAATACACGCCTCCAGTGTCTGTTCCGGCCCGATGAGATCGTATGTTGTAGCTGTACCAAAGTCTATGACAATGGCCGGGCCGTGAGCGATCTCATATCCGGCTGCTGCATTGACAATCCGGTCCGGCCCGGTTCGTGAAGGATTGTCTGTAATGACTCTCACACCCGTGTCCGTCTCAGGAGTCACAAGAACCGGCTCTGTATTCAGATATTTTATGATTCCGCTTGTCAGAGAATGCATAATATCCGGCACAACCGACGCAATAATCACCGCGTCAATCTCTTCCGGGTCAATCCCCCGGTGTTCCAGTATTCCGCAGATCGTCATCCCGTATTCATCCGACGTCCTCGGACGCTTCGTTGTCATGCGGAACATTCCCTGCAGAAATTCTCCCGCGAACACCCCCATTGTAATATTCGTGTTCCCTACATCGATTGTAAGCAGCATGTGTCCCCTCCTCACATTTCATAGTTATCGTGTTGATGCAAATGAATAGTAAGTATATCTTACCAAGCGTCACTTGCCGCCGTCAAGTGCGCCTTGCTGTTTCCCCGGCACAATGGTAAAATGAGCGGAGAACCTTCTTTTATCACAATTCAGACAGGAGCGTGAAATTATGGCTGAAAGTAAAAAGAAAAAACTTCCCATCGGGATCGAAAACTTTGAGGAAATCCGTGCAGAAGATTTCTACTATGTTGATAAAACCGGACTGATCCGTGATTTGCTGCATAATTGGGGAAAAGTAAATCTGTTCACCCGCCCCCGGAGGTTCGGTAAATCGCTGAATATGAGTATGCTGAAAACCTTTTTTGAAATTGGATGTGACAAAACACTGTTTGAAGGTCTTGAAATCATGCAGGACACCGATTTGTGCGATGCCTATATGGGGCAATATCCCGTAATTTCTGTCAGTCTGAAAAATGTGAATGGGAATAATTATGACACCGCATGCAGCATGCTGGGTTCCGTCATCGGAAGAGAGGCTCTGCGGTTCCAGTTTCTTCTGGAAAGTGATCGTCTTACCGATGTGGAAAAATCCCTTTATTCCCAGCTGATCGCTGTGGGCGCAAACAACAGTTTCAATATTCCAGACACTATCCTGATGGGAAGCCTGCATACGCTTTCCTCACTGCTCAAAAAGTATTATGGACTGGATGTTATCATGCTGATTGACGAATATGATGTCCCACTTGCCAAAGCAAATGAAAATGGATATTATGACCAGATGGTCATGCTGATCCGTAATATGTTCGATCAGGCTCTGAAGACAAATGATAACCTGAAGTTTGCCGTACTTACAGGCTGTCTGCGAGTAGCAAAAGAAAGCATTTTCACAGGTTTGAATAACATGAAAGTACTATCTATAACCGATGTGCGGTTTGACGAGTATTTTGGCTTTATGGACAGTGAAGTTCGGGATCTTCTGGAATATTATGATCTTTCTGACTGTTACGGCACGATAAAGGAATGGTACGACGGCTACCGTTTCGGCAAAGCAGATGTTTACTGCCCGTGGGACGTCCTCTGCTATTGCGACGCACACCGCAGTGACAGAAGCGCCCCTCCGGAAGCCTACTGGTCAAATACAAGCGGAAACGAAGCGATCCGGCATTTTCTCGAACAGGCCGGTTCTGTGACCAGACGCGAGCTGGAGCGTCTGATCGCCGGTGAGACTGTAACCAAACCACTGCGGCAGGATCTGACATATAATGATATGTATGATTCCATCGAGAATGTCTGGAGCCTTCTGTTCACTACCGGCTATTTAACACAGAGAGGAATCACAGACCAGCGCGAATATATTCTTGCCATTCCCAACAAAGAAATCCGAAATATTTTCACCGAGCAGATCTTTGAATGGTTTCGGGATACTGCCAGAAAGGACGGAGCCGCTCTTAACGCGTTCTGTGATGCATTTAAAAACGGTGATCCGGAAACAGCCGAGAAAAAATTCAATGAATATCTGAGGCGTACCATCAGCATACGCGACACAGCGGTGCGCAGGGAAATGAAAGAGAACTATTATCACGGCATCCTTCTCGGCCTGCTCAGTTTCAAAGATTCCTGGGATATCGCATCAAACAGGGAAACCGGGGACGGTTACTGCGACATAATGGCAGAGATCGACACAGAGGGCATCGGTATCGTGATCGAACTGAAATACGCAGATGACGGTGATCTTGATGCCGCCTGCCGGACAGCTCTGGAACAGATAGAAGCAAAACGGTATGCCGAACAGCTCCTCGATGACGGTATGGAAACAATACTGGAATACGGGATAGCCTGCTACAAAAAAAGGTGCCATATCGTGCTGAATAAAAAAATACAGTTCAACAGCTATTTAGTGCACTAACATATTCTGTGACTCACGTCCGGAAGCGTAGCGGATGGTTTGCGATACGTATTCTGTGAAAGGGGACAGCCGTGCGATGTTCCGTTCCAGAATCCGGAAAATCTAACAGGCCGAAGAGATGTTTAAATACAAAGCGGCGCTCCGGGCAACTCGCTCCGCTCAGACAATCCCTGCGCGCCGCTTAACAACATCTCTCCGCCCTAAAGATTTTCAGCGGATTCCTCCAAAG
This sequence comes from uncultured Mediterraneibacter sp., assembly GCA_944384505.1. Taxonomy (GTDB): domain Bacteria; phylum Bacillota; class Clostridia; order Lachnospirales; family Lachnospiraceae; genus Mediterraneibacter. The sequence goes on from CALWTQ010000111.1 coordinate 7,559, forward strand.
TCACATCTCCCGGCTGCCCCCTTCCTCAGAAAGTATACTCAAACCATCCGCTCCGCTTCCTGCGCATTTCCAGACGGAAGTGTAATTGCCCTAAACAGAGCTGTAAAGCGCAGTTTGGCGCGGCTTGAGGGCTTTTCATTGCGAAAATCTTCCAGCCGCGCCTGCTTCTCGCAGCAGCTATATATTCACTGACTCCCGGTTTGAAAAAGCCCAGAAAACAGCCCCA
>CALWTQ010000112.1 GCA_944384505.1 uncultured Mediterraneibacter sp.
GACAGACAGACAGACAGACAGACAGACAGACAGACAGACAGACAGACAGACAGACAGACAGACAGACAGACAGACAGCTGAAACGCTGTCTTTTTCTGCTATAATAATTACTCCTGTATCATTTAAAATAAAGAAAATACACAAGGCACAGATAGCCATGAGTTGAGACTCCGGCTATCTGTGCCTTTTCGTGTCTGCATAGTACAGTAAAAAAATACAGCAAAGGAATGAAAGATGGAAAAGAATATTGAGCAGTTAAATGATGAAGAGATAGAAATTGACCTGGTGGAACTTCTGTACGCCCTGAAAAAACGGATACTCGTTATACTGGCGGCAGCAGTCGCCGGGGCTGTAATTGCCGGGGCGTTTACAAAGGCCTTTATCACACCGCTCTACAGCGCGACCGCAACAATGCTTGTGCTGACAAAGGAGACCACGCTCTCTTCACTCGCTGATCTTCAGCTGGGAAGCGAGCTTACAAATGACTACAGGATTCTGATACTGAGTAATTCTGTACTCAATGAAGTGATTGATAATCTGGATCTTGATATGGATGATAAAGAGCTGTCGGGAAATGTCACGATCGACAATCCGGCTGACTCCCGTATCCTTGAGATAACAGTGGAAAATCCGGATCCGCAGATGGCGAAGACGATTGTCGATGAGCTGGCGCATGTGGCTTCGGAATTTATCGGCGATCAGATGGAAGTGGCTCCTCCGAAGATTATTGAGGAGGTAGAAGTTCCAGAGGAGCCGACGAGCCCGAATCCGATGAGGAATACCGCAATAGGCGCGCTGCTGGGAGTACTCCTGTCAGCGGGAGTGGTTACACTGATCACCATTATGGACGATACGATTAAATCAGAGGATGATATCCAGAAGTACCTTGAGATATCAGCTCTGGGAAGTATACCTGACAGAAAGGATTACATATCAGGCAAATCGAAGAAAAGAATAAAGAAAGAAACGCAGCAAAAGGACAGAAGGAAACGAAAGCGGGGCAGACATAAATGACAGAGAATCAAGTAACTATGACGGATCCACGTAAACATGACTATTTTTACGATGAAGCCAGCAAGAATCTCCGTACCAACATCCGCTTCAGCGCAGCCGGGACCAAGACTATTGTGGTGACGAGCTGCTTTCCGAATGAGGGAAAGAGCGATATTATTTTTCAGCTTGCGCTTGAGCTGGGCAATATAGGGAAGAGGGTGCTGGTCGTGGATGCAGATATCCGTAAATCCAGTTATATCAGCAGATACCGGGTGAGAAAAAGGATATACGGGCTGTCGGAGTACCTGAGCGGTCAGGCAGGACTGGGGGATATTGTATACAGAACCAATTTTACGGGTGTAGATATGATCTTTTCAGGCCCGGTTGCGCCAAACCCGTCGGAGCTTCTGGAGCAGGAAGCATTCACGGAGCTAATACATACAATGAGGGAAAAGTACGACTATGTTCTGATTGACACGCCGCCTATCGCGAATATGGCTGACGCGGCAATCGTCGCGAAGCAGTGTGACGGAGCCGTCCTCGTGATTGAGAATGAGCGGGTGAGCCGGAGGGTGGCCTTAAAGGCGAAAAATCAGCTTGCGGCCAGCGGATGCAGGATCATCGGAGCGGTGCTGAATAAAGTGGATATGGAACACGACAGATATTATTCAAAGTATGGTTCTTATGGCTCTTACTATGGATATGGGTACGGTCACAAGAAGAAACAGGATGGAGATAAGTGATGTCCTGCAGAAGACGGAGAAAAAAGAAAAAAATGTGGCTGATTACTGTATATACCGCTGTGGCTGTGGCTGCGGTTCTCTCTCTCGGGGCTGCCGGAGTGTACGCTCTGTCTTCCGACAGTAGTAAGAAGACCGCAGAACCAGAGACGGAAATGGCGTCCACGGAGACAGTGAGTTCCGGCAATGTGATCTGGAACGGCAGGGAATACAAGTATAACAGCCATCTGAGCAATTACCTGATCCTGGGTGTGGATACCAGGGAGAAGGTTGAGACGTCAGCAGGAATGACTGACGCGGGCCAGGCGGACGCGATTTATCTGGTCTCCTATGACCGGGTGGAGAATACTGTCCGGCTGATCACCATACCGAGAGACACTATGACGGAGATAGAGGTCTTCTCCATGTCGGGCAACAGCATGGGAATGGGGGAGAATCATATCAGCCTTTCCTATGCCTACGGGGATGGCGGCCATGAGAGCTGCCGTCTGACAGAGGAGGCGGTATCAAAGCTCCTTTATGGCGTACCCATTCAGAGCTATTGCGCCATCAGCATGGATGGAATGCCTGCTCTGACGGAAAGTGTCTCGGGAGTGGAAGTTACCGTGCCAAATGACAGCCTGGAGGAGGCCTATCCGGAGTTCGCGGAGGGGGCTCAGGTGAAGCTGGACGCGGAAAATACGGAAATATTTGTCAGATACAGAGATACGGAAATAAGCCAGAGCGCGCTGGCGCGTATGGAACGGCAGCAGGAGTATATCCGCGCGTTTGGAGAGGCTGCCAGGCAGCGCATGGCCGAAGACGCGGGATATGCCGCAGAGCTGTATATGGATCTGGAACCATACATGGTAACTACGATGGGGAAGGATGAGTTTGTAAAACTTGCCCAAAGCCTGATGACGGGTGAGAAGGAAGAAGGATGGACCGTACCCGGAGAAGGCGTGGAGGGCGTTTATCACGATGAATATCATGTGGATGACAACGCCTTATATGAAAAGATCATAGAGACATTTTATGTGGAGGCGGAATAATATGCCGGCACAAACCGAAGAGAAAAGCAGAAACAGAGGTGAACTTCCGTGAAGAAGAAAAAATATATCATTGCGGGCGTTGCGATAGGCCTGCTGGCGGTCATCTGTGCCGCTGTCGGAATATTTCAGCTGATGGGGGATAAGAGCGCGGGTTCAGACTATGAGGAAATCCGCTCGGAAGCCGGGAGCGGCATGCCGGAGGAGGGATCCGGCGCGTCGGAAGGCGGCTCTGTGGAGATCCCGATCGACTTTAGCGTGCTTCAGGAGAGGAATCCGGAGGTATATGCCTGGATAACCATACCCGGGACAGAGGTTGACTACCCCATCCTCCAGAGCGAAACGGATAACAGTTATTACCTCTCGCACACGATAGACCGGCAGGAGAGCGCGGAAGGCGCTATTTACACAGAGAATTATAACAGCAGAGACTTTGAGGATCCCAACACATTGATATACGGGCATGATATGCAAAACAGGACTATGTTCGGAAGCCTTCTGGACTATCAGGACAGATCCTTTTTTGAGGAAAATAACGAGATCCTGATCTATACACCGGATGCGGTCCGGACATACAGAATATTCGCGTCGTATGTCTATGACAACCGGCATATTATGCAGAGCTTTGATTTCAGCGATCAGACTATATTTCAGAAGTATATCGATGCGGTAATGTCTATAAGGGATATGGGAGCATGTATAGATACCACTGCGGAAGTGGGGGCGGATGATAAAATCATCACGCTGTCAACATGCTATGGATCTCAGGACGACAGGCGCTTTCTGGTGCAGGCTGTCCTGGTTTCTATAGAAAAATAAAAAGAAAGGAAGGATGAAAACAATGAAAAGGAAACTTTTCGGCGGACTGCTTGCTGCCGCACTGATCGTTACACAGGCGATGACAGTTATGGCAGCGGGCAGTGCGGGAGCAAAGCCAGAGCTGACACCTGACTTGGAGGGACAGTACACAGTTGATATCATTAGTGACTCAACAGTGCAGACTGTGTTCGAGGGAACAAGCGTGTCTCAGGATGTACAGGACGCAGTTGTGGCAGTCAACAACGGAACAGGAACACTGGAGGATGTCGCGAATGCGATTCAGCAGGACGGAGGAAACTCTGATGTGGTGAATGCACTTCAGGGGGCTCAGCCTGTAACAGGATTCTTTGATATCCAGAAGGACTCGTCAACACAGCCGGGAGCAGACGGACTCTATGAGGTATCATTTGAAGTGCCCAGCCTGAGCGGGGTATCTCTGGATGGCAGAGTTGTTATGCTGCTTCACTATGTGACAGAGACAGGCCGTGAAGGATGGGAGCTGATTCCGGCGGAGTATGATCCGACAACCGGAACAGTTACAGCGAAATTCAGCAGCTTCTCACCGGTTTCTGTAATCACAGTTCTGGCAGAGAATGTACCTGGATCTGAGCCGACAACACCTGGAACAACAACACCAGGAACAACAGAGCCGGGAACATCAACACAGACTGGAAGCACAACAACTCCGACAGCTACAACTCTTTCTTCTGTGACAACTACATCAACTGTAGCAAGCGCTGCAGGCGTATCACCGAAGACAGGCGTTGAGAGCACAGGAGCAGTGTGGATGATTGCAGCTATGGCGCTTGCAGCAGCCGGCGCGGCAGCATACCGCAAAGCAACTCACTAATACTGTGAATCTGTGTATAGCAGTATTAAAATAAAAAGACATTCCCTGAGTCATATGGACAGAGGGGGATGTCTTTTTTTAATAATTCAGCTATTTAGCGCACTAACAATTCCTGTGACTTACGTCCGGAAGCGGAGTGGATGGTTTGAGTAAACTTTCTGGGGAAGGGGACAGCCGGGAGATATTCCGTTCCAGAATCCGGAAAATCTAGCAGGCCGGAGAGATGTTTAAATGCAAAGCGGCGCTCCGGGCAACTCGCTCCGCTCAGACAATCCCTGCGCGCCGCTTAACAACATCTCTCCGCCCTAAAGATTTTCAGCGGATTCCTTCAAAGTCACATCTCCCGGCTGTCCCCTTCCCCAGAAAGTATTCTCAAACCATCCGCTCCGCTTCCTGCGCATTCCCTGTCGGAATGTCATTGCCCAAATAGGCTGAAACGCACAACTGGCGCGGCTTGTAGGCTTTCGGCTGTGAAAGCTTTCCGGCCGCGCCTGCTTCTCGCAGCAGCTATATATTCACTGACTCCCGGTTTGAAAAAGCCCAGAAAACAGCCCCATTTCGAGAAAAATTCTGCGGGGATGGAGGAGGGCGACGGGCGCCTTCGGAAGGGGATTAGGGAAACTTGAAGTTGCGGCTGCGGATGTTAGGACAGGAGGGGAGATTGTCTGAGCGAAGTGAGTTGCTCCCCTCCTGTCCTTGCATCTAATCCGCAGCCGGAACTTCTTAGTTTCCCTTATCCCCTGGAGCGAAGCCCTGAGCCGTCCTCCATCCCTGCAGAATACGTCTTGGCAAAGGAGTTGTTTTCGGACGTTTTGTAAAAGGACGTTAGTGAACTTTATAGCTGAATTGCCATCTTTTTGGGGGAGATGCAGAAAAGTAATTGACACGAGTAACTGAGGGGCGTAATATAGGAATTACAGAGAAGTACAGCATGGATGGTACAAAGTGAGATGGGTGAGATAGAGGATAAAAACGGGAAATCGGATGCTGAAATGAATATGTATCTTTCTTCAGCGGTGGAAGCGGGAGCCCTGCTTCTGATGTATGGAGCCGAAGTCAGCAGAGTGGAAGATACGATTATGCGTCTGTGCGTGGCCCACGGATTTTCCGGGGCGGAGGTATTTACTATCACATCCAGCATCGTGGTTACAGCCAGCTGCTCCGACGGGAGGAAGCTGACGCAGACGAAGAGGATCCGTATGCATGTGAACGACTTCGGAAGGGTGGAGAAGATCAACGCCCTGTCGCGGAAGCTCTGTGCAGGAGATATTGACCCGAAGGTTTTCCGCAGGGCCATTGTGCGGGTCAGGAACAGCAGAGGGGCGCCGCCCCTTCTGAATATGTGTATGTACATGATAATTTCCGCCTCTCTTTCGGTTTTCTTCGGGGGAACCTGGGCGGACGGAGCGGCGGCAGCGATTTCGGGAATCGTGCTTTTCGCGATGGTCAGGATGAGCGAGATACTCCGGATGAACAGTATGATTCAGGCAATGGTGTGCAGCGCGGTGACAGCCCTGGCGGTTTTGATACTGGTAAGAATCGGGATCGGGAGCCAGCCGGATAAGATCATGATCGGAAATATTATGCTGGTGATTCCGGGAATTCAGCTGACAAGTTCCCTGAGAGATATGATTAACGGGGATACGGTCAGCGGGCTTCTGAGCATGAGCGACGCTGTGCTCAAGGCTGTGTGCGTAGCGCTCGGCTTTGCGCTTGTGATCATCGCTCTGGGGGGATGAATATGGAACATTATATCATTCAGACCGTTATGGGGCTGATTGGCTCCGTGGCTTTTGCAGTACTGTTCGGAATTTATGACCGGAAACTCATCTGGATCGCTTTCGGAGGCGGCGCGGGATGGGCAGTTTACCTTGTATGTACATCGGGCGGACACAGCAGGTTTGTCGGGCTCTTCATATCCGCCCTCTGCATTGCGGCCTTCAGCGAGATCCTGTCAAGAGTGATCAAAGCTCCGGTGATCATGCTGCTTGTGCCCATGCTGATCCCCGAGATTCCAGGAGGAGATCTGTACTATACCATGTACTATCTTGTCCAGGGGAATTATACGGAGTTTGGCAACTATGCAAATCAGGTGTTGGCGGAGGCAGGAGCGATTGCCCTTGGAATTATTCTCGCGTCATATGCTGCGAAATTGATTTTCAGCGTGCATGCCCACGCAAAACAATATGTGGAATTGAGAGAAAGGAAAAATGAAGAAGAATGTTACAAGGAATGACGTGGCAAAGCTGGCCGGAGTATCACCGGCGGTAGTGTCCTATGTCATCAATCAGACCAAATTTGTAAGCGAGGAGAAAACACTTGCTGTAAAAAAAGCGATCGAAGAGCTGCAGTACAGGCCTAATCTCTATGCCAGGAGCCTGAAGACGAACCGCTCCATGCAGATTGCTTTCGTGTGCGATAACCTGAGAAACGACTGGCTGGAGATAGCGGAGAAGGAGTTTTTTGAGAAAGGGTATTTTGTCTCCCACTGCTACAGCCGGGATGGGGACGACTTTATTCAGATGCTGATCGCAGGGAGGTTTGACGGAGTATTTATGCTGTCAAACAGATATACTGCCAGTCAGTTAAACCAGATCGCAAAGGCGGGAATTCCTGTCGTTCTCTATAAGTCAAGAGAATACAGTTCGCTGGAGCCCAATATCGTGGCGGTGGCCCCGGACATTTACGGAGGCATTGTAAAGACCGTCAATTATCTGGCCTTCCGTGGACATAAGCGAATTATGTTTGTGCCGCCGCTGCGCTATAACATGAACATGAAGAAAGGATTCCGGGAGAGAGCCTATAAAGAAGCCCTGGAGAAAAACGGACTGGAGTATAACGAGGATTATATCTGCTGGAATACAGATAATGAAGACGCAGTTCTGACCAATGTGTTTGATCTGGTGTTCAGCAGGCCGAAGGAAGAGCGGGCGACCGCGATTGTAACAGGAACAGACTATATAGCCGGCATCATAATGCAGTATGTGAGGAAGCTGGGGATGAAGATCCCGGAAGACCTGGCTGTGGTCGGCATGGACAATACCTATCTCACTGAGATCGTGTCGCCGAGACTGACGAGTGTGGATTTCTCAAAAGAAGAATTCTCACTGAAACTGGTAGAGACAATGCTGAAACTGCTGAACGGAGAACATCCGGAAGATCAGATTATAGACGTCTCCCTCTGCGTAAGAGAAAGTTCCTGAACAGCTATTTAGCGCACTAACATTTCCTGTGACTCACGTTCGGAAGCGGAGCGGATGGTTTGCGATACGTATTCTGTGAAAGGGGACAGCCGTGCGATGT
>CALWTQ010000113.1 GCA_944384505.1 uncultured Mediterraneibacter sp.
TAACAGCTTGAGCAACAAGATGGGTAATTCCTTACTGGCTGTAAGGGGTATTAACCATAAATATATTGTAGTAGGGTATTAGTGAAGCTTAGAGTTCCAGTGAGGGACGTTAGGGCTGACGGCGGAATTGTCTGAGCGTAAGCGAGTTGTCCACCGTCAGTCCTTGCATTTAGTCCGTCACTGGAACTCTTAGTTTCACTTATATCCCTGGAGCGGAATCCATCGCCCTCCTTCATCCCCGCAGAATACGTCTCAGAAATAGCCCCTGTTTTCGGACGTTTTGCATACAGACATTAGTGAATATATAGCTGCTGTCTGAAAGGAGCCGTTGTCAGAAACGGGAAAAGATAGTATGATAAAAAAGGCAGTATTTTCTCTCAGCAATAAGCTGGTATCCACATGAATGGACAAGAGAGATCAGGAAAGGAGCAGGAAAGAGATGTTATTTGTATGTTATCCAAAATGCAGTACATGTAAAAAAGCGGAGAAGTGGATGAAGGACAAAGGGATGGAGTTTGAGGTCCGGGATATCAAGACAGAGAATCCGACGGAGGAAGAATTAAAGAGCTGGCATGAAAAGAGCGGCCTGCCGCTGAAACGTTTTTTTAATACGAGTGGGAACTTATATAAGGAAATGAAATTAAAGGACAGACTGCCCGGGATGAGTGAGGAGGAACAGTTCGCGCTTCTCGCCGCGGACGGGATGCTGGTGAAGCGCCCGATTCTTGTGGACGGGGATACTGTGCTGGTCGGATTTAAAGAAAAAGAATGGGAAGAAAAGGTGATTTAGCACTTTAACTTGAAAAAGCAATGTGTTATACTTGATATAATTGGCTGTGGAGTGAAGCGGATAGAAATGAAGTGCGGAAACATGCAGATGAAAGCTGTCCGAAGGCAGTGGGAAGTACCTCTCTGCCGCTTTACAGCGAAAGCACATTGAAGGAGGTATACACACAATGATATGGGCAAAGGAAGAGACTCTGCCTAGAAGCGAGATTGAAGCCATACAGCTTGCAAAGCTCAAAGATACGGCCCGCTATATTTATGACAGAGTGAAGCCCTACCGTGATAAGATGGACGCGGCGGGGGTGAAGCCGGAGGATATCCGGACTCTGGAAGATCTGAGGAGAATGCCGTTTACATATAAGGCGGATTTTAAAGATCATTATCCGGACGGCCTGTTCGCGGTAGATAAAAAGGAGATCGTGCGCTATCACGCAAGTTCAGGTACGACAGGAAAACCGACTGTAGTCGGATATACGAGGAATGATTTGGATATGTGGCTGAACAACGTGGCAAGGATCGCGTGCATGGGAGGGGCATCCGCTGACGATGTGGCGCAGATTTCTTTCGGCTACGGGACATTTACCGGAGCGCTCGGACTGCATGGCGGCCTGGAGAAGATCGGAGCTTCCGTAATCCCCATGTCATCCGGAAATACCAATAAACAGATTATGTTCCTTAAGGATATGGGCGTGACTCTGCTTGTGGCGACGCCTTCCTACGCGCTTCATCTTGGCGAGGAGATCAGAAACCGAGGGATCGACCCGACAAAGGACTTGAAGATTCATATCGGGCTTTTCGGAGGCGAAGGAATGACGGAGCCCATGCGTGATGAGATGCACAGAGCATGGGGAGATCAGTTCGTCTGTACACAGAATTACGGAATGAGTGAACTGTGCGGTCCCGGAGTGGCGGGAGAGTGTACCCAGCTGTGCGGCATGCACATAAACGAAGACTGGTTCATACCGGAGATCATTGATCCTGAGACGGAGGAAGTTCTTCCGCCGGGCGAACTGGGTGAGCTCGTAGTGACCTGCCTTGGGAAAGAGGCGCTTCCGCTGGTGAGATACCGCACAGGCGATCTGACACGGCTGATGTATGAATCGTGCAAATGCGGGCGTACAACATGCAGGATGGAGAATCTCTCCGGCCGCGCGGACGATATGCTGGTGATCCGCGGAGTCAATGTATTCCCGACACAGATTGAGGAAGTGCTCTTAAAGATTGATGAGATCGGACCACATTACGAGATTCTGGTGGAGAGAAAGAACCGTCTGGATGTGATGACGATCACCGTGGAACTGATCGATGACCGTCTTCTGGACAGCTACGCAAAATTAAGCGAGCTGGAAGGAAGGATCAAGTCGGCGCTCAAATCACAGCTAGGACTGGCAACCCAGATCAGACTGGTTGCTCCGAATTCTCTGAAACGGTTTGAGGGCAAGGCTAAGAGAGTGACAGATTTACGAAAGGATGGACTGTAAAATATGGCAGAAAAAGTGATCATGCTGGGCAATGAAGCTATTGCCCGGGGCGCATATGAGGCGGGAGTTAAAGTATCTTCCGCGTATCCCGGAACTCCGAGTACGGAGATCAGTGAATATCTGGTGCAGTACCGGGACGATGTTTATGAAGAGTGGGCTCCCAATGAGAAAGTAGCTACAGAGGTTGCGGTGGGGGCCAGCCTGGCCGGAACAAGGGCCATGGCGTGCATGAAACATGTGGGACTCAATGTGGCGGCTGACCCGCTCTATTCCGTTTCCTACATGGGAGTGAACGGAGGACTGGTGATTGTTGTGGCGGACGATCCGGGACTGTACAGCTCCCAGAACGAGCAGGATACCAGGATGGTGGCAAGAGCGGCGCAGATTCCGGTAATCGAGCCGTCAGACAGCGCGGAGGCGAAAGATTTCTTTAAGACAGCTTTTGAGCTGAGCGAGGAATTTGACCGTCCGTTTATCTTCCGCACCACCACAAGACTGGCTCATTCTCAGGGACTGGTGGAGCTGTGCGGGCGTGTGGAGCCTCAGGACAAGCCTTATGAGAAGAATATCACGAAAAATGTTATGATGCCGGGAAATGCAAAACTCCGTCATATTGAAATCGAGAAACTTAATCTTAAACTGGCGGAGGCCGCCAACACTCTGCCGATCAACAGAGTGGAGATGAACGACACGAAGATCGGCGTTATCACAAGCGGAATCCCATATCAGTATGTGAAAGAGGCACTTCCGGATGCGTCCGTATTAAAACTGGGTATGGTCAATCCTCTTCCGAGAAAGCTGATCGAAGATTTCGCGTCAAAGGTAGAGACACTTTACATTGTGGAAGAACTGGATCCGGTGATTGAGGAGCAGGTAAAATCCTGGGGCATCAAGGCCATCGGAAAAGAGATTCTTACTGTACAGGGCGAGTACAGTGCGAACATGCTCAGAGAGGCTATATTAAAAGAAGACCTGCACCTGAAAGAACCGGCGAAAGCTCCGGGAAGACCGCCGATTCTCTGTCCGGGATGTCCACACAGAAGCGTGTTCTATGTGCTGAATAAGTTAAAGATGCACGCTGCGGGAGATATCGGCTGCTATACGCTTGGAGCGGTTGCGCCTTTAAGCGTGATTGACACGACTATGTGTATGGGATCCAGTATTTCAACCCTTCACGGGATGGAAAAGGCAAAAGGCAAGGACTACATAAAGAACTGGGTTGCGGTGATCGGAGATTCCACATTCCTGCATACAGGGGTAAATTCCCTTATGAACATGGTATACAACAATGCTACCGGCACTGTGATTATCATGGATAACTCCACAACGGGAATGACCGGACACCAGGATCACGCAGCTACGGGAAAGACTCTGCAGGGAGATCCGACATATGCCATTGATATACCGGGACTTTGCAGAGCAATGGGCGTGAAAAATGTTGTAGAGGTGAACGCGCTTGACATTGATCTTGTAGAGAAGACAGTGAAAGAAGAAGTGGCAAAGGATGAGATCTCTGTGATTATCACGAAGACTCCGTGCGTTCTTCTGGATAAGAGAAAGAAACCGCTCTATATTGCTCATACGGACAAATGTAAGAAGTGCGGCATGTGCATGAAACCGGGATGCCCGGCCATGACGAAGAATCCGGACGGAACCATCCACATTGACGATACGATGTGCACCGGATGCGGCCTGTGTGAGAAACTGTGTAAATTTGATGCGATAGAACTTGTAAAGGCGGGTGAGTAGAGATGGCAGTGAAAAATATTATGATTGTCGGAGTAGGCGGACAGGGCACCCTGCTCACGAGCCGGATTCTCGGAGGCCTTACCATAGCGGGAGGCTATGACGTGAAGCTGTCCGAGGTACACGGTATGGCTCAGAGAGGCGGGAGCGTCGTCACGTTTGTGCGCTATGGGGACAAAGTGGCAGAGCCTATCGTAGAAGAGGGACAGGCGGATGTGATCATCGCGTTTGAGAGACTGGAGGCGCTCAGGTACGCCCATTTCCTGAAAAAGGACGGTGTGCTTATCGTCAACGACTGGAGGATAGATCCCATGCCCGTTGTAATTGGGGCGGCCCAGTATCCGGAACATATACTGGAAGACCTGGAGAAAGAGTACACAGTATATAAGGTGGATGCGACAGAGGAGTCCAGGAAGCTGGGAAATCCAAAGGTATTTAATCTGATTGTCCTCGGAATTGCGGCACAGCATATGGACTTTACAAAAGAACAGTGGTATGAAGTGATTGAAAAAACAGTGCCTCCAAAGACCATAGAGATCAACAAGAAGGCATTTGATTTGGGTTACGGGATGAAGCAGTAAGCCAGAAAAAGAGCGCGGGCGCCTTTGCGCGTCCCCGCGCCTGTAAAAAAGCAGTGAAGGGCGGTGATAATAATGATCAGGCAGATCTCTGTATTCGTAGAAAATCAGCCGGGAAGCATGATGAAGGTGACTACAGTGCTTACAGAAGCACATATCAACATCCGGGCCATTTCCACATTTGATACACCGGAGTTTGGCATCATGCGTCTTGTGGTGGATGAACCCGCGCGCGCGAAGGAAAGTCTGACCCAGAATGGATTCGTGACCCGGGTAAGCGATGTGATGGGCGTGGAGTTAAAGGATGAGAAGGGCAATCTGAATGAAATGCTTAAAATCCTGGCTGACGGACAGATTAATGTGAACTACATCTATTCATTTGTGATCCGTGCGGGAAAAGCTCCGGTCATGGTATTTCATACCGATGACTTTGAGAAAGCGGAACAGGTGCTCACAGACGCAGATGTAAAACTTGTGGAAGAAGAGGAACTGTAGCGTTCTGTAAGCAGGAAAAGGGCGCCCGGCCTGCGGGACCGGCAGGGCGCACGGGAGATATTACAGAAAAGAAATACAGGATAAGGAGAAGCAAAGAAAATGGCGGCAGTATCATTAGAAAACTGGGTTGAGCGGATTCGTGATCCGAAAATCGAATGCATGAGCAGGGACGAGATGGCAGACCTGCAGAGCAGACGTCTTGTGGATGTGGTGGACAGGGTGTATAACAACGTGGAGTTTTACCGCAGAAAGATGCAGCAAAGAGGAGTGGAACCGGGGGACATTAAATCGATCGAGGATATTGAAAAGCTCCCATTCACCACAAAGGAAGATCTCAGGGACAATTATCCTTTCGGACTTCTGGCAATCCCGATGAAGGATGTCGTCCGTGTTCAGGGGACGTCCGGAACTACAGGAAAACTTACAATCGCACCCTATTCCCAGAAGGACGTGGATGTATGGGGAGAGTGTGTGGCAAGAGGACTGACCATGGCGGGTCTGACGAACGAGGATATCATTCATGTGTGCTATGGATACGGTCTCTTTACTGGAGGAATGGGCCTGGACTTTGGCGCAAAAGCTCTGGGGGCAACTGCGATTCCGATGTCAGCGGGAAATACAAAGCGCCAGATGATGTGCATGGAAGATCTGGGAGCAACGGCGTTCGCCTGCACACCGTCTTATGCCCTTTATCTTGCTGAGTCTATCCAGGAAGCAGGACTTGTGGATCATATGAAGTTAAAAGCGGGGATTCACGGGGCGGAGCCGTGGACAGAGGAGATGCGCAAGAAGATCGAGAGCATTCTCCATATCAACTGCTTTGACATTTACGGCCTCTGCGAGATCACAGGCCCCGGTGTTGCTCAGGACTGTATCCATAAAGCCGGACTTCATGTACATGCGGACTACTTCTATCCGGAAGTGCTCAATCCGGTGACTCATGAGAAGTGCGCGGACGGAGAGACCGGAGAGCTGGTATTTACGACTCTGGCCAAGGAGGCAATGCCGCTGATCCGTTACAGGACCAAAGACCTTACCAGCATTGACCACAGCACATGCGAGTGCGGACGTACGCTCCCGAGAATATCTAAGTTCACAGGCAGAACAGACGATATGAAAGTAATCCGCGGGGTCAATGTATTCCCGACTCAGGTGGAGACAGCGCTTCTTTCCATGGGAGGAGTTGTGGCGCCGCATTATATGATGATTGTAGACAGAGAGGACAATATGGATGTACTCACCGTTATGGTGGAAGTAGACGAGAGTGTGTTCTCTGATGAGATCCGGAAGCTGGACGCACTGAGGAATAAGATCGCGGCTACATTAAAAACTGCTCTTGGATTGTCAGTGCGCGTGAAGCTGGTCGAGCCGAAAACAATCCAGAGAAGCGAAGGCAAGGCTGTCCGTGTAATCGACAACAGAAATCTGTAAAAGAGGGAGGTTAGAAGAGATGGGAATTACGATTCAACAGTTATCAGTATTTCTTGAGAACAGGGAAGGAAGACTGGATGAAGTACTGTCCGTTCTGGCGGGAAATGATGTGAATATCGTGGCATTGAGTCTCGCGGATACGACAGAATACGGAATGCTCCGCATGATCGTATCTGACCCGAATAAGGGAAAAGCCGTGCTGCGTGACAATGGCATCACTGCTATGCTTACAGATGTAATCGCGCTGAGAGTGCCTCATGAAACAGGTTCTCTGAGCCGGGCTATGCATCAGATTGTAGATGGAGACGTAAATATTGAGTATATGTACGCCTTCGCCAACGGCTCTGACGCCTCCGCTGTTTTAAAGTGCGATGATCCTGCAAGAGTGGTGGATATTTTGAGAGGAAGCGGATTTGACGTGTGGGAAGCCTCGGAAGCTTACGTGTCAAATATTAAATAGGTATGATATGAAAAGAGTACCGGGCGGCAGATCTGCCGCCCGGTACTCTTTTTAATCTCATTTTCTGTGTTGCTTTTTAATAATAAATCAAGTCTGTTTATATATTAAAAGGTACATTAAAAAATATGATTAAAGTTTTACTACGTTGGTTGCCTGTGGTCCTTTTGCACCTTCTGTCACGTCAAACTCGACAGACTGGCCTTCTTCCAGAGTCTTGAATCCATCCATTACAAGCCCTGAGTAGTGAACGAAGATATCGTTGCCCTCTGAATCAGAGATGAATCCATAACCCTTCTGGTTGTTAAACCATTTTACTGTACCTGTCATTGTGCTGCCCTCCATTTAAGAAAAAAATAAATATGTTGCCGTATTAGCTCCTGAAGAACCAATACTGGGTCAGTGTAGCATGTTTAACAATAAAAGTCAACGGATTTCTGGCTGTTCCGTAAAAGTATACAAAAGGAGGAAAATTGAAGTTAGTGTATAATTATTATTGGCAAAGATAGGAATCATTCCTAAATTAAAAGGGAAGCAGAGAAAATCCCTACTT
>CALWTQ010000114.1 GCA_944384505.1 uncultured Mediterraneibacter sp.
CGGAAGTGGTGCAAACGCAACGGTTATAACTTCAGTTCCTCGAAGGCGGAAAAGATCTATCAGAGCTCTTCTGACCTCCGAAGGCGCCCGTCGCCATCCTCCATCCCCGCAGAATCTTTCTCGAAATGGGGCTGTTTTCTGGGCTTTTTCAAGCCGGAAGTCAGTGAATATATAGCTGTCAGAAGAAGCAGGCGCGGGCGGAGAGATGTTGTTAATCGGCGCGCAGGGATTGTCTGAGCAAAGCGAGTTGCCCGGAGCGCCGATTTGCCCTTAAACATCTCTCCGGCCTGCTAGATTTTCCGGATTCTGGAACGGAACATCGCACGGCTGTCCCCTTTCACAGAATACGTATCGCAAACCATCCGCTCCGCTTCCGGACGTAAGTCACAGGAAATGTTAGTGCGCTAAATAGCTGTTTCTTATTCTAAATCAGGATTTTTCCTGCCCCAGCAGATAATCCACAAACTGCTGCGCCGTCCTGCCAGACAGTCCGCCGTGAGCCAGTTCCCACTTATTGGCTTCCAGGAACAGTTCTTCCTCCGGCATGTCAATGCCGCCTCTCTGTGCCAGTACACGGACGATCTCCTGGAACTCCTTCTTATCCGGCGATCCGAAATAGATCGTCACGCCAAAGCGGGCCACCAGTGAAAGTTTTTCCTGAACGGTGTCGTTTGTGTGCAGTTCTTCGTCCCGGTCCGCCTTGTCCCGGAATGTCTCCCGGATCAGATGACGGCGGTTGGACGTGGCGTAGATCAGCACATTTTCCGGCTTTCTTTCCAGTCCGCCCTCGATAACTGCCTTCAAATATTTATATTCTGTCTCAAACTCCTCAAAAGACAGATCATCCATGTATATAATGAATTTGTAATTCCGGTTTTTGATCTGTGCGATCACATCATTCAGATCCTGGAACTGATGCTTGTACACTTCGATCATCCGTAGTCCCTGGTCATAATACTGATTTAAGATCGCCTTGATCGAAGAAGATTTCCCTGTTCCGGCGTCTCCGAAGAGCAGACAGTTGTTAGCCTTTCTCCCTTTTACGAAAGCCTCTGTGTTGTCAATCAGCTTTTTCTTGGCGATCTCGTATCCCACCAGGTCGTCAAGATGAACATGGGCAATGTTCGTAATCGGAGCGATCCGCATCTCCCGTCCCTCCGGGTGCTCGATCCGGAATGCTTTATGAAGACCGAATGTTCCGACGCCGAATTCCTTATAAAACTGAGTCATCTTCTCCTTAAATTCTTCCGCGCTCCCCGCTTCTCCGAGAGCACGGGCAAGAGTGCAGATGCGTTCCTTGATTCTGCGGTTAAAAATTCTGCCGCTGCCCGCTGTATTTTTATAGTTCATGAGCGTCTGGATGCATCCCGCGTTCAGGTCATTTTCAAGATCAGTAAAATCATAGTCAAAAAGTTCCTTAAAAATGACAAAATCATGAAGGGCGATCTCATTGATGCTCCCCTCAACCGCACCCACAATCTCGCAGGAAGTACTGTATGCATTCTCATCATTTACAAGCAGGAATGTCAGATAAGTATGCCAGAGATTTCCCTCGAACCCGTGACTTACAGACAGTTCAAGAAGCTCATTGACGCACTCGAAAAGCAGGCTTCTCAAGTCTTCTTTGTTATAGTAATCATTTCCATGATTTTCCATGAGAAATGTCATGTCCTTTAAAAGTTCGCCGTATTCCATATTTTTGTACAGCATCAGTTCATTTGTCCGCATCTTTTCTCTCCTCTTTTTTATTCACGAAGATCTGTTTAATAATTCCCAAGAATTTTTAAATTCTGTGCTTCTTCCCTGAGCCCCCGCAGGGCATTCTTAACTGCCGCCTCCTCAAGGTTCCCCTCGAAATCTACAAAAAAGCAGTATTCCCATGGTCTGCCCTTCATAGGCCGCGACTCGATCTTTGTCATATTCAGATCATTATAGATAAAATGTGACAAGATCCGGTACAGGGAACCGCTCTGGTGAGGAAGTTCAAACCTGAGACTGATCTTGGAGGCATTTTTGAGGAAAATCTTCTGGTTCGTCACTACGATAAACCGCGTGGAATTGTCCTCGTCATCATTGATCTTGTCCACCAGCACCTCCAGGCCGTGAACCTCAGCCGCATATGCGCTGCACACAGCCGCCTGTGAAATATCCTGATCCTTCAGGACTTTCTGAGCGGCAACCGCAGTATTTACCACGCTGATCCTCTGCCAGTCCGAGTGCTCATCCAGAAAGCGGGTTGTCTGCATCAGGGCCTCCGCTTTAGAATATACTCTGCTTATGTCTTCTAATTTTGTGCCCGGCAGCCCGGCCAGTGTATGGACCACCGGAAGTATAGTTTCTGCCACGATATAATTTTCAAATTCATCCAGCAGATCATACATCTCAATCACCGGACCGGCAGTGGAATTCTCTATCGGTAGAACCGCATAGTCCGCTGACCCCTCTTCTATCGCCTCCATGGCGTCGCGGAATGTTTTCACATGGAAGCTGTTCACATCCTTCCCGAAGAACTGCTGCATTGCAGCCTGGCTGTAAGCTCCCTCTGTCCCCTGGAACACAACCCGCGCAGTCTTCTTTTCCAGGTCATCAGTCTGTATAAACGGAAGCCGCCCCAGGGCTCCGGCTTCTACGAGCTGCTGATACTGCAGCTTCCTGCTCATGGACATAAGCTGCTGGTAAAGCTCCTGGATACCTTTCTTGTTGAAATCTCCACTTACCTTTGACGCCACGTCAGAGAGTTTTTCCTTCTCCCTTGTCCGGTCGAACACCTTCCTCCCGGCCCTGATCTTATATTCACCAACCTCCCCGCAAACTTTCATCCGCTCTTCATAAAGCTGAACAATCTGGTCGTCGATCTCATCTAATTTCACTCTTAATTCTTCCAGTGATGCCATCTTACTCTTCTCCCGTCTATGTAATATCACTTCCGTAATGATTCGCAGAAACTCTGTCCGCTCTGTTTACAGAGCCGCACAGACGTGCCCGCGGCACTTTACTCAGTATATTACATTTCCCACGGAAAATCCAGTGACAGTTCAGCTATTTCGCGCACTACCACTTTCCGGCAGAATACGTTTTGAAAATCGACTCTGTTTTCGGACGTTTCTCATCCGGAAGTTAGTGAACATTATAGCTGAACTGTTACTTGAAAATCCCTCCGTTTTAGTATATGATTATGTGGAGAATTTAGGGAGGTACATATATGAACGTTACAGAATGCTTGAAAACCCGAAGAAGCATCCGCCGTTTTAAAGCGGATCCCGTTGATCATTCTATTATTGACTCTGTCGTTTCATCGGCGTCTTATTCCCCTTCCTGGAAGAATACCCAGATTACCCGTTATATCGCAGTGGAAACCCCATCTCTTCTCTCAGAGATTGCAGAGGAGTGCGTGCCTGATTTTAATGCGAAGATCATACGTCAGGCTCCGCTTCTGATGGCCGTTACTTTTGTTAAAGGCCGCTGCGGCTATGAGCGGGACGGATCTTTCTCCACAAAGAAAGGCGACCGCTGGCGGATGTTCGACGCGGGAATCTCCTGCCAGAGTTTCTGCCTGTCGGCCTGGGATCACGGGCTTGGCACTGTGATCATGGGTATTTTCGATGAGGACAGGATTTCAGGGCTTCTAGGGATTCCGGAAGACCAGGAGCTTGCGGCTCTGATCGCCGTGGGATACCCGGATATTAATCCCGGCGCGCCCGCGAAGAAGGCTGTGAAGGAACTTCTCCAGTACCGGTAAGCGGATCAATGGATGACCGGTATCGTGAAATTTTTGTAACAGACTATAAACACATAGATTCAGGGATGTATTCCATCCCACAAGGAGGTACTTTATGAGACATTTGATGAGTCCGCTGGATTTTTCGGTGGAAGAGCTTGATAAACTGTTGGATCTGGCGCAGGACATTGAGGCAGATCCGGCAAAATACGCCCACGCCTGCGAGGGAAAAAAGCTGGCCACGCTGTTCTATGAGCCCAGCACCAGAACCCGCCTAAGCCACGAGGCAGCCATGCTGAATCTGGGCGGAAGCATTATGGGGTTCTCCTCTGCTGATTCCAGTTCTGCCGCAAAGGGAGAGAGCGTGTCAGACACCATCCGCACAGTTTCATGCTACGCAGATATCTGCGCTATGAGACATCCAAAAGAAGGAGCCCCCATGGTGGCATGCCAGCATTCTTCCATCCCAGTCATCAATGCAGGGGACGGCGGGCATCAGCACCCGACCCAGACGCTGACCGACCTTCTGACAATCCGTAATCTCAAAGGACGTCTCGGCGATATGACAATCGGGCTGTGCGGTGATTTAAAATTCGGCCGCACGGTTCATTCCCTGATCAACGCTCTCGTCCGTTACGAAGGCATCCGCTTTGTTCTGATCTCACCTGAGGAGTTAAGACTTCCTGAGTATATCAGGCACGACGTGCTCGACCGCAACCATATTCCATATGAAGAAGTTGTACGTCTTGAAGACGCAATGCCTAAGCTGGACATCCTCTATATGACAAGAGTTCAGAAAGAGCGCTTTTTCAACGAGGATGACTATGTGCGCATGAAGGATTTCTATATTCTGGACAAAGCGAAGATGAAGCTGGCTCCGGAAGATATGTATGTTCTTCATCCGCTCCCCAGAGTAAATGAGATCTCAGTGGAAGTAGATAACGATCCGAGAGCAGCATATTTCCGTCAGGTACAGTACGGAGTATATGTGCGCATGGCCCTTATCCTGACCCTTCTTGAAATCCGGGTGGATTAGAAACGGGCCGGCCGTATTCTTCTGAACTTTATTGAAAACACACAGCAGTTCTGCCTTCTGATATCAGGCGGCTGAACTGCCGCGAAAGCAGAAAGGAAATAAGTATGGTAAAAAATACATTGAATGTGGGACGTATCTCCGAGGGATTTGTGCTCGACCATATCGAGGCAGGCAAAAGTATGGAAATCTACAAATACCTGCATCTGGACCAGCTAGACTGCTGCGTCGCCATTATCAAAAACGCGAGAAGCAATAAGATGGGGAAAAAGGATATTATGAAAATCGAATGCCCCATTGACTTTATGGATTTAGATATTCTCGGTTTCATTGACCACAACATCACGGTCAACATTATTGAGGATGGGGAGATCATTTCTAAAAAGCCCCTCGCCCTTCCAAAAGAAATCAAAAATGTAATCAGATGTAAAAATCCGCGATGCATTACCTCCATCGAACAGGAGCTGGATCACATCTTTGTTCTCACAGATGAGGAGAATCAGATCTACAGATGCAAATACTGTGAAGAGAAATACCGCAGGCACAGGTAGATCGCTCCGTAAATTTACTCTGTGACAGAAATGTTTTTTATAAATTACGAAAGTCACGGGCTGCCGCATGAGGAATCCTTCAGTGCGGCAGCCCTCTTTTTAATCATGTTCAGTGGCAGTGTGCAAAGGGCCATACGCCCGCTGTACATTTTTTCATCAGCATTCTTCCGCGATCTTTAATACAAGCTTCTCTGTGTCTTCCCATCCGAGACACGGATCTGTGATAGACTTTCCGTAGATTCTGTTCTCATCTATCTTCTGGCATCCCTCAATCAGGTAGCTCTCGATCATTACCCCCTTCACAAGCTGTCTCAGCTCCGGATTATGTTTCCTGCTGTGAAGCACTTCACTGGTAATCCTGATCTGCTCTTTGAACTGCTTGTCGGAGTTAGAATGATTCGCATCCACAATTACTGCCGGATTTTTAAGCTCTCTCTCCTGATACATACCAAGGAGACGCACAAGATCCTCATAGTGATAGTTCGGAATGCAGGTGCCGTATTTGTCCACTCCGCCTCTTAAGATTACATGAGCCAGCTCATTTCCGTCCGTCGTCACATCCATCCCTCTGTAAATAAAGGTATGTGAGCTCTGCGCCGCCACCACGGAATTGAGCATCACGGAGAAATCTCCGCTAGTCGGATTTTTCATGCCCACAGGAATATCCATGCCGCTGGCCGTCAGCCGGTGCTGCTGGTTCTCCACGGAGCGGGCGCCCACTGCCTCGTAGGAAAGGATGTCGTCCAGATAGCTTCTGTTCTCCGGATAAAGCATCTCGTCTGCGCCTGTCAGGCCGCTCTCCCGGATCGCTCTGGTGTGCATCTTCCGGATCGCGATAATCCCCGCCAGAAGATCCGGGGCCTGATCCGGTTCCGGCTGGTGAAGCATGCCCTTATATCCCTCCCCTGTAGTCCTCGGCTTATTTGTATAGATTCGCGGAATAATCATGAGCCTCTCTGAGACCTTCTCGTTGAGCGCCGCAAGCCTGCTCACATACTCACACACTGCATCCTCATTGTCCGCGGAACACGGACCTACAATAACCACAAACTTATCAGATTTCCCCGTAAAAATATCTCTGATCTCCCTGTCCCTCTTTCCTTTGAGTTCCAGAATATCAGCAGAAAGTGGGTATTCTGCCTTCAACTCTGCCGGAAGAGGCAGTTCTGCATTTATTTTCATCCCCATATTATTTAAGCCTCCTTAAAAAATGTTAAGCAAGACGATAAGCCGGGTTATGTCGTGGACGATCATCTGTCTAGGCACAGCGTCGCCGCTGTGCTCAAGCGACCAACCTGAAGCGTGACGGGCCGCCACAATGCTTCTTTCCGGTCTTGCTTCGGATGGGGTTTACATGTGCCCTCTCTGTTACCAGCGAGGCGGTAGTCTCTTACACTGCCTTTCCACCCTTACCCGGGCGGAAACCTGAATATAAGCTGTACAGAATATCAGATCGCACATTGCTCTGAATTCTTCCGCATCTTCTTATGCTCAGGTTTCCGCCCGGGCGGTTTATTTCTGTTGCACTGGCCTTGGAGTCGCCTCCACCGGACGTTATCCGGCATCCTGCCCTGTGAAGCCCGGACTTTCCTCGTCTGCGGCCTTTCGGCACATGCAGCCGCGATCGTCTGTCTTACTTAACACAGTATTTGATTATACTATAGGAGAAAGAAAATTTCCAGTCCAAGATTTTCTAATCATTTTTTCAGCTATAAAGCTATAAAATTCACTAACTTCCATATTCAGAACATCCGAAAACAGCACCCTTATTAAGACGTATTCTGCGGGGATGGAGGACGGCTCCGGGCTTCGCTCCAGGGGATAAGTGAAACTAAAAGCGGCGGCGACAGACTAAAGGCAAGGACTGACGGTGGACAACTCGCTTCGCTCAGACAATTCCACCGTCAGCCCTAACGTCTGTCACCGCAGCTTTAACTTTCACTAATCCCCTTCCGAAGGCGCCCGTCGCCCTCCTCCATCTCCGCAGAATTTTTCTCGAAATGGGGCTGTTTTCTGGGCTTTTTCAGGCCGGAAGTCAGTGAATATATAGCTGCCACA
>CALWTQ010000115.1 GCA_944384505.1 uncultured Mediterraneibacter sp.
CTCACTGGAACTCTAAGTTTCACTAATACCCTTCCGAAGTCATCCATCGCCATCCTCCATCCCCGCAGAATTTTTCTTGAAATGGGGCTGTTTTCTGGGCTTCGCAAATCGGAAGTCAGTGACTATATAGCTGTTGCAAACCGTAGGCGCGGCCGAAAGACTTTCGCAACGAAAAGCCCTCAAGCCGCGCCAACTGCGCTTTACAGCTCTGTTTAGGGCAGTGATACTTCCGTCTGGGAATGCGCAGGAAGCGGAGCGGATATTTTGAGCGTATAATCTGAGGAAGGGGACAGGAGGGGCATGCGCCTTTGGAGGAATCTGCTGGAAGATCTTAGAAGACGGAGAGGTGTTGTTAAGCGGTACGGCGGGGTTGTTTGAGTGAAACAAGTTCCCCGGCGTACCGCTTTGCTGTTAAACAACTCTTCGGCTTCTTAGATTCTTCCCAGATTCCGGAACGAAGCATGGAACTCCTGTCCCCTTCCTCAGAATACGCGTTACAAAATATCTGTTCCGCTTCCGGATGATTTTAGATGGAAAGCGTTAGTGAACTAAATAGCTGATGTACTAGGATCTTGCTAAGAATCTGTAAAGATTATTGTGCTTTATGGCTAAAGGTGCTATAATCGTTCTACTGTGCAGGGATATACAGGATAATACAGGCGTCTTTTTGGCGCTCTTAAAAGTGGGAGAAAGAAAATGAATATAGTAATCATAGGAGACGGAAAGGTCGGATATAAGCTTGCCCGGCAGCTTTCCGCAGAGGATTATGACGTAACCATGATTGACAACAATGAGAAAAAGCTCCGTTTTGCTATTGACCGGCTGGATATCTCCTGTGTCCCGGGGGACGGAGCGGACGCGGAAGTGCAGAAAATGGCTGATGTGCCTCACGCAGACCTTGTGATTGCATGTACTTCGGCGGATGAGTGCAATATGCTGAGCTGTCTGATCGCAAAGAAGCTGGGAGCAAAGCACACAATTGCCCGTGTGCGCAACCCTGTCTATTTCAATCAGATCGGACTTCTGAAGGAGGATCTGCATTTGAGTATGGCAGTAAACCCGGAACTGAGCATGGCGGATGAGATCAGAAGGATTCTTCTGTTCCCGGATGCAAGCAAGATAGAGACTTTTGTCAAGGGGAGAGTCGAGCTTCTGGAATACCCTGTCACGGCCGGAAGCCGTTTTATCGGGCTGACTCTCGCAAAGATGTACAGCGAATTTCAGATCAAGGTTCTTGTATGTGCGGTTGAGCATGGCGATGAAGTTATTATTCCGGACGGCGACTATGAGATCCGTGAAGGAGACAGGCTCCATCTCACTGCATCACACAGAGAGATTGAGTCTTTCTTTAAACTGTATGGAAAACATAAAGAAAAGATCCGGAAAGTCATTATCTGCGGCGGTGGAAGAGTCGCCTACTATCTGGCAAAGAAATTGTCCAACCTCAGGATGCAGATTAAGATCATTGAGAAAGACGAGGAACGCTGCGAACAGCTGTGCGAGATGCTGCCGAAGGTTACGATTATCTGCGGAGATGCCACAGATCATGACCTTCTGATTGAAGAAGGGGTTGAGGAGGCCAACGCATTTATTGCCCTTACTGGTATGGATGAGGAGAATATCATTCTAGCCCTTTTTGCCAAGAGCCAGGGAACGGAGAAGATCGTGGCGAAGGTAAACGAGGACAGGCGCGCCCGCATGGTAGAGGAGTTTGGAATCGACAGCATTGTCTCGGCAAAGACTGTGACCGCGGACTCCATATTAAGCTATGTGCGGGCGAGAAAAAATTCTCAGAGAAGCGCGAATATCGAGACGATGTACCAGCTCGTGGACGAGAAAGTGGAAGCGCTGGAATTCATCATTAAAAATGAGACAGAGTATACAGGGATTCCGCTCAAAGAGCTGCAGCTGAGGTCCAATAATCTGATCGCGTGTATTGCAAGGCGCAGGCAGATCATCATCCCGAGCGGAAATGACTGCATTGAGCCGGGAGACAGTGTGATTGTAGTTACAATGGACAGAAGGGTTGAGGACATCACTGATATATTGATGTAGAGGCAGAAATATCATGAATAAACGAATGATTGTATATATACTTGGAAAAATGCTGGGCGTCGAGGGCGCCCTGCTTTTAATCCCGGCGGCTGTGTCGCTGATCTACGGGGAGAAAAGTGCTCTTTCCTTTATCATCGTGGCTGCTGTGCTGGGGCTGATTTATCTTATTTTCGGGCGGAAGAAGCCGGAAAATAAGCAGATTTATGGGAAGGAGGGATTCGTTATTGTAGGCCTGGCCTGGATACTCTGGTCCCTGTTTGGGGCGCTGCCGTTCGTGATCTCAGGCAGTATCCCGAACTATATAGATGCAGTGTTTGAGACAGTATCCGGCTTTACAACAACAGGCTCTACGATTCTTGAAGATATAGAAGCGCTTCCTACGGGCATGAACTTCTGGCGCTGCTTTACTCACTGGATCGGAGGCATGGGAGTGCTTGTCTTTGTCATGATGGTCATGTCCCTGGATACGGAGAATACCATGCCGCTGATGCGCGCTGAGATGCCCGGGCCGGAGGCGGATAAGCTTGTGCCGAAGGTGCGCCACACAGCAAAGATTCTGTATGAAATGTATTTTGTGCTGACAGTGGTGGAAGTGGTTCTGCTCATGCTTGGCGGAATGAATCTGTATGACGCTCTGGTGCATTCATTCAGCACGGCGGGAACTGGTGGATTTTCCAACCGGAATGCCAGTGTGTCGTTTTATGACAGCGCGTATATAGACGGGGTGATCACAGTATTTATGATCCTGTTCGGCGTCAACTTTAACCTGTATTTCCTGCTGCTGGTTAAGGACTGGAAGAGTGTGCTCAAAAACGAGGAGCTGCGGGGATATCTGGGAGTGATTGCGGCTTCAATTGCTGTGATTACGGTAAATATACTCAGTATGTATGAAAATGTGGCCCATGCATTCCGATATGCGGCTTTCCAGGTGGCATCGGTCATCACGACTACCGGATTTTACACTGCGGACTATGAGCTCTGGCCGGAATTGTCCAAGACGGTTCTGCTGGCGATCATGGTGATCGGCGCATGTGCCGGCTCCACGGGAGGCGGTATTAAAGTCTGCCGCTTTATGATCCTGTGCAAATCCATCCGTCAGGAAGTGCGGAAGATTCTCCATCCGAATATGGTTGCCATGGTCCGGATGAACGGGAAAAAGGTCAGCGCGGATACCCTGCGCGGCATAAATACATATTTTGCGGCATATGTATTTATTATTATGCTTTCTGTGCTGATTATATCAGTGGATAATTTTGATTTTGCTACATCATTCAGCGGCGTTCTGACAACAATAAATAATGTGGGGCCGGGAATATCAAAACTTGGACCGGTGGAGAACTTCCATGCGTTTTCTGCGCTGTCAAAGATTGTGTTCAGCTTTGATATGCTGCTGGGAAGGCTGGAAATCTTTCCGTACCTGATCCTCTTCTCCCAGGATCTGTGGAGAAGAAGGTTCTGAAGCATCAGACTGACACAGCGGATGGCGCGCTGAACTGATAAGAATGGTTTGGCCGCAGTATTCGCTGCTTTTAAGAAAGGAAAGAGACGAATATGAGACATGTAAAGGGGAAAATCCTGACAGCGCTTACAGTTGTCATCCTCGCCGGAGTTTACTATTACGCGGCGCTCCCGGCGATCAATATCCACTCTGCAGAGGTATGGGTATTTCTGCTGATCCTCGTACTTCTGGCGGCGGCCATATTTATAAAGAAGAAAAATTTAAGCAGATATGAACTGAGAGAGTCAAAAGGTCTGAAAGTGATCCTTGGGATTGCGGCGGTTCTTATTGTGGTCTATCTGGCCGGAGCCCTGCTTTCATCGCCTGTTATCAATGCGAAGAAGTACCAGCAGCTTATGACAGTGGAGACGGGAGAATTCGCAACTGACATTGAAGAGTTGTCCTTTGACCAGATTCCGCTGCTTGACAGGGATTCCGCCACACTTCTAGGAAACAGGAAGATGGGTAGTATGGTGGATATGGTTTCCCAATTTGAAGTGGATGAGCTCTATTCACAGATCAATTACCAGAACAGGCCGGTGAGGGTGTCGCCTTTGAAATATGCCAGCCTGATTAAATGGTTTACGAATCAGGGTGAAGGGATTCCTGCATATATTAAGATTGACATGGCAACGCAGGATACGGAGCTTGTGAAGCTGGAACAGGGGATGAAGTATACTACAAGCGATCATTTTAACCGGAATATTTACCGACACCTTCGCTTTAAATATCCCACTTATATTTTTAATGATCTGAGCTTCGAGGTGGATGACGAGGGGACTCCGTACTGGATCTGTCCGGTGAAGAAGTATAATATCGGGCTGTTCGGTGGAGTGACCATCGGAAGAGTGGTTCTTTGCAATGCTGTCACCGGAGAGACGCAGGACTATGCCATTGAGGATGCGCCTCAGTGGATCGATCGTGCATATTCGGCGGATCTTCTTGTAGAGCTGTATGATTATTACGGATCACTGAAACACGGATTTATCAACAGTATTCTGGGGCAGAAAGATTGTCTGCGCACAACAGAAGGATACAATTATCTGGCGATTGACGATGATGTATGGGTTTACACAGGTGTTACTTCTATTACTGGAGATCAGTCCAACGTAGGCTTTGTCCTTATGAATCAGAGAACGATGGAAACAAAATTCTACGAGGTAGAGGGCGCGACAGAAGCCTCAGCAATGTCTTCGGCGGAAGGCCAGGTACAGAACCTGCACTACACAGCGACATTTCCGCTTCTCCTCAATATATCAGGAGAACCTACGTATTTTATCGCGCTGAAAGACGACGCGGGACTTGTGAAGATGTATGCCATGGTAAATGTCCAGAGGTATCAGATCGTCGCGGTCGGAGATACAGTCAGCGAATGTGAGGAAAACTATACGGCGCTGATGTATGAAAACGGCATTAAGGAGACGCCCGAGGATACAAGGGATGTGCTGAGCATCACTGCTCCGATTACCAAGATCGCCCAGGGAGTAATCGACGGGAATTCTCATTACTATATTATGGTGGAAGGATCGGACGATATCTTTGACGTATCTGTTGTGGACTTCATAGATATCATCCGGTACGACGTGGGAGACGAGGTTACGATTGAATATAAAGAGGGAGAGCAGAGCAACACCGTGCTGTCTCTCAATGGCGTGGAAAAAGCGGGCAGTACGCCGGATAATACCGGTGAGGAGGAGACGGAAGCAGAAGCAGGACAGTGACCCGTAACAGGCGGGAAATAGATAGCTCCAAACAGGAGCAGGCGTGATTCATACGAGTCACGCCTGCTCCTGTTCTTTTACAGTCTGTTTGTTACAGTTCGATTTTATGAATGGCTCGCTGTACTGTAACATTTGTTTAATACGGATCAGCAGATCACGTTGCAGTCGTCAGAATTAACGCCCGGAATGTCTTTGTTTTCCGCGCTTACGCTCAAATAGAAATCTATGTTGTTCTCTGTGGAGATCTTGTTCAGTTTCTGCAGGAAAACAGCAAGGCTCTCAAGTGTGATATTAGCCTGCTTTAATACGCTGTCGATGAAGACGGATTCGATATCGTGATTTCCTGCGGCCATACCGTAGAGGAAACCAACGAATTCTTCAAGAGTGAGGATATCCGGATAATCTGCCATCCGGATTACGCGGATATTGAAGTCAACCGTGTATGTATCTTTGTGGCTCTTCTTGATAAAGACTACATTTCCGTTGGAAGTCTTTACCTTCTCATTTGCAAGATCAATCATTTTCTGTGTTTTTCCACTGCCCCTGGGGCCTGTTACTAAATTTACCATGGCGAATCTCTCCTTTATGTAAGTATTGTTTGAGACTTTCACCTCTCAAATGCTATAAACCTATTATACACGAAACCTATGTGTGTAACAACTAAAATAACCATAAAATAATAAAAAACTTTGAGCAATCTGCATATATTCTCCTCTTTTAAAGCATTCTGTTAGTGAAAAAATTACAAATAATCAGCGGGGAAAGAAATTGAGAAATGTTATCAAAAATATTATTGCAAAAGCCGGATGAGTATGGTAAGATTTCAATAATTGAAAATCGTTCTCAAAATAAAGGAGGAGCTATGTCAACTGAGTTGTTATCCTATTTCCTGAAAAATAGTGACCGGAAACTCCGGCTCGGATTTCAGATTGTTCTGCAGTGCGCGCCTTTCCTAAAAGGTCTGAAAGTGTCCTGTGTCATATCCGTAGCAGAAACGCTTTGCGGGCAAGTGGAGGAATTATTCCGGGGTATGGATATAGCGTATCACCTGCTTT
This sequence comes from uncultured Mediterraneibacter sp., assembly GCA_944384505.1. Lineage (GTDB taxonomy): Bacteria > Bacillota > Clostridia > Lachnospirales > Lachnospiraceae > Mediterraneibacter. Next base: position 6,330 of record CALWTQ010000115.1, read on the forward strand.
CCTGCTCTGAGGGCAGATGCCTTGTCCTGTTTTACCGCCCGCATGAGCTGGAAATGCACCTGAACCGGCCGGATATATATGAGCTGCTCGAGGGGTACGGGTATGCTGACACGGATCTTTCGGAGATGTTGGAACGTCTGGCGCTGCGAGTGGAAAAGTTTGCCGGACGCAGTATGGGATTCCCACATGAGATCGGCGCGTTTCTCGGCTATCCGCCGGAAGACGTGCGCGGATTTATTGAAAATGAGGGAAAACAGTATCTGATGGCCGGATACTGGAAAGTATATGGCGATCTGGCGGGAGCGAGAATGATCTTCAAGGAATATGACCGGGCGAAAGACTGCGCGGTAAATGAATTCCTGTCCGGGAAAAGCGTCCGCGAAATCGCTCTCTGCTAAAAGGGCGTGCGCTATTATACCCACATGCGCAGGATGCCGGGACGGAAAAAGACTACCTATAAAGAAATGGAGGAAAAAAGATGAGCATATCAGTTGTATACTGGAGCGGGACAGGGAACACCCAGGCAATGGCAGAGGCAGTCGCAGAAGGAATTGCAGAAGCAGGCGCCAAGGCGGATGTGATGGAAGTAGGCAGCGCAGACGCCGCGGCGGTTGCTTCTGAGAACGCATTTGCACTGGGCTGCCCGTCAATGGGAGCGGAACAGCTGGAAGAAGGCGAGATGGAACCCTTTGTAGAAGCACTGGAGCCCCTTGTGTCCGGAAAAAAAATCCTGCTGTTCGGATCCTATGGATGGGGAGACGGAGAATGGATGCGCGAATGGGCTTCCCGTATGAAAAATGCCGGGGCTGTGCTCGTGCGCGATGAAGGCGTAATCGCAAATGAAGCGCCGGATGAGGAAGCGCTGGCAGAGTGCAGGGCGGCAGGGAAAGAACTGGCTGAGGCAGTTTGACAGCTATTTAGCGCACTAACAATTCCTGTGGCTCACGTCCGGAAGCGGAGCGGATGGTTTGCGATACGTATTCTGTG
>CALWTQ010000116.1 GCA_944384505.1 uncultured Mediterraneibacter sp.
GAGCAACAAGATGGGTAATTCCTTACTGGCTGTAAGGGGTATTAACCATAAATATATTGTAGTAGGGTATTAGTGAAACTTAGAGTTCCAGCGAGGGACGTTAGGGCTGACGGTGGAATTGTTTGAGCGGATACGCGAGTTGTCCACCGTCAGTCCTTGCATTTAGTCCGTCACTGGAACTCTTAGTTTCACTTATATCCCTGGAGCGGAATCCAGAGCCATCCTTCATCTCCACAGAATACGTCTCAGAAATAGCCCCTGTTTTCGAACGTTTTGCAGTAGGGTGTTAGTGAACTTTATAGCTGTACAAATTAATCAAATGTGGTACAAAAGGGAATCTTATGTTAGAATAATGCACAGAATGATTACGGAGGATAAAGGCAATGAACAAAAAAGTATGGGACATGCTTCGGATCGCACTTGGTGGATATCTGATTTTTGTGGGAATCAGGATCCTGATGGAAGTGGCCTCCGAACAGCCCAGCAACAGGGTGTTCCTGAATGTAACTGCCGTGTTTTTTATTTTTAGCGGAGCTGGTTATGCGCTTTTTTATGCAAAGAAGGTATCTGGATTAAAGTTGTCCGGCGTGAAGATGCCGGATGTGCAACTGCCGGCATTCGGAAAGAAGAAAAAGGCGTCCGGAAAAGAGAAGTCAAAGAAAAAGATGCCATCCGAAAAGACCGTCCATGCTGTTGTACCGCAGACTGATGAAACGGATATGGAAGATACAATAGAGATACCGTCAGCGGCTGTAGAAAAGGCTGATACAATCCGCCTGCAGACGATAGAAACTCCGGGATCTGCAGAACCTGATGAGAATTCAGGACAGACAGAAGAAAAGCCGGAGGAAAAAGAGGAAAATCATAGAAAAGAGAAAGGAGAGCCGGAAGAATCCGGCAGACTGGGAATAGAGATTGTAGATACAGAGGATATTGAAGCGGAAGAAACAGAAGAATTGGAAAGTGATTACGAGGAGAGATGATGATGAGAATAGGCATGGGATATGATGTTCATAAGCTGTCAGAGGGGAGAAAACTGATTCTCGGCGGGGTTGAGATCCCTTACGAGAAGGGGCTTCTGGGACATTCCGACGCAGATGTGCTTGTGCACGCTGTAATGGATGCCCTTCTTGGCGCCGCAGCGCTTGGGGATATCGGCAGACATTTTCCGGATACGGATCCGAAGTATAGCGGAATATCCAGTATCCTGCTTTTGGAGCATGTGGGGAAGCTGTTGGATGAGAAGGGATATGTGATTGAGAATATTGACGCGACGATTATCGCGCAGCGTCCTAAGATGCGCCCATATATTGACGAGATGACAAAGAATATTGCCAGAGCTCTTAAGATTGAGACAGATCAGGTAAACGTAAAGGCGACGACAGAAGAAGGGCTTGGATTTACAGGAACAGGCGAAGGAATTTCCTCCCAGGCCGTCTGCATGATTGAAAAATATATGAATTACAGCAGTGTGGATGTGACAGCGGCGGCAGAAGGATGCGGCGGCTGCTGTACCCGGATGAACGGGAAAACGAAAGGGGAAGAGCAGTCATGATCCTCCGGAAGCTTGAACAGGAAGAGCACGGAAAGACCAGAGCACTCTGGGAAGAAATATTTTCTACGGATACAAAGGCGTTTCTTGACTATTATTACTATATCAAAGCAAGAGACAATCAGATTTGGGTGATTGAGGAGGACGAGCAGATTTGCTCCATGCTGCAGCTTAATCCCTATACGGTCCGCGTGGAGTCCAAGGAATTCCCGTCAGCTTATATTATAGCGGTGGCGACAAAAGAAGCGTACCGCGGACGCGGGTACATGGGGGCTCTTTTGAGGCGGACGCTGGAAGAGATGTACAGCCGGAAGATGCCGTTTACATTTCTGATGCCCGCGGCAGAAGCGATTTATACGCCTTATGATTTCAGATTCATTTACACCCAGGATATAGGAGAGCTTGTTTCATCAGGGAAGGGCAGGGAGCTTGCATGGAAAGAGGGAAAAGACACGGATACAGTCCTTCCAAGTGCGGCAGACGCCGCCGGAGCGCCTGTAGAAGCGGCAGCGCGCGGGAATCTGACATTTTCAGACGCCGGACTGTGGGATGCGGAAATGATTGCTGAATTTTTTGAAAAATATTTTGCCGGACGTTATCAGGTGTGTACTGTGAGGAATGCAGCTTACTGGCGGACGATGATCCTGGAACAGGGAAGCGAGCGCGGCGGTATGCGCCTGATACAGGAAAATGGTGATTTGAAAGGAATATATGCCTATGGGAGAGAGGAGGAGCTTGAGATCAGGGAGCCCTTTCTTCTGGACGGATATAAGGGAGCATTTCTTAAGTCGGTATCAGAACTTTCACAAGGCGTGGCAGAGTCTTCACAAGATAAAGAAAAATCTGTCCCTGTTTATGCCTGTCCGCCCGGATGTGCGGCAGAGAAAAAGCCGCTTATTATGGCTCGGATTGTGTGTCTTCCAGAACTTTTGGCAGCAATGCGGGCTCCGGAGGATGAGGAAGTGTCCTGTTCCTTTGCGGTGATTGATCCGCTTCTCACAAAGAATAGCCGTGTGTGGAAAGTGGAAAGCGCATTTGGAGAGACCGCCCTGCATGTACGGGAGACAGAAGATTCGGAGGGAGTTCTTCCGGTGGCGGAGCTGACGGAGGTTCTATTTGGCCGTATTTCGCCGGAAGAAGCAGCAGAGCGGGAAGGTGTGATTTTATCGGAGCGTCTTGTGGAAGAGTTAAATAAGATCACGAAGCTGACGCGCACATGGTTTAATGAAGTGGTTTAGGTTGACAAAACAGGAAAAGTTGCATAATATAGGAATATGCGCAGAATAGAGAAAAGCAGAGAACGGAAAGAGTAACAGATTCGAATGCTCTCAGAGAGGGACTGTCATCGGCTGAAAGCAGACCTGTGCCAAGAAACTGTGAAGTGCGTCCATGAGCTGATCCTGTGAAAAGTACAGTAGCGGGATACGTGTCGCTTACGTTACAGGCGGGAATGAGTGAAAGAAGAGATTCTTTTATTAGAGTGGAACCGCGGATATAACTTCGTCTCTAAGCAGGAGGCGGAGTTTTTCTTTTTGTTGTACATAATCCAGAGGTGATAAAATGGGTATTATATCTTATATTAAAGAAGAAATTCAGGTGGTAAGGGAGCGGGACCCGGCTATTAAATCAAGTATGGAAGTGTTTCTCTACCCCAGCTTCCGGGTAATACTGCGATACCGGGTAGCGCATAAGCTGTATTTGAAGAAACATTATTTCCTGGCCAGATGGATTTCCCAGCGGGCGGCCAGAAAAACCGGGATTGAAATCCACCCCGGAGCAACCATTGGAAAAGGACTGTTTATTGACCATGGAAGCGGAGTGATTATCGGGGAGACAGCGGTGATCGGGGATAATGTGACGCTCTACCAGGGAGTGACGCTCGGAGGAACCGGAAAGGAACATGGAAAGAGACATCCTACGCTGGAGGATAATGTAATGGTCAGCGCGGGAGCCAAGATTCTGGGATCCTTTACGATTGGCGAGAATTCAAAGATCGGGGCCGGTTCCGTTGTGCTTGAGGAAGTTCCCCCAAACTGTACCGTGGTGGGCGTGCCAGGCCGTATCGTCCGAATGGACAATAAAAAAGTGCCGCGCATGGACATGGATCAGGTTCATCTGCCGGATCCGGTGCTGGAAGATATCCGTAAGCTGCAGGCAGAGAATATCAGGCTTCACAGTGATCTGAGAAGACTTGTAAAAGAGTTAAGATGTGTTGAGAAGAAAGGAGATTATGATGAAGATTTATAATACGATGTCAAAGAGAAAAGAAGAGTTTGTTCCGCTGGAGGAAGGAAAGGTTAAGATGTACGTGTGCGGTCCGACCGTGTATAATTTTATTCATATCGGAAATGCCCGCCCTATGATTGCCTTTGACACAGTAAGGCGCTATTTTGAGTACAAAGGCTATGAAGTGAACTTTGTGTCCAATTTTACGGACGTGGACGACAAGATTATCAAAAAGGCGATTGAAGAAGGCGTGACGGCGGACGAAATTTCCAAACGGTATATTGCGGAGTGCAAAAAGGATATGGAGGCGATGAATATTAAGCCTGCCACAAAAAATCCCCTTGCAACGGAAGAGATCTGCGGTATGGTAGATATGATCCAGACACTGATTGACAAGGGCTATGCTTATGAAAAAAACGGGACAGTGTATTACCGCACGAGAAAGTTCAAAGACTACGGAAAACTTTCTCATAAGAACCTGGACGATCTGCAGTCCGGCGGCAGGACGCTTCTTGTAACTGGCGAAGATGAGAAGGAAGATCCCCTTGATTTTGTTCTCTGGAAGCCGAAGAAAGAGGGAGAACCGGCGTGGGAGTCGCCGTGGAGCGAAGGGCGTCCGGGCTGGCACATTGAGTGCTCTGAGATGTCGAAGAAATATCTGGGCGAGCAGATTGACATTCATGCCGGCGGGGAAGACCTGATTTTCCCTCATCATGAGAATGAGATCGCGCAGAGCGAGGCTGCGAATGGGAAAACGTTCGCAAAATACTGGATGCATAATGGGTTCCTTAATATCGACAATAAGAAAATGTCCAAGTCTCTCGGCAACTTCTTTACAGTCCGTGAAATCAGCGAGAAATATGACCTTCAGGTGCTGCGCTTTTTTATGCTGAGCGCGCATTACAGAAGTCCGTTAAATTTCAGCGCGGAGCTGATGGAAGCGGCAAAGAACGGTCTGGAGAGAATCGTTACTGCCGCCCAGAACCTGAAGTTCCTTTCCTCAAATGCTCAGAATACGGCGATGACAGAAGAGGAAAAAGCTCTGTTCGCAAAGACGGAGGAATATGTAAAAGCGTTTGAGAACGCCATGGATGATGATTTTAATACGGCGGATGCGATTGCTGCTGTTTTTGATCTTGTTAAATATATTAATACAACAGCGGACGGCGCAAAATCCAGAGAATATCTTGACAGCCTTTTTGAACGGCTGAAAACGCTGACGGATGTGCTGGGCATTATTGTTGACAAAGAGGAGGAAATGCTCGACGCTGACATTGAGGCGATGATTGAGAAGCGGCAGGCGGCGAGAAAAGAGAGAAACTTTGCGCTGGCTGACCAGATCAGGGACGAACTTCTTGCCAAAGGAATCATCCTTGAGGATACGAGAGAAGGAGTAAAATGGAAAAAGGCGTAGAGAATAGTTTTGAGTATTATATATCCGGGATTCCCGGAATGGTGTCCATTGATCCTAAGACAAGCTCGCCGTTAGTGCTGGCCTATATAGGGGACTGTGTTTTTGACCTGATAATCAAGATGATGGTGACTGGAAAGGGGAACCGGCAGGTTCACAAGCTCCATGAAGAGACGAGCCACTATGTGCAGGCGTCGGCCCAGTCATTTATGATGCGGACCATGCAGGAGCATCTTACCGCTGAGGAACACGCGGTGTACCGCAGGGGAAGGAACGCGCGGAGCGTATCTCCTGCCAAGAACCAGTCTATTACAGACTACAGGCGTGCAACAGGGTTTGAGGCACTGATCGGATATCTTTATCTCAATAAGGAATATGGGCGGCTTACTGAGCTTGTTTCAATCGGTCTGGAGAGCATGATGGATGCGGACCGGAAGAAACAAGAGGAATGCGGAGCGGACGAAAAAGGGTCCGCTTTGTGAGAACGCCTATGTATACAATCCACAGACCGGGAAAGAAGGGAAGACAGGATATGCAGGAAAAGAGCAGACAAAATACAGAACACAAGAATGAACACACCCTTGTGATCGAGGGGAGAAATGCGGTTTTAGAGGCCTTCCGGTCCGGCCGCACGATCGATAAGGTATTTGTGCTGGACGGCTGTCAGGACGGTCCGGTCCGGACCATAGTCCGTGAGGCGAAAAAACATGGCTCACTTTTGAATTTCGTAGAAAAGGCGCGCCTGGATCAGCTCACTCAGACCGGGAAGCACCAGGGAGTGATCGCTTACGCCGCGGCATATGACTATGCTCAGATAGAGGATATGCTGGAGCTGGCAGGAGAGAGAGGCGAAGATCCTTTCCTGATCCTTCTGGATGGGATTGAGGATCCGCACAATCTGGGCGCCATTATCCGGACGGCGAATATAGCCGGAGCCCACGGAGTGATCATCCCGAAACGCCGGGCTGTGGGGCTTACGGCGACAGTGGCGAAAACGTCCGCAGGGGCGCTTAATTATACGCCGGTGGCTAAGGTGACAAACCTTGTCAAGACAATGGAAGATTTGAAAAAGAAGGGCATCTGGTTTGTGTGCGCCGATATGGACGGTAAGATGATGTATGATCTGAACCTGACGGGACCGGTTGGTCTTGTGATCGGAAACGAGGGAGAGGGAGTGAGCAGGCTTGTAAAGGAAAGCTGTGACTTTGTGGCCGGGATTCCGATGAAGGGAGAAATCAATTCTTTAAATGCTTCTGTTGCAGGCGGGATTCTGGCTTATGAAATCGTGCGCCAGAGGCTTGGTAAAGCTTAGGAGACAGATGGAAAATGAACAGATATGACAGGCTGACAGACGAACAGCTGATTGAAAAACTAAGGGCCGGCGATCAGGACATCATGGACTGCATCATGGACAAATATAAGACTATGGTGAGGAGAAAAGCACGGGCAATGTATCTTCTGGGCGGTGAAAATGAGGATCTTATTCAGGAAGGAATGATCGGCCTGATCAAAGCGGTGAGAGATTACGATGCATCTCAGGGAGCTTCGTTTTCCAGCTTCGCGGAGCTGTGCGTATCCCGGCAGATGTACAGCGCGATTGAGGCATCGAAGAGAAAGAAGCATCTTCCGCTGAACTCTTATATTTCTCTCTATGAGGAAAGCGAGGAGAGCCAGGACGGGAAGAAAATGCCTCTGATTGATACGATTGAGGCTGCGCAGGATAATGATCCGGAGGTCCTGTACTTTGGAAAAGAGTATACAGAGGCATTTGTGGAAAATTTAAAGGAAAGACTGAGCCCATTGGAAAATCATGTGCTGTATCTTCATCTTATGGGTACAGACTACAGAAAGATTGCAGAGCTTCTCGGGAAGAGTCCGAAGTCAATTGACAATGCGATCCAGCGTATCAAAGGGAAGGCGGAGAAGATGCTGCATCATGACGAAAAATAGCAGGGTAGTGTCAAATGAGTTATGAAAAAATGGAGCCTAAGAAATAGGCTCAGATTGAACCTTAAAAATCGCAGATATG
>CALWTQ010000117.1 GCA_944384505.1 uncultured Mediterraneibacter sp.
TCCTTGCATTTAGTCCGTCACTGGAACTCTTAGTTTCACTTATATCCCTGGAGCGGAATCCAGAGCCATCCTTCATCTCCGCAGAATACGTCTCAGAAATAGCCTCTGTTTTCGGACGTTTTGCCTGCGGAAGTTAGTGAACTTTATAGCTGAAAACTGAATGATCAGCGATCTATAAACTGCATCTTATTTACATCAAAAATCCCCGCTTCTGTCAGACGTATCTCCGGGATCACTGTCAGCGCCATAAAAGAGAGTGTAATAAACGGGTCCACCCCTTTTTTCACTCCCATCTGTCTGGCTTTCTCTACCATCTCCCCGGTTTTTCTCTGTACATCCGATGCGTTTTCCTCACTCATAAGCCCGCCGATTCTTAAGGGCAGTTCGTCAACGACCTCACCCCCGGAAACAATCACATATCCTCCCTGGATCTTTTCCAGCTCCTGAACCGCTCGGAGAATGTCCGCATCATTGTCTCCCACTGCAATAATATTATGAGAATCATGAGAGACTGTTGTCGCCACGGCGCCGTTTTTAATGCCGTATCCTTTCACAGGACACACTCCCACTTTCCCGTTTTTTCCATGACGTTCCACTACTGCCAGCTTCGAATAATTTTCATCGGGAACAAACCTGTCACCAGTACCGGGAACCGTTTCATATCTGTGAATTGTCAGAAGCTGATCTTCTACCAGCTCCATCACGTGATTCTTCTCTTTCCTTTTGAACCTGAAACTGTTTTCATCCAGTTTCCCAATCCGGACTGTATTAAGGAGCCGCTTATCTTCCGTTTTATAAGAAAATCCTGCCAGCCAGTTCTCATCCACAACATGCCCGCTTTTAATCACAGTCCGGGGGCTGGCGCCTGCTAGATCATCCAGAATGAGTACATCCGCCAGGTATCCGGCTCCAATGGCCCCGCATCCCTTTAAGCCATATGCTCTTGCCGGATTGAATGACGCGATCTTGTACGCTTTAACAGGCTCCACACCAAGTTCGATCGCTTTCCGTACACAAGTACTGATATGACCTTCCCTTTCAATATCCTCCAGGTGTTTGTCATCCGTACAAAACATACATTGATCCAGGGAAACTCCGGCTTTCAAAAATCCTTCCAGGAGCGTGTTTAAATTTTTCGCCCCGCTGCCCTCACGAATCAGAATATAAAATCCGGCTCTTAACTTTTCCAGGCCTTCTTCCACAGTGGAGCATTCATGATCGCTTAAGACTCCTGCCGCGCGATATGCCTGAACATCTTTTCCACTGATCCCGGGAGCATGTCCGTCAATCATCATATCTGAAAAACAGCGAAGCTTCTCCAGAGTCTCATCGTGCTCCGACAGCACATCCGTAAAACGCATCATTTCGCCCAGCCCCAGAACTCTAGGATGCTTTCTGTAAACCTCCATGTCCCCGGCAAGGAATTTCCCCGCACCATTCGTATCAAACTCAGTGGCCGGTACAGAGGATGGAATCATAACATAAGCATTTACAGGTATGTTTTCCGTTGCGTCCAGTATATAGTCCATCCCCGCCGCTCCACATACATTCACTATTTCATGGGGATCCGCAATAATCCCTGTTGTGCCCGTACCAACAATTTTCCTGGCAAATTCAAGCGGAGTCACCATAGAAGATTCAATATGGACATGTGCGTCGATAACCCCCGGAGCAATATATTTGTCCGTACAATCAAGAACCTGTTCCCCCTCATAACTTCCGATCCCCGCAATTTTATCTCCGGCAATCGCTATATCAGCCGTAAGGATCTCTTCTGTGAACATGTTCAGAACTTTACCGTTTTTAAGCACCAGATCCGCCGGGACAATGCCTTCCGCCACCTGGATCAAGCTTTTTTTCATCTCGCACCTCCATGCTTTTTATCGCTTTAATAAAAAATATTTTTATCTGATTTTATCACACAAATCTCTATATTCAAATCCATTTTTCTTCACTTCAGCCAAAGCCCCTGCTCAAACATGTCTGCCTGTTTGCCGTCCGCGGGGATAAAAAAGGAGGACAACCTATGTAAATCACAGGTCATCCCCCTCTGTAAACGCATCCAGAACGCTTCCATATCCGTAATAATTTACCACATATTTCAAACCGTCCACAACTTCCTGCCGTGAGTAATCATGAGCCTCAAGAAACTCATCTGTCTTTGCGCCCAGCTTTTCATAAAAAAGCAGCGCCATCTCAAAATATGCCCTGTTCCCCTCTTCCAGGCCATCAAGCAGCTGATTTTCAGCTTCATTAATCTCGCCGTCATCAATCATGGCTGTCAGCTTCCTGAACTTTTCCGCCACTTCAAGAGGTATTACCTTATCCTCTTCTTTGTCAATATCTCTGTTAAAAATCACCCTGATAAGCATGCGGATCCACTCGTGCACGATCCGCATTACATAGTCTTTATCTTCCAGCATCCTTAATCCTCCATGTCTCTTTTTCTGCTCTCAAAATATATAAACCGCTCAATAGGATCCAGAATATCGCGGAAATCTTCCCGCGGAGCAGCATCAATATATTTTGTCAGGATCTCCCTCTCCTTCTCTTTATAACGCCCGTAAAATATATCATAGAGATTATGCCCTCTCATATGAATCCGGATCTCCTCCATGTGGTCTCTGACGTCCTGCACAGTATTTATATCATGCCCGATCACTTTCACAAGCTTCTGCCCGCTCTTAATCCGGTACAGGTATTCCTTCCACTTTTCAAGAAATATCTCATAGAACCTATCCGCAGTATCCAGTACGCCAATCTTTTCCATTACGTCAGGATTGAGGAAATAGTTTTCAAAAGAATAGTATTTCAGCACAAGAACATTCTTCTCTGTCACTCTTGGCAGCTTATCAGCATCCTCCTCATTTCTCTGCGCATAATACCTGCAGAGCCCGGATCTTAGCTCTTCCCTGTCTTTGCCATCTCCATCCCGGATCATAAGGAAATTATCCCGGATATAGATCTGATTCATATATTTCAAGTTCGCGTACGTCTTAATATTAGTACAGCTGTTGGTCGTAATAATGGCGATCCGCGACAGCTTCCCCTCGCTGTCATAAATCTCGGAATAATACTTCTTAAGAAGAAGGGGAAGCCTGCTCTTGTCCTGTTTCCCTTCTACGATAAACACGAAGTTTACATTCATCAGGTCATTCGCAGAGTAGCCCAGGTCATCCAGCACAGCGCTGATGTCCGTCTTTCCCCTCACCTGAGAACAGCCCTGTTCATCAATATAAATCTGACGGATCTGCCTGCTGTTAAAGTTTGAGAGGAGATTCGGAGAATGGGTCGTAAAAATCACTTGATTCTTCCGTGATAATCTGTAGAGAATATCCCCTGACACACGCTGGAGTCTGGGATGAAGATAGATCTCAGGCACCTCCACCAGGATGAGTCCGGTGTTCTCCCCGTCTTCCCCGCCATACGTCTCCAGAAGAGACAGCATGTAAATGCTCCTCATGCCTTTGCCCATGCTTTCCACCGGCCGCGGCTTCTGCTGTCCCTCGCACCGCAGTTTCGCAGCGACATGCAGCGTCTTTTCAATATTCAGATCCATGGAATATTCAATACGGTCTCTCCCTCCGTTCTTCCGGAAGTTTTCATTCAGCCTGCGGGCAAACGCATCCAGGTTAAGCTGATACAGCTTATATTCCAGAAGCTTTGCCGCCTCAAACGCATTCAGCTCCTCCGCCGATTTCCTGCTGATCAGGCCAATGCAGTCAAAACAGTGTGTACACTCCTTCGCCATATCGAACATACAGCACCCGGAGCGCATCTGCTTTAGCAGATCGTCCTCCTGGAGCATGAGCAGATCCTCCTGAAACACCCCCAGCTCTCTCTGCGCATCCATGTGAAAGATCCCGGGAAGAAGCTGCGGAATATATGTATTATTTTTCTGATATCCATCGTCATACCGGATCCGTCCGTCCCGGTTTACCGAATACTCAAACGAAACTGTCCCGTCCTGATAAGAAGGAATCTTTTCGCAGAAATCTCTGTGCCACGCTTCATACCGGCGGTACGCGCTCACAATTCCGTAACGGTGAAATCTCTTCAAATCCTCTTCTGTGATCTCAAGTTTCACCTGAATCACAATATTGGGAAAATCCTCCCTAAAATCCCGCTCCTGCACTGTATAGCTGCCGCACACCGCGCGCACAGCGTCCAAAACAGCCGTTTTCCCCGTATCATTCTTTCCCACAAGTATCAGAGCATTCCCGATATCCGGAATATGCATATCGTGAATAGACTTAAAATTACGGATCCAAAGCTCCGTGACCTGCATTCTGATCCCTCCCCGGTTCCGCAGGAATCTCCTTTTCCTGCACACAACAGTTCTTGATCTCACCAACCAGCGCCTGCAGCGCGTCCACCACATGGGGCCGTATATCCCCGCCGATCAGCACAAGCATAATATCGTCCCCCACATTCAGCCTGCCTTCATTCAGCCATACACGGACATAGTAGATTCCCGGCATACTCCGCGCCCGCGCTTTTGCCGCTTCAATTTTCCCGTCATCGTATGAAAATTCCATCCCGGCCACAGGACCAGCATTTTCATCTCCCAGTCTGACTTTTGCTTTCGCGCTGGCTCTGACAACGCCGTTGTGGAAGAGATACATGCCGCACTGCGCCGCATTTTCATCCTTCTTGGCCTCCTTAAGCCATTCGTCCATGGAAGGCGCCTTCTTCTCCTTGGGCCGTTCATCCTTCCTTTTCCCTTCTTTTAATCCTTCATACATCTTCTCGGAAACCGGCATCTTCACTCCCAGCCGCTTTCCCTCCCGCACGATATAGCCGCTGAATGTGTCCACTTCCGCTTTCTTTCCGGCACGGATATCTCTCTGCAGGGAGCTGGTCGCATCATCCGCCATATCATGATGAAATCTGTAGATCATCTGATCCCTGTGCTCCGGCTTCACATTTACTCCTTTCGCGCGGGCCACTTCATATGCCTCACTGATCAGGCACTCATATTCCCTTGCCTTCACCGGGTCGCTCCTAAGCTGCCCGATATTATTATCATAATATGCTGTAGCCACATTATAAGCACAATTTAAAATATATTTTCGCCAGATCTCCCTCTCAATATCTTTCGCGACCGCATGATCAATCTGAGCAGCGGAGAAAATCCGGGAGACCTCCTCCACCTTACGCGCCTGCGTCTCGTTTGCGTCTTTAATTCCGATGCGGACATCTGCCCGGTCTCCCTGGTGCGTCACAGAGTAATCCTGATTTGCAAATGCAACAATGTAAATCAAGGAATCTACCACTGTACCTTTCCTGACCAGATTCCGGATGCGGTCTCCAGGATCCACACCGTTCATAATCGGCACAATAACTGTCTCTTCTGTCACCGCGTCCTTCATCTGTTCACACACTTCTTCCAGGGAGTAATTCTTTACACAGACAAAAATATAGTCCTGTTCTCCCATATCGCTGACCGGAACAACCCGCTCTGGGTAAGTTGTCATCTCACCCTTGTAATCACTGTGAAGCACAAGGCCGTTTTTCAAAATTGCCTCTCTCCTCGCTCCTCTGGCCGCCAGTGTAAGATGCGGGCATACCTGTCCAAGCAGCGACGCAAGATACCCTCCCACGCCGCCCGCTCCTACTACAGCGATTCTTTTATTTAACAGCTCTTCCCTTTCTGCTCCCTCTGTATTTGTATTCTTCTCTAATGACATTTCTATCCTCTCGTCTTTAATATCTTAATCTGGTATACTTACTGCCGCGCTGTTATACCTCCGTCAATAAAGAATATCTGCCCGGTAATAAACTGAGACGCGTCTGATGTAAGCAGCAGAAGCGGCCCCATCAGATCACGGAACTGACCTATGCGTCCTACAGGGATCCGGTCCTCCAGAGACTTTTTAAATACCGGATCCTGCAGCTGGTGACGGTTAATTGAAGTTTCAATAAACGTAGGCGCCAGTGCATTAACCGTAATATTGTCGGCCGCCACTTCGCATGCAACCTGTTTTGTCAGCATATTAATCGCGCCTTTGGAAGCGCAGTATGCCGTATATCCGCTGTCAGATACGCCCAGGATACTCTTCATGGAAGAAATATTTACGATCTTTCCATATTTCTGTTTCCGCATCACTTTGATCACTTCTCTCATAACGACAAAATTTGCCTTTAAGTTCAGATCCAGCACCGCATCCCATGACTCGTCATCCATCTCCTCAACCATCTTGATCACATTCCGTCCGGCAGAATTAATCAGAATATCAATACCGCCCATCATCTCCTCCGCGGCGCGCACCATCTCTTTGACCTCGTCCGTATTCAATATGTTGCAGGAATACGCCCAGAATCTGCTTCCCGCTTCTTCTGCACACTTGGCCATATCATCGCAGCCGTCCGCATTCCTGCTGACAGCCATAACATCACAGCCATTCTCCAGAAGACAGAGAGCCATCTCTCTCCCAAGCCCCTTTGTTCCGCCTGCCACAATCGCTCTTTTCCCCTTCACACTAAAAAGTGATGCTTCTAAATAATCATTCATGGTACTTACCCGTCCTTTCCTCATACGTCAGATTGATGCAGTGTGTAAAAACGACATACACTTTCCACCATTAGCTATTATTTTATCATAGAACACATAAGCATGACAACAAATGGTTCCTCCAGCTATTTAGTTCACTAGCATCCGAATGCAAAACGTCCGAAAACAGGGGCTATTTCTGAGACGTATTCTGCGGGGATGAAGGATGGCGATGGATTCCGCTCCAGGGATATAAGTGAAACTAAGAGTTCCAGTGACGGACTAGATGCAAGGACTGACGGTGGACAACTCGCATCCGCTCAGACAATTCCACCGTCAGCCCTAACGTCCCTCTCTGGAACTCTAAGTTTCACTAATACCCTTCCGAAGTCATCCATCGCCATCCTTCATCCCCGCAGAATTTTTCTCGAAATGGGGCTGTTTTCTGGGCTTTTTCAAACCGGGAGTCAGTGAATATATAGCTG
>CALWTQ010000118.1 GCA_944384505.1 uncultured Mediterraneibacter sp.
GCGCGGCTTGAAGGCTTTCGGCTGCGAAAGACTTCCGGCCGCGCCTGCTTCTCGCAGCAGCTATATATTCACTGACTCCCGGTTTGAAAAAGCCCAGAAAACAGCCCCATTTCAAGAAAAATTCTGCGGGGATGAAGGAGGGCGATGGATGACTTCGGAAGTGTATTAGTGAAACTTAGAGTTCCAGCGAGGGACGTTAGGGCTGACGGTGGAATTGTCTGAGCGCAAGCGAGTTGTCCACCGTCAGTCCTTGCATTTAGTCCGTCACTGGAACTCTTAGTTTCACTTATATCCCTGGAGCGGAATCCATCGCCCTCCTTCATCTCCGCAGAATACGTCTCAGAAATAGCCTCTGTTTTCGGACGTTTTGCCTGCGGAAGTTAGTGAACTTTATAGCTGAACTTTTGGTGGAAGTTTGTATAATATGTCATATTGACAGTAACGGCCGGATGGGATATGATTGACCTACATTTCCGGAGGAACTCCTCCTCTGGTAATCTGGCTTCCATAGGATGGAAGTTCTGGCCGGATCGGCCGGATTTCAGTTTTGTTGTTTTTTAGTGGTGTTTCTGGATGTTGTTTTTGTTTATCCGCAGGACAGGGAACTCATAGGAAAGGAGTACGGATGAGTTTCAGTACAGTCTTATCTGCGGCCATCGAAGGTCTGAACGTGGAGTTGATCCAGGTGGAAGCGGATGTATCTAACGGTCTGCCGGTGTTCCATATGGTAGGCTATCTTTCGTCAGAGGTAAAGGAGGCGGGGGAGCGTGTACGCACCGCAATCCGCAATTCGGGGTATGATTTTCCGCCCAAAAGAACGGTTATTAATCTCTCCCCGGCTACTATGAGAAAAAGAGGATCGTCATTTGATCTGCCTATTGCGGCTGCGGTTCTGTCATCTTTGGGCCAGATCAGCCTGCCAGATGAAGAGAAGTGCCTCGTGATCGGAGAACTTGGACTCGATGGCAGCGTGAGGAAGGTAAAAGGAGTCCTCCCGGCGGTGATGGCAGCCAAAGAGAGGGCGATTGGCAGGTGCATTGTCCCCGCGGAGAATGAAGCAGAGGGGAAGCTGGTTAAGGGCAT
Organism: uncultured Mediterraneibacter sp.; assembly: GCA_944384505.1. Taxonomy (GTDB): domain Bacteria; phylum Bacillota; class Clostridia; order Lachnospirales; family Lachnospiraceae; genus Mediterraneibacter. The sequence goes on from CALWTQ010000118.1 coordinate 1,084, forward strand.
GCAGGTGACAGGCGTTCGGGATCTGATAGAAGCTGTGGAAGCGCTGAATTGTGGGATGATGTCCGGATATAAGAAAAAGCGGACAGAAGGTCAGGGATTTTTAGAAGAGACGGCATCAGATCAGGCCGGCGCGCTGGGGAGGAGTGGCGTATCCGGAGAGAACGATGCTGTGGGTCAGGCAGATGAAAAGATACCGGATTTTTCAGATATCCGGGGACAGGAAAATGTAAAACGTGCGGCAGAGATTGCGGTGTCGGGGAGACATAACCTGCTGATGATCGGCCCGCCCGGGAGCGGCAAATCCATGACGGCCAGGTGCATTGCCGGAATCCTGCCGCCCCTCAGCCAGGAGGAGAGCCTGGAGATCACAAAGATTTACAGTGTGGCGGGGATGCTCGATGAGAAAGAACCTCTGATCCGGTCAAGACCCTTCCGGGAAGTACATCATACGGCTACCCGGGCCGCCCTGATCGGCGGAGGCGCAGTGCCGAGACCAGGGGAGATCAGTCTGGCCCACAGGGGAGTGCTCTTCCTTGACGAACTTCCTGAATTTAAAAAGAGTGTCCTTGAAGTGCTGCGCCAGCCTTTGGAAAAGAGAAGCATCCAGATATCCAGAGTGTATGGAAATTATAATTTTCCTGCGGATTTTATCCTGGTAGGAGCTATGAATCCGTGTCCCTGCGGATGCTATCCGGATCTAGAGAAATGTACCTGTACACCTGCTCAGATTCAGATGTATCTGAGCAGGATCAGCCGCCCTTTTCTCGACCGGATTGACCTGTGCGTGGAGGCGCCAAGGGTGAAGTATGAGGATCTGACCGGTGAGAAGAGAGAGGAAAGTTCATCAGAGATTCAGAAGCGCGTAAGTTTTGCATGGGAGATTCAAAAGGAACGGTACAGAGGAAGCGGGATTATAAGCAATGCTATGCTGGATGTAAATGACCTGAAGCGTTACTGTGAGCTGGACAGCTCCGAAAACAAACTGATGGAGCGCGCGTTTTCAGTGATGGGGCTGACCGCGCGCACATACCATAGAATTATAAAGACTGCCCGCACAATTGCGGATCTCGACGGAGAGGAAAAGATAAGGGAAAAGCATCTGAAGGAAGCTATTGGATACCGTGTGATTGACGACAGATATTGGAGGAGTTAGGATGAAGGAAAGAGTATACGAATACTGGCTTGCGGGAATTATGGGAGTTCAGGCAGGAAAGAGATGTCTGCTCCACAGACGGATGAAAAGCGCAGAGGCTGTCTATTATATAGAAGAAACACAGCTTAATGAAATGGAGTTTTTGACTGAACGGGAAAGAAATATAATTCTGCAGGCAAAGAAACAAAAAGGGTTCCAGGAGGGATATGACAGAATGTGTGAAAAAGGGATTCGCTTTATCCCGTGGAGTGATGAGGATTATCCGGACTGCCTGCTGGAGATATCGGATCCGCCTTACGCACTTTACGTAAAAGGAAGTATGCCGGACAGCAGGAGAAAGAAAGCGGCTATCGTCGGAGCGCGCAGATGCACACCCTATGGAGAAAAATATGCCATTGACTTTGCCAGGGCTCTTGCAGAACACGGCGTGGATATTATAAGCGGGATGGCGCGGGGCATTGACGGTATGGGGCACAGAGGCGCCCTCCTCGGAAGAGGAGGAACCTACGCGGTGCTCGGATCAGGAGTGGACGTCTGCTACCCGCGGGAACACATAGGGCTTTATGTGGATATTCTGGAGCAGGGCGGCGGCATTCTCTCGGAGCTGCCTCCCGGTACTCCGCCGTATTCACAGAATTTCCCGGCGCGAAACAGGATCATCAGCGGACTTTCGGATGCGGTTCTTGTAATGGAGGCGGGAAAGAAAAGCGGTTCTCTGATCACAGTGGATATGGCGCTTGAGCAGGGGAGAGACGTCTATGCCCTTCCGGGGCCTGTGAACAGCAGTTTAAGTAATGGATGCAACCGGCTCATTCGCCAGGGAGCAGGCATCCTTCTGTCCCCGGAAGAACTGATTGAGGAGTGGAAATTAGAGAAAAAACAAGGGACGGCAGAACCCAAAGCTGAGGACAAAAATGAAAAAATGCTTGAAAGTCATGAAAAATTGGTGTATGCTTGTCTCGGTTTGTTCCCGAAGGGGATTGACCGGATTGCAGCTGAGACAGAACTGGAGATACGAGATGTTACCGGACTTCTGGTTTCTTTACAGCTGCAGGGATATGTGAAAGAAGTATCGAAGAATCAATATATTAGGAGTTAGGAATATGGCACATTATCTTGTTATCGTGGAGTCACCTGCGAAAGTGAAAACGATTAAAAAATTTCTGGGAAGCAGCTATACAGTTGCAGCGTCCCAGGGCCATGTGCGGGATCTCCCGAAGAGTTCACTTGGGATTGACGTGGAACATGATTATGAACCAAAATATATCACGATACGCGGTAAAGGTGATATCCTGGCGGCGCTTCGGAAAGACGCGAAGAAAGCGGATAAAGTTTTCCTCGCAACTGACCCTGACCGGGAAGGAGAGGCGATTTCATGGCATCTTGCGGCTGCGCTGAAGCTGGATGAGAAGAAGATGCGGAGAATCACTTTCAATGAGATTACAAAGAATGCGGTAAAGGCATCCTTAAAAGCCCCGAGGGACATTGATATGAACCTGGTCAACGCGCAGCAGGCGCGGCGTGTTCTAGACCGTATGGTAGGATACAAGATCAGTCCGCTTCTCTGGGCGAAAGTAAAGAGAGGCCTGAGCGCAGGGCGAGTACAGTCTGTGGCCCTGAGACTGGTGGCAGACCGGGAGGACGAGATCAATGCGTTTATACCGGAGGAATACTGGACTCTGGACGCGGTGCTTAAGATCAAAGGAGAAAAACGGCCTCTGACCGCAAAATTCTACGGTACAGATAAGAAGAAAATGACCATCCACTCCGAGGCAGAGTTAAATGGGATTTTAAAGAAAATTGAAAACGCGGAGTTTAAAATTACTGATATTAAATCCAGCGAGAGGATCAGGAAGGTCCCGCTGCCGTTTACAACCAGCACGCTTCAGCAGGAAGCGGCCAAGGCTCTGAATTTCGGAACGCAGAAGACGATGCGTATCGCGCAGCAGCTCTATGAGGGAATTGATATCAAGGGAAATGGAACTGTCGGTGTGATTACTTACCTGCGTACAGATTCCACGAGAATTGCGGATGAGGCGGACGCTGCCGCACGAGAATATATTTCTTCTGTATATGGAAAAGAATATGCCGCTGCAGGTCATAAGAATGCAAATGCCGGAAAAAAAATCCAGGACGCTCACGAGGCGATCCGTCCTACGGATATTGCCAGAACCCCGGCTTCTTTAAAAGATTCTCTCACGAGAGACCAGTTCCGCCTGTATCAGCTGATCTGGAGGCGTTTCGCGGCCAGCAGGATGAACCCGGCGAAATATGAGACGACTTCTGTAAAGATAGGAGCGGGCGAATACTGCTTTACCGTCGCTACGTCAAAATTGGTATTTGACGGATTTCGTTCTGTATACACGGAAGCAGATGAGGAAAAAGAAGAAAGCAATGTGCTGGTCGGAAACCTTAGCATGGATTCCAGACTTACGAAAGAGAGCTTTGATCCAAAGCAGCATTTTACGCAGCCGCCAGCCCATTATACGGAGGCAAGCCTGGTAAAGACACTGGAAGAACTGGGGATCGGACGTCCGAGCACATACGCGCCTACGATTTCTATTATCCTGGCCCGCAGATATGTGACAAAAGAGGCAAAAAATCTGTATATTACAGAGATCGGGGAAGTCGTCAACAATATGATGAAGCACTCTTTCCCAAGCATTGTGGATGTGAATTTTACTGCCAACATGGAAGGCCTCCTCGATATGGTTGAGGAAGGAAAGGTTGAGTGGAAGGAGATCATACGGAACTTCTACCCGGATCTGGACGAAGCCGTGAAAAAGGCGGAAAAAGAGCTGGAGACCGTGAAGATTGAGGATGAGGTGACGGACGTCATCTGTGAGGAATGCGGCCGGAATATGGTGATCAAATACGGCCCGCACGGGAAATTCCTTGCATGCCCGGGATTCCCGGAGTGCAGGAACACGAAACCGTACCTGGAGAAGATCGGGGTGCCGTGTCCGCTCTGCGGCAGGGACGTTGTGGTCCGCAAGACAAAGAAGGGCAGGAGATATTACGGCTGTGAAAATAATCCGGAGTGTGAGTTTATGTCCTGGCAGAAACCATCAAAGGAAAAGTGTCCGGAATGCGGCGGATATATGGTGGAAAAAGGGAATAAGCTAGTATGTGCAGATGAAAAATGCGGGTATGTTACCGCACTTAATAAGAAAAAAGAGTAAAAAATTGAATGAATTATATTGTTATTCTGAAAATTGTATGCTAGGATAAGTTTATCTGTTGATTTGTCGGAATTTTCGTATATAATTCTGGTATTCAAAATAGCATACGGAGGAGATAATGAGTGTACAACTATTAGACAAAACAAGAAAAATTAATAAGCTGCTGCATAATAACAATTCGAGCAAGGTTGTATTTAATGATATCTGCGCGGTTCTGACAGACATTCTGGACTCGAATGTGCTGGTTGTGAGCAGGAAAGGAAAGATTCTCGGCGTAAGCAAATGTCCCGGGGTGAGGGAAATCCATGAACTTATCACGGAGTCTGTGGGATCTCACATTGACAAGATGCTAAACGAGCGCCTGCTGAGCATTCTTTCCACAAAAGAAAATGTAAATCTTGAGACACTTGGCTTTTCCGCAGATGCAGTTCAGGGCTGTCAGGCGATTGTCACTCCGATTGATATCGCAGGAGAACGACTGGGGACCCTGTTTCTGTATAAGCAGAACTCCATATATTCGATTGATGATATCATTCTCAGTGAATATGGAACCGCAGTGGTCGGGCTGGAAATGCTTCGATCTGTAAATGAAGAAAATGCGGAAGAGACAAGGAAAGAACACATTGTACAGTCTGCGATCAGTACGCTTTCATTCTCAGAGCTGGAAGCGATCGTACATATTTTTGATGAACTGGGAGGGACAGAAGGCATCCTTGTGGCCAGCAAGATTGCGGATCGGGTGGGGATTACCCGTTCCGTCATTGTTAATGCGCTGCGAAAGTTTGAAAGCGCTGGAGTGATCGAATCCCGTTCTTCGGGAATGAAAGGAACTTACATCAAAGTGCTCAATGACTATGTGTTCACCGAACTTGAGAAGATTAAGAAAGAGCGGATGTAGCCAGGAGGACGGATTATGTACGAGGGAAATCCTGTTGATCTGCGGATGGTAAAAGTAATCTCTGCAGACGGAATTTTTGACGAGTCAACCCGTCAGTGTAAAGTTCAAAAATATGATCCGGAGGAAGATTTCATTTATCTTGAGCTGAAAGAGGACGAACTGACAGTCATATCTCTGGATGCAAAATACCGGTGTTATATCTCGACGAGAAACGAGCTGCTTTATTGCATGGGAGTGGTGAAAGAGCGGTTTCGGCAGGAAAACAGGAATCTGCTGAAATTCAGGATAGAGAATGGGTTCTATAACGTATACGAAGAAAGAGAGATGACAGGGCGCGCCTGAATGGCGCGCTCTTTGCGATTTGTTCAGCTATAAAGTTCAATAACTCCCTACTTGTACAAGCGTCCGAAAATAGAGACTATTTCTGAGACGTATTCTG
>CALWTQ010000119.1 GCA_944384505.1 uncultured Mediterraneibacter sp.
GATTCTGGAACGGAACATCGCACGGCTGTCCCCTTTCACAGAATACGTATCGCAAACCATCCGCTCCGCTTCCGAACGTGAGTCACGGGAAATGTTACTGCGCTAAATAGCTGTTGAAGTTTATAGCTGTTCTTTCCTTACTTTAACAGATACGATGATCACCGCCGCTGCCAGCAGAATTGATACTGCCGGTACAACCGGAAGTGTGTTGTCGCCAGTAACTGGTGCGTTCTTATCATTTCCAGAAACTTTATCCGCAGAAGTCTGGTTTCCTGAACCGTCATTTTCTGAGCCTGAAGTTGATGAAGGATCATTCTCACTGCCATCATCTGCCGGCTGTCCGTCTCCGCCGCCGGGAGTTTCTCCTTCACCCGGATTCTCCTCATCGCCGCTTCCAGGCGTCTCCTCAGCCACCGGAATCTCACTTCCTGCTTCTGGAGCGGTAAGTGTAGGAGTTGGCCTGAATTCATCATCTGTAATGCCGAAGCCGGCATAATTGTCCACGTAGATCTCATCCTGAGAATCGGATACACGGATTCCATGACCTCCGTCCGAGACAGTGATCTTAAGAATACCATCCGCATCCGTTGTTCCTTTCTGTCCCTTTCCGCCATCCACGCGGTAAGAGATCTCCTGATTCGCGTATGCGCTGCCATCCGCATTCTGAATCTTCACGGACACTGTATAGTCCTTCGGCTGGTACACGCTCCCAGTATAAGAAATCCGGCCTTCTGTTCCCTGATATCCCTGCAGGACGCCATCCACAAGATTCTTCTCAATCCAGGACTGGATCGTCTCCAGCTCGCCGCCCGCCTCTGCATATTTGGGAATATCGGTCAGCATACTGTAACTGCTTCCGCCGCTCATGATATAGTTATTTCCGGCAAGGAATATCTGTGTTGTATTATCCGTTCGGTCAAGCGGTTCACTCTGCCCGTCAATGGTAATGGATACCACACGATTTCCGGCTTCTGCGTCCGGATTATATACAACCTGGAAACCGCTGATCTGAAGGAATCCGCCTGAATTGTCCTGCTGGAGCATCATTCCTGTCTCTGGATCCTGCCCGTCAAGTTTAGATCCGGACTGTTCCATCATCGCATACAGAACATTTGGGGTAATCTTTTTAATGTATACTGTATTAGAGAATGGGAATGTGTTCACCAGATCACCAAGCGTAATCGTTCCGTTTGACACTGCTGAACGGACTCCTCCTCCGTTTTCCACAGCAACTACAGGCAGTATCTTCTCTTCCTCTGTTCCTGTCTGCTGCACCATAGTTTTTGCCGCGTCAGCCAGAGCGTCCGCAGCCAGATTGCCATAATTCGTCTCCACATACCTTGCGATAGCCACGATGCCGATTGAACCCGCCCACAGAGTCGTCGGAGTCTCTCCAATTACTTCACTTAAAAGGGTTTCCTGCTCTGCGTTGACTTCCTCCAGCTTTGCTTCCACCTGGGCGTCCGGCGTCACTCCTTCAAAATCTCCGCTGCCAAGAGTGAGAAGCTTCTCCTCAAAGGACACTTCTCCGTCCGAAGCAACCTTAACAGACAGTTTACCCAGTGACCCCAGACCTGTTCCTGTCTGTACGATCAGAACATCATTTACGACCTCATTCTCGACCGTATGGCTGTGCCCGTCTATAATCGCATCCAGCTTCCCTGCATATTCCCCTGTCATAGCTTCCGCCAGCTGTGTAGAATTGCATGGTGCACCTGCTGTATAGTCTCCAAGATGAGCCACCGCGATCACCACATCAGCGCCTTCTGCCTCAAGATGATCGATCTCCTGCTTTGCAGCCTCAACCTCGTCTGTAAACTCTACTCCTGCTAATCCTTCCGGATTTGTCGCTGTCGCCGTCTGTGTCGTAGTCAGACCGAAGAATCCGACTCTCACACCATTTTTCTCGATAATCGTATGGCCTCCCTCGTTTCCTTCCTGCGATCCGGCCAGCAGAAGCGATCCGTCCCGGTAAATATTAGCAGAAATAACCGGGAACTGTGCCAGACCTACATTCGTCATAAATGCCTCTGTTCCGAAATCAAACTCATGATTGCCGGGCACCATCAGATCGTATCCGGCCAGGTTCATCAGCTCAATCACATCATTTCCCTTTGTAAGTGAGGCCAGCGGAAGCCCCTGAGTCGCGTCGCCTGCATCTACCAGAATCGCATTCTCATCTGAATTCACAAGTCCTGCTACAAGAGGAAGTCCGATAATGGATGTGCCATCTCCCTCCAAATATCCATGGGTATCATTGGTATGATAGATTGTAACCTCTGCCGAATCCCCGGCGGAGTCATCAACGGTATCTGCCAATGCCGGCACCGCAGGCAGCACTAGAGCAAACGTAAGTACGCCTGCCAGAAAGCCGCCTAATTTGTGTCTCAATCTAGACATGTCACCTTTTCTCCTTTCCTGTTTCCTTTTTTCTGCCGTGTTTTACGGCATGGTGGTATTTCCTTGTCATCCGCCGTGTTTTTCACGGCAGATAGTATACCCTTGTGGTATTTCCTTATTGTACGCCGTGATTCTCACAGCATAATAGTTTCTCCCCTGGGGCACTTTAAATCATAGTAAAATATGTACTGTTGCATGATCCCGGCGTATCCTTTATATCTTTCAAAAGGAAATTCTCCTTTGTACCAGCCATCGAGTACTTTTTTGATATGAGTATCCACCGGAAACGCATCCAGCTGATGCAGGCCGAACAGACAGATACAGTCTGCCACCTTCCCGCCGATTCCCGGCAGTTTCATCAGCTCCTCCCTTGCTTCCTGATACTCCATTTTTCTCAGTTTCCCGAGATCTACTCTCCCCTCGGCGATCATCGCCGCAGTACCGCAGATATATCTGCTGCGATAACCGAGCTTCATCGCCCGCAGTTCCTCTTCCGAAGCACGGGCAAGGCTCTGCGCATCTGGGAATGTATCATACACCGTCCCGTCAGGAGCTGTTCTTTTCTTCCCATACTTCTCGCAGAGTGCCCGGATCAGCCCCTTGATCCGCGGAATATTATTCTGCTGAGACAAGATGAACGTAATGACCATCTCCCATGGATCCTGTCTGAGGATACGGATTCCCCTGCCAAACCAGGCGGCAAGACGCAGATATGAATCTGCCGGATCTACGGCTGCCTGATAATCTTCATAACGGGTGTCAAGATCAAAGTATGCTCTCCAGAATTCATCATACTCCTCCTGCGTACAGAAGAAGATTATGCGCTCCGGTTCGCCTTCATTTCCCATCTCTCTCTGTATCTGCATTTTCAGATGCCGGTCCGCGGCGGTCAATTCATAAAAGTTCTCCGCTGTCAAATCCAGACGGAAACACTGTCCCGACTCACAGATCTGGGGAATGGAAAAGCAGTCCTTTTCAATCGTAATCATACACATCCTCCGTTCATGTCAATGTACAAAAGGCAGTACGCTATCCTAGGCCAAAACCATCTATTAGTATAACATAAAATATTCTGGTATAATAGAGGAAAGTAATCGTTCAGCTATTTAGCGCACTAACATTTCCCGTCAAAATGTGTCCGGAAGCGGAGCGGATGTATTGCGATACGTATTCTGGGAGAGGAGACAGCCGGAAGACGTTCCGTTCCAGAATCCGGAAAATCTAACAGGCCGAAGAGATGTTTAAATGCAAAGCGGCGCTCCGGGCAACTCGCTCTGCTCAAACAATCCCTGCGCGCCGCTTAACAACATCTCTCCGCCCCTAAGATTTTCAGCGGATTCTTCCAAAGTCACATCTTCCGGCTGTCTCCTCTCCCAGAAAGTCTACTCAAATCGTCCGCTCCGCTTCCTGCGCACTCCCAGACGGAAGTGTCATTGCCCTAAATAATCTGTAAAGCGCGATTAGCGCGGCTTGAGGGATTTTTGACTGCGAAAGTCTTCCGGCCGCGCCTGCTTCTTCTGACAGCTATATATTCACTGACTCCCGGCTTGAAAAGCCCAGAAAACAGCCCCATTTCGAGAAAAATTCTGCGGGGATGGAGGACGGCGACGGGCGCCTTCGGAAGGGGATTAGGGAAAGTTAAAGCTGTCCAGCACACAAACAAGTTGTTACAGGAGGAATGCTTATGACCAGAAAAATCGAAGTTGTTGACTATCGTCCGGAATGGGAAGGCATGTTCAAACAAGAGGCGAAAGCGATCCGGAAAATCCTGGGTAAAAACTGCGTCGCCGTATATCACATTGGTAGCACCGCAGTCAAGGGACTTGCCGCCAAACCGATCATAGATATCATGCCCGTCGTAAAGGACGTCTCCCTTGTGGACGCCCAGAATCCGGAATTTGAAGCCCTGGGGTACGAGTGCCGGGGTGAGTTCGGGATCCCCGGCCGGCGCTTCTTCGCCAAAGGCGGGGATCAGAGGACTCACCATGTCCATATCTTTGAGCAGTCGAATCAGACGGATATCCGCCGGCATCTCGCTGTACGTGATTATCTTCGATCCCATACGGACGCTGCCTCGGAATACGCGGAGCTGAAAAAAGATCTTGCCGCACAGTTTCCATACGACAATGACGGCTACTGCAGCGGGAAAGAAACCTATATGAAAGATCTGGAACAAAAAGCTCTCAAATGGCAGGCAGAACAGGAAACGGAAGGCACCTATGTCTCTCTGGGCATCTGTATCGGCCTCTGTCTTGGCACCGCAGCGGGCACTGCACTTGACAATCTGGGGCTCTGGCTCCCTGTCGGCCTCTGCCTTGGTATCTGCTTCGGCCTGGGCGCCGCATCCGCTAAGAAGCGCCCTCCAAAGTCTGATCAATAATGCTGCGCATAATGTCCTCTGAGAGCTGCCCCTGCACGTAACCGTACACATTGCCGTCCCGGTCGATCATAAATGTTGTCGGGAATGCTGAGATTCCGTAGAAGCTGAACATCTCTCCGGTTCTGTCCATGAGCACAGGATAAGTATACCCATTCTCTTCCATGAACGCAGTGATTTCCTCCTCAGAGCCTTCCTGCCCCATTCCCGGAGCCGCCACGCCGAGAATCACTACTTCCGCGTCATCTCCCTGGGCCTGGTATTCTTCATAAAGTTTCTGGATTTCTGGCATTTCATTTCTGCATGGGCCGCACCATGTAGCCCAGAAATTCAGGAAAATCACCTTGCCCTTATAATCATCCAGGGTATGCGTATTCCCGAACTGATCTGTGAGTTCAAACTCATAGGCCCTTGTAGAATTCTGGCTTTCATTCTCATCTTCATCTGTGCTCCCGCCAGACTCCTGACCGGCAGATCCATCCGGACTCTCGTCCGCACTTTCATCTGAATCTGTCTCCGCGCTGTTTCCCCCCTGCTCTTCTCCTCCCGTGGCCTGCGCCGTATTGGAAGATTCATTTCCGGTCACTGACAGATATCCTGTGATATCATTCATCTTCCCGGTAAACATCAGCACACCCATAAGGATCATAAGAACACCGCCGATCTTCACCGTATATCTGACCGCCTTCATGTGCCTTTTAAACCAGGCCAGAAGACTGGCCGTAAAGATTCCGCAGGCAAGAAACGGCAGGATAAAACCAAGCGTATAGACCCCAATCAACAGGAAGCCTTTCGCACCGGACTCCGCGCTTCCCGCCATCAGAAGAACGCTGGTCAGCGCCGGGCCCACGCACGGCGTCCAGGCAAAACTGAATGTAAATCCCATGATCAGCGCCGTCACCGGAGACATGGTCATTTTCTCCAGATGCAGAGGAATCCTGTGTTCCGATCCAAGCATCCTGGAACTTCCGAATGCGCCAAGCTGGTACAGCCCAAACAAAACAATAATTACACCGCCGATCCGCGCCAGGAGAAGCCGGTTCTCATGAAAGAAACTCCCGGCCGCAGAGGCGCCCAGTCCAAGCACAAAGAAGGCCCCGCTGATCCCAAGCGTAAAGCAGAGCACCCGGAAAAATAGCTTCAGCCTCTCTCCATTCTCACCTATCTTCTTCCTGCTTTCCACGGCGTCAGATATCACCCCCGCATTCAGGCCTCCGGCCAGATACCCCAGATACAGCGGCACAAGCGGAAGCACACAGGGAGAAAAGAAACTCAAAAGTCCCTGAACAAATACCGTCAGCGCGGATATTCCCGTCTCAATCGTAAAACCCATATGCGAAATCTCCTTTTCTGTACTCATATATCCCTGTAGAAGATACCACATTTTCCATACTTAGAACAGTGACTTTGTCTCTTTTCCAGCTATTTAGCGCAATAACTCTTTCCGGGGAACACGTCCGGAAGCGGAGGGGATGGTTGAAACGTGTTCTTGGAGAGGGGACGTGTGTGTACTGCTCCGTTCCGGAATCTGGGAAGGATCTAAGAAGCCGGAGAGCTGTTTAAGTGCAAAGCGGCGCGCAGAGCAACTCGCTTCGCTCAGACAAGCCCTGCACACCGCTTAACAACACCTCTCCGGCTTCTAAGATCTTCCATCAGATTCCTACAAAGTCACAGTCCCCACACGCCCCTCTCCAAGAAACTTACGCTTCAACCATCCCCTCCGCTTCCTGCGCATCTCCTGTCGGAAATGTCATTGCCCTAAACAGGCTGAAAC
>CALWTQ010000120.1 GCA_944384505.1 uncultured Mediterraneibacter sp.
CCAAAGTCACATCTCCCGGCTGTCCCCTTCCCCAGAAAGTATGCTCAAACCATCCGCTCCGCTTCCTGCGCATTCCCAGACGGAAGTGTCACTGCCCTAAACAGAGCTGTAAAGCGCAGTTTGGCGCGGCTTGTAGGCTTTCCATTGCGAAAGTCTTCTGGCCGCGCCGTACTTCTGGAAGCTATATATTCACTGGCTTCCGTCTTGAAAACCCCAGAAAACAGCCCCATTTCGAGAAAAATTCTGCGGGGATGGAGGACGGCGACGGGCGCCTTCGGAAGGGGATTAGGGAAACTTGAGGTTGCGGCTGCGGATGTTAGGACAGGAGGGGAGATTGTCTGAACGAAGTGAGTTGCTCCCCTCCTGTCCTTGCATCTAATCCGCAGCCGGAACTTCTTAGTTTCCCTTATCCCCTGGAGCGAAGCCCTGAGCCGTCCTCTATCCCCGCAGAATACGTCTTGAGAATCGACTCTGTTTTCGGACGTTTTGTAAAAGGACGTTAGTGAACTTTATAGCTGCTATCTTCTCTTTTTCTTCTTAGACTTAGAGGATTTCTTCCTGGAGTTTTTAGCTCCTCCTGCCGAAACTCCTCCCTGTGCTTTATCTGTTCCCTCTCCGGAAACTGCCGTTTGGGCTGATGCGGACGCTGCCGCTTCTTTACCCGATGCTTTCGCCGTATTCTGGGCGATCTGCTTTCTCATTTTCCATGTCTTCATCGTATACCAGAGCGCTCCGGTAATGCACACCGATGAATATGCGCCGCAGACAATACCAACCATCAGAGGAAGTGCGAACTCTTTAATTGAGCTTACTCCCATCACATAGAGCACCGCAATTGTGATAAATGTAGTAAGCGATGTATAAATACTTCTTGTCAGTGTCTGAGTAATGCAGCGGTTTACCAGATCTTTCAAGCTCACCGGATCTCCGGACGCTGCTTTTGCATCTGTCTTAAGCTCCTCGCGGATACGGTCAAAGATTACGATCGTAGCGTTGATAGAATATCCGACTATCGTCAGCATACATGCAATGAATGTATTTCCAACTGACACCCTCGCAATCACATAGAACGCGAACACTACAAGCACGTCATGCACAAGCGCCAGCACTGCACTGGTTGCGAACCTGATATCCTTGAAACGGAACCAGATGTAAAGCAGCATACATACTGTAGCGATGATAACGGCAATAACCGCATCCATTCTCATCTCCGAGCTGACTGTGGAGCTGATATTCTCTGTGGTGATCTCCTCTGTCACTCCGAACTCATCCTTCATAAATGACTCAAATGCCTCGCGCTCATCCAGATCAAGAGTCTGTGTTTTGAACACGACCTGATTCGTTCCGCTTACTGTCTGCACCTGTATATTGCTGTCCCCTGTGATCTCTTCCAGCTCCGGAATCATCTGGCTGTCGATCTCATCCAGAGTATATTCCTTATCAAACGTCACGGTTGTCGCGGAACCGCCGGCAAAGTCAATTGCGTAGTTCATTGTACCAATGCCGCGCGCGTCATTGATTCCCATTCCTGCGAATCCGCTGAGGCACAGCAGAATGGAGATAACAAAGAACACTCCTCTTCTTCCGAGAAAATCGATCGGCTTTCTCGGCTGCTGAATCCGTCCGTATACATTGCGGTTCCGGATTCCAATCGCATAGAATGAGAAGATAACTACTCTCGTTATTACGAGAGCCGTAAACATAGAAACTACAATTCCAAGCGCAAGCGTCTGAGCAAAGCCGCGAACCGGGCCGCTGCCCCGCAGCCAAAGTACTGCCGCAGCAATCAGAGTTGTAATATTTCCGTCCAGGATCGCTGACATGGCCTTATGGAATCCTGCTTTTAACGCCCCGTGTACGGACGTCCCGGCCGAAAGCTCTTCCTTCACGCGGGCAAATATAATAACGTTGGCGTCCACTGCCATTCCTATTCCGAGGATAATACCTGCAATTCCGGGCAAAGTCAGAGTAATGTCAAATGCATTTAAAAGCACCAGGATCAGGCCTGTGTAGAATACAAGGGCAATGCTGGATGCAAATCCAGGCAGCCTGTACACAAAAATCATGAACAGGCACACGAGGATAAGTCCGATTGCGCCTGCCAGAAGGCTGGTACTGATCGCTTCTTCTCCAAGCTGCGCCCCTACAATCTCCGAACTTATCTCCTCAAGCTCAAGGTTCAGTCCGCCGATACGTATTGTAGACGCAATATTTGATGCCTCTTCATAAGTCATCTGCGGGCTGGAGATCTGTGCCTGCCCGTTCTCGATTACCGCCTCTACCTCCGGGACACTGATCAGCTCCCCATCGTAGTAGATCGCAATTGTGTCGTTTCCATTGTTATAAGCTTCCCGCGTCGCCTCAGCGAATGCCTTTGTTCCTTCATCATTAAAGGAGATGCTTACCGCATATTCTGTGGATCCTGTGGTTGACGTCTGATAAGCTCCTGCTGTCGCGTCCTCTACTTCAGAACCGGTCAAAACGATCGAGCCGTCTTCCTGAAGCTCTTCTATCGTCTTGTTCAACACATATCCGTCGGCGCCGAGCGTATAATTCTCATTTCCCTCACTGTCATAGTGCTTGATGAAATACAGAGAACCCGGCTGTCCCAGTTCTCGGAGAATTTCATTTGCGTCCTGCACTCCGGGAATCTCAATGCTGACGCGGTTATCCCCCTCCTGGTAAGCCTGTGCTTCTGTGCTGTACTGCTCCACACGGCGCTGCATCTTGTACACAGTATCATCCATGTCTTCCTGGGAAGGTGTATCTCCCTTCACCTGATAAGTGATACTTGCGCCGCCTTCCAGGTCAAGTCCAAGGTTAATGTTCCTTGCGGCGCCCATTCCTTTTGAGTCCAGGCCATGGATCGTAGTCACACCGATCAGCACCATGGCTGCCGCCACGAGGATCAGACTTATTATGCCTCTGCTCTTTTTCATGTCTGTACATTCCTTTCTTTATTACCGCGGCAACAGACGAACGGACATGCCGCTTTCTACTGCCGCGAAGGTCTAGCTGTCTGCCAGAGCCGCCTTTATCATAATTGCGCATTCCACACGTTTGCGCTCCATCTCACAGCTCACTTCATAAGTGTCATTGATGGTATGGTGGAATTTATAAGAATTCGCCATACATCCTCCGCTGCAGTAGAACCTGGCAAAACATGTTCTGCAGCTCTCCTTAGAATAGACGCTGCATCCCCGGAATTCATCCGCGATCTCCGGGCGGGTAATCCCCTCGTCCACATTTCCCATGAGGAACTCTTCCTGTCCCACGAACTGATGGCAGGGGTAAAGATCTCCCCAGGGCGTCACAGCCAGGTACTCTGTCCCTGAACCGCAGCCAGACAGTCTTTTTGACACACACGGGCCGCCCTCCAGGTCAATCATAAAGTGGAAGAAGTTAAAGCCTTTTCCGCTCCTCTCCCTGTCCACCATAATTTTCGCCAGCTTGTCATACTCTTCAAAAATCCGCGGGAGATCTTCCTTTCGAATCGCGTAAGGATCCGTGTCCTCCCCCACCACAGGTTCTATAGAGATCTGTTCAAATCCCAGCTCGGCAAAATGCAGCACATCATTGGAAAAATCCAGATTATTTCTTGTAAATGTTCCTCTTATGTAATATTTCTGCTGATTTCTGCTCTTAGCGAGTTTCTGAAACTTCGGCACAATCAGGTCATAGCTTCCCTTTCCGTTGCGGAAGGGCCGCATCTGATCATTAATCTCCTTACGTCCGTCCAGACTTAGAACCACGTTATCCATCTCTTTGTTGACAAAGTCCTGTACTTCATCATTCAACAGTACACCGTTGGTCGTCAGGGTAAAGCGGAAATGCTTATCATGGATCTTCTCCTGCTCGCGCCCGTAAGCCACAAGCTCTTTCACTACCTGCCAGTTCATAAGAGGCTCTCCGCCAAAGAAGTCCACTTCCAGATTTCTTCTCTTGCCAGAATTAGCGATCAAAAAGTCCAGAGCCTTCTTACCCACTTCATAGGACATCAGCGCTCTGCGCCCGTGATATTCGCCTTCCTCGGCAAAACAGTACTTACAGGCCAGATTGCAGTCGTGGGCGATATGAAGACACAGCGCCTTGACCACGGTTTTCCTCTGCTTCACTTCATCAATATAATCTTCATAGACATCCCTGGTGAACAGCCTTCCCTGTTCTGTCAGTTCGGCCACTGCTTCCAGGATATCTCTGAGATCCTCTTCCTCATAGGCTTCTCCCAGCTCCTTTTTCAGATACTCCCAGGTTTCAGCCTCTTTAAGAGTCTCAGGTGTATGATATTCATTTTGTTTTTCAAGCGCCCCGATCACATCATACGCGGCTTTATCCACCACATGGACAGCCCCGCTGTTCACGTCAAGGACAATATTATATCCATTATTCTGATACAGATGTATCACAAAGGTACCTCACTTTCAATTTTCTGAATCCGGCCTGATCTCTGCTGGCCGGACACACATAAGGCAGCGGTTTTTATCACCGCTGCCTCTCTCCGTGTTCTCTTTTCTCGTTACAGTCCTGTTGCTGTTTCCACAGCACCTTACTCTGCATTACGACTACTTTCTGTTCTCGCAGGTCTGATTTCCTACAGTGCAGGATGTCTTACATGCAGACTGACAAGATGTCTGGCACTCGCCGCATCCGCCTTTTTTCACTGTATTGTTCAATGTCTGTGTATTTAATGTCTTAATATGTTTCATGTCCTGTCCTCCTAAATCTTTCTGCTTTCTTATACTCATGGTATTATACCACAGGACGCAGTGATTTAAAAGAGTTTTTTAGAACAGTGCAGCTATAAAGTTCACTAACGCTTTCCGGCAAAATGTGTCCGGAAGCGGAGCGAATGTTTTGCAGTGCGTATTCTGTGAAAAGGAGACAGCCGTGCGATGTTCCGTTCCAGAATCTGGAAAATCTAACAGGCCGAAGAGCTGTTTAAGGACAAAGCAGCACGGGGAGCAACTCGCTTCGCTCAGACAAGTCTCCCCGCACTGCTTAACAACATCTCTTCGCCCTCAAGATTTTCAGCAGATTCTTCCAAAGTCACATCTCCCGGCTGTCTCCTTCCCCCAGAAAGCATACTCAAATCGTCCGCTCCGCTTCCTGCGCATTCCCAGACGGAAGTGTTATTGACTTAATAAGCTGTAAAGCGCAGTTGGCGCGGCTTGAGGGAGGTTCGGATGCGAAAGTCTTCCGGCCGCGCCTGCTTCTTGTGGCAGCTATATATTCACTGACGTCCGATTTGAAAAGCCTAGAAAACAGCCCCATTTCGAGAAAGATTCTGCGGGGATGGAGGATGGCGACGGGCGCCTTCGGAAGGGAATTAGTGAAACTCGAAGTTCCGGTTACGGATGTTGGGGCAGACGGAGAGATTTGTCTGAGCGAAGCGAGTTGCTCTCCGTCTGTCCCTGCTTTTAATCCGTGGCCGGAACTTCATAGTTTCCCTTATTTCCCTGGAGCGAAGCCCAGAGCCGTCCTCCATCCCCGCAGAATACGTCTCAGAAATAGCCCCTGTTTTCGGATGTTTCTCATCAGGAAGTTATTGAACTTTATAGCTGCTACGCCATCATTCCGCCCAGCATCCCGCCTCCGGCGCACAGAAGGAACGTCGTCAGCAGTCCGGTCAGTTCTCCCTGCACTGAATGGTATATCCCCAGTGATATCAGGAAGAGAAGCGCGAAATAGAGTACTCCCATCAGCAGTCCCCACAGAAATTTCCGAGATCCGCAGAGTTTCCCCATTACAAATCCTCCTGAAAATGTCGAGATCACATAAGTCAGTGTGATTCCGGCATTTACATTCTCCTCACTCAGGCCCAGCTTATAAAGAAGAAGTGTCAGGATCAGAAGGAATATCCCCGTCACTATATACGCGCACAAAAGCGCCTTTATTACCTGGGCAGCCTTCTGCCCGATTGCACTGCCTCCCGCAGTCCTGTCTTTGATTTTGTCCATTTTCTTTTCCTCCCGAACCTGTTCGGTAGTGTCAAAACTACCTTCTTTTTTTATTGTAAAAGTTACGTTTTACCTTGATTTTTCGGGGGTTTGCAAATAAAAAGAGCATTGACCTCCCTTTTCTGGTATAATGTCAATCGCCAAACCAACATCCCCGAAAGGAG
>CALWTQ010000121.1 GCA_944384505.1 uncultured Mediterraneibacter sp.
AGAATTATCTGAAAATTAAAGAAATAAACTGACATTAATAAATGAAAAAAAGTGCCCATGATTACTTGACACATACAGAGCCGCATTTATATTTTACTCCTCCCGGGAAATATGATAAAATACCTTTAGTTCTGCGACGCAGGCAGATCACGGAACTGTTAGAATTATGAAATGCAAAAAGGAGGCACACATGATCAAATTATATGACAACGGCGTTTATCTCTTAAACGGAGCTGAGATTGTGGAAGATACAGGAAATGTCCAGGTTCCCCTGTCAAAGGAAGAGGCAGCTCAGAATACGATGGCATATGGCATCTTAAAGGAGCACAACACTTCTGATAATATGAAGAACCTGCAGATTAAATTTGACAAGCTGACGTCTCACGATATCACATTCGTGGGAATCATTCAGACGGCAAGGGCGTCAGGCCTTAAGAAGTTCCCGATCCCCTATGTACTTACCAACTGCCATAACAGTCTCTGCGCAGTAGGCGGCACGATCAATGAGGATGACCACATGTTCGGGCTGACCTGCGCGAAGAAGTACGGCGGCGTATACGTTCCGCCTCATCAGGCAGTCATTCATCAGTTTGCCCGCGAGATGCTGGCAGGCGGAGGGAAGATGATCCTGGGATCCGACAGCCATACCCGCTACGGAGCGCTTGGAACCATGGCGATGGGTGAGGGCGGACCGGAGCTTGTAAAGCAGCTTCTCAATAAGACATACGATATTAAGATGCCGGGTGTGATCGCCATCTATCTGGAGGGTGAGCCGATGAAGGGAGTAGGTCCTCAGGATGTTGCCCTTGCAATTATCGGCGCGGTATTTAAAAATGGCTATGTAAACAATAAAGTGATGGAATTTGTGGGACCGGGCGTGAAGAACTTGAGCGCGGACTTCCGTATCGGCATCGATGTTATGACAACAGAGACGACCTGTCTGTCCTCCATCTGGACGACGGATGAGAAGATCGAGGAATTCTATGAGATCCACGGAAGAAGCGGAGATTACAAAGAGCTGAATCCGGGGGCATGCGCATATTATGACGGATGCGTCTATGTGAACTTAAGCGAGATTAAACCTATGATTGCCATGCCGTTCCATCCGAGTAATGTCTATACCATCGATGAGCTTAACGCGAATTTAAAGGACATCCTTCACGATGTGGAGCAGAAGGCTCTCGTAAGTCTGGACGGCGCTGTGGAGTATTCTCTTCAGGATAAGATCCGCGACGGAAAGCTCTATGTAGAGCAGGGAATCATCGCGGGATGCGCAGGCGGCGGATTTGAAAATATCTGCGAAGCGGCGGACATTATCAAAGAGCATAATATCGGCGCGGACGCCTTTACATTCAGCGTATATCCGGCAAGTATGCCGATCTATATGGAACTGGTGAAAAATGGAGTGGTTGCTGATCTTCTTGAGGCCGGCACAGTTGTGAAGACTGCGTTCTGCGGACCATGCTTCGGAGCGGGAGACACTCCGGCGAACAATGCCTTCTCCATCCGCCATACAACGAGAAACTTCCCGAACCGTGAGGGAAGCAAGCTTCAGAGCGGACAGATCTCTTCCGTTGCACTTATGGACGCCCGCTCTATTGCGGCGACAGCAGCCAATAAAGGGTTCCTCACCCCGGCGACAGCTATGGATGTGGAGTACAAGGGACAGAAATATCACTTTGACAGCAACATTTATGCAAACCGTGTCTTTGACAGCCACGGCGTGGCAGATCCGGATGTGGAGATTCAGTTCGGGCCGAATATCAAAGACTGGCCGGAGATGTCAGCTCTTCCGGAGAATCTGATTGTGAAAGTGGTATCCGAGATCCACGATCCGGTTACGACTACAGACGAGCTGATTCCGTCCGGCGAGACGTCATCCTACCGTTCCAATCCGCTGGGACTGGCAGAGTTTGCCCTGTCCAGAAAAGATCCGGCATACGTAGGGCGGGCAAAAGAAGTTCAGAAAGCGCAGAAAGCTATCGAGGCAGGCACATGTCCGCTGGATGCTCTGGAAGAGTTAAAACCGGTGATGGAGACGATTCAGAAATCCTATCCGGAAGTGGGCAAAGGAAACATCGGCGTGGGAAGCACGATCTTCGCGGTAAAACCGGGAGACGGCTCCGCCCGCGAGCAGGCTGCTTCCTGTCAGAAAGTGCTGGGCGGCTGGGCGAATATCGCCATAGAGTACGCGACAAAACGTTACCGCTCCAACCTGATTAACTGGGGCATGCTCCCGTTTTTGACAGACGCTGATCACGAGCATCTTCCGTTTAAGAACGGCGACTATATCTTTGTTCCGGATGTGAGAAAAGCAGTGGAAGAAAAAGCAGATGTAGTGAAAGCATACGTTGTGGGCGATGAACTCAAAGAGATTGACTTAAAGCTGGGCGATCTGACGGATGCTGAGAGACAGATCATTCTCGACGGATGTCTGATCAACTACTATAAGGCGACATTAGACTGATGTATAAAGTGGGTTGTGAATAGTAACTCTATAAATAGAGAGATGAAGGAGCGGGGATCCATTGTGTATTAGCGGTGGATCTCCGCTTTTCTTTTTTTAATTTCCATGCAACAAATCGGTCTCCAGATGACTCTTATATATAAACAGGGGAGTTACAGGGAATAAGATCGCTCAGGCTTAGGATTAATGCAGGAAGGATTTGCTTATATCTGTACATTGGGAGAGGAGGGGTGCGGATGTACGATTATGAGAACAGCCCGGAACCGGAACTGATCCGGAGGGCGAAGCGGGGGGATGTCAAGGCGTTTTCCCGGTTGTACGCACGGATTTATAAAGATCTGTATAAGTTTGCGTTGTACATGACCAGGCATCCACAGGATGCTGAGGATGCGGTAAGCGAAGCGATTATATCAGCGTATGAAAATATTTCTGATCTAAAGAAAGAAAATTCTTTCAAAAGCTGGATGTTTATGATCCTGAATAATCAATGTAAAAAAGTATTGAGGATAGGACAGAAAGAAAAACGGCAGCTCACATATCAGGGAGAAGGAGGCTCTGAAGACAGGGGGCACGAACCGGACTATGCACAGTGGCATGATGTAAGGCGGGCGTTCGAGATGCTGGATGAGGAAGAACAGCGGATCATAGCATTTTCGGTGTTCGGGGGATATCAGAGCAGTGAGATTGCACAGATGCTTGGGAAAAACGCGGCTACAGTGCGTTCCAGGAAATCCCGTGCTCTGGAAAAAATGCGGAATGCCCTGATGTAGGTTCCTGCAATTCGTAAGAGCAGAACATACGGAGATGGAGAGGAGGATGGATATGACCGGGAAAGAAAACAGAGACTGGGATGAACAGACAAATCAGGCGTCAGAGGATAACCGGGAGAAAAAAGTGTCTGATCAGGCAGAGGAGAACAGTGAGAGCGTTGAATCGGTATTAAAAGAGATCATGAGTGATGT
Source organism: uncultured Mediterraneibacter sp. (assembly GCA_944384505.1). Classification (GTDB taxonomy): domain Bacteria; phylum Bacillota; class Clostridia; order Lachnospirales; family Lachnospiraceae; genus Mediterraneibacter. The sequence continues at coordinate 3,430 of CALWTQ010000121.1, forward strand.
TGAGGTCCCTTCATCCCTTAAACCTGAAGCAGTTGAAAAGATGCTTGAAAAGAGGAAGAAAGAGCAGAGAAAAAAATACAGATGGAAATATGCCGGGATTGCGGCGGCTGCCTGCCTTTGCCTGGCAGTGGGGATCACGGCGGGTCTGCGATATGGAAGCAGCGGCGGAGCCGGCTCATCAGGTAATGGCAGCCTTGCGGATGGTTCGGAGACTTCCGCAGCGGGAAATCCGTCAGATGCAGCTTCCTCAGAATCAACGGCGGATGGGAGCACACAGATTGCATCGGCGGAAGACTACGATGAAATTTATGAATATATCAGTAAAGTCCAGACTGAGATGGAGAAAGAAGCGCGGGCATACAGCAGCACATCAGGTAACAGTGATGCGGGAGCTGCAGTATCCAATGAGAGTGCGGCAGCAAACGGGGCTTCCACCGGCAGCTCTGGAGCGGTACGTACTGAGAGCGCGGCAGACTACGGCGCCGCGTCAGCTCAGTCATCGGACAGTTCGTATTCGGACACAAATGTCCGGGAAGAGGGAGTAGGAGAAGCAGACATTGTCAAGACAGACGGGAAAAACCTGTATATACTTGCAAGCCAGAGTGTGAGAAGTGTTAAAATCGTGGGAATCACATCAGCTCAGATGCAAGAGCTTGGCGAGATACGGCTGGATGAAGACTGCCAGATCAGCGAGATCTATGCGGAGGACGGGCGGCTTGCTGTTCTGTATTCACGGACAGAGTACAATGACGGCGAGACGGGATATGATGGATATTTCAGAAATTATACATGCACGGATGTGTATGATGTAAGCGATCCGTCTTCACCGGAACTGCTGGGGACGATTTCACAGAGCGGATATTATAATACGATGAGAGCCAAAGACGGTTACTTGTATGTGCTCAGTGATTTCTACGCGGATACTGCGGCGGCGAGATCTGATACCGGCGCTTATATCCCTGAAGTTCAGGGGCGGATGCTGGATGCGGCATCGATCTATATGCCTCAGACACGGATGGGGAGCCAGTACACAGTGATCTCCGCATTCTCCTTAGACGATCCGGCAGAGAAAACAGACAGCAAAGCAGTGTTCGGCGTTTCCGGCCTCTGCTATGTTAGCACTGAGAATATCTATATTACAGAAGCGGATTATATGACGGCGGACAGTGTGCAGACCTCTGTACGGAAAGTGTCCTATCATGATGGAAAACTGGAAGGAACAGCCCAGACAAAGATAAACGGGAGGCTCAATGATTCGTTCAGCATTGATGAATATAATGGCTATCTGCGCATGGTAGTGACAGAAGAGCCGCAGACAGGGAACAGCATTATGCCAATCTACGGTTCAAGCACTTTGAATACCCAGGATGATATGACCAGCAATTCCCTGTATGTATTGGATGAGAATCTTGAGATTGCAGGGGAGATTCACGACCTTGCTAAAGATGAACAAGTGTATTCTGCCCGGTTTATGGGGGATGTGGGATACTTTGTCACATTTAAGCAGGTGGACCCGCTGTTTTCTGTAGATCTTTCAGATCCGGCCAGTCCAAAGATTATAGGCGAGCTGAAGATCCCCGGATTTTCTGACTATCTTCATCCCTACGGCAACGGACTGCTCCTTGGCATCGGCATGGAGGTGGATGAGGAAGGTGTTACCACAGAAGGCGTCAAGCTTTCCATGTTTGATATCTCCGATCCGTCCGATGTACAGGAAGTCTCCAAGTACGTGCTGGAAGACGTGTACTCTACAAACGCATCGTATAATTATAAAGCAGTGTTCGCAGATGTGGAGAAAAACCTGTTCGGCTTCGTCTGTTACGGGGATTTGACAGAATATAAAGTGTTCTCCTATGATGAGAAAGACGGATTTAAAGAAATATTTTCCCGAGAGCTGACCGGCTATGGAGAAGCCCGGGGAATGTACGCGGGGGATACCTTTTATCTGATCTCGGGGAATACAGTGGAGTCTTATACATTGCCGGGGTTTGAGAAAATAGATGATATTGTCCTTTAAGGAGGGGCAGCTATAAAGTTCACTAATGTCTGGATGCAAAACGTTCGAAAACAGGGGCTATTTCTGAGACGTATTCTGCGGAGATGAAGGAGGGCTCTGGATTCCGCTCCAGGGATATAAGTGAAACTAAGAGTTCCAGTGACGGAC
>CALWTQ010000122.1 GCA_944384505.1 uncultured Mediterraneibacter sp.
AGTAGGGATTTTCTCTGCTTCCCTTTTAATTTAGGAATGATTCCTATCTTTGCCAATAATAATTATACACTAACATTCTTTTTCCAGTTCAGGTGATGCAGATGCCCTTCCAGATTCATCCCCCTGAACCCGTTCTGCCGCAGCGCTTCATACAGTACAATGGCAGCGGAATTTCCCAGATTCAGTGAGCGGATATCTCCTATCATGGGAATCCGCACGCAGTTTTCCTGGTTGTCTACCAGGATTTCCTCCGGTATGCCCGCACTCTCTTTGCCGAACATAATATAGCATCCGTCTTCATAGGATACTTCTGTATAAAGCTTCTGCGCTTTTGTCGTTGCCATATAGATCTTAGCCCCCGGATTTTTCACAAGGAAATCCGGGTAATCTATGTATGTGGTCACATCCAGTTCTTTCCAGTAGTCCATTCCCGCGCGTTTTAGCGCCTTTTCTGACAGGCTGAACCCCAGCGGCTCAATCAGATGGAGCCTGGCGCCTGCCGCCACGCATGTTCTCCCGATATTTCCGGTGTTAGCCGGGATCTCCGGCTCTAAAAGTACAATATTTATCATAATATCTCCTCAACCTCTTTTCTCAGACCTTATCGAATAAGGGAAAGAACGCACAGGAGCCCCTTCTCCTGTGCGTTTCTGATCATTCTGGTTCCTTCGCGTCATTCCTGCGTCAGAATCGTCTGTTCCATTAATTCCTCTCATTTCTCAGACGCTGGATAAAGCTTCCGACCCTTCCCAGCGCTTCTTTCAGATCCTCCAGGGAATATGCATAGGAAATCCTCAGGAATCCCTCTCCGCACTCGCCGAACGCGGTTCCCGGGACGACAGCCACCTTCTCTTCATCGAGCAGTCTTGTGGCAAACTCCTCCGAAGTCATGCCGAACTCCTGGATGCTCGGGAATACGTAAAAGGCCCCGAAAGGTTCAAAGCACTCCAGTCCCATCCGGGCAAATTCATGCATAAGGAAACGCCGTCTCTGATTGTAGGATCTGCGCATCATCTCCACTTCGCCGTCACAGTTGCGCAGCCCTTCCACTGCCGCGTACTGGCTGGTCGTCGGCGCGCACATAATGGCAAACTGATGGAGTTTCGTCATCTGCTCAATCAGAACCTCCGGCCCGCAGCAGAATCCCAGCCTCCAGCCGGTCATGGCAAATCCCTTGGAAAATCCGTTGATCACAAGGGTGCGCTCCCTCATCCCCGGCAGCGATGCTATGGAGACATGCTCTGACTTGTATGTAAGCTCCGAATAAATCTCGTCGGACATTACGTACAGATCATGCTCCTTTATAAATTCAGCTACCGGCTCCAGATCCTCTTTTGTCATGATCGCGCCTGTAGGATTATTCGGGAAAGGCATAATCAGGATCTTTGTCTTCGGGGTCGTGTATTTCTCCAGATCCTCCACTGTCAGTTTGAATTCATTCTCATACTGCAGAGGCACAACAACCGGTACGCCGTCCGCCATCACAGTACATGGCAGATACGACACATAACTTGGCTGAGGGATCAGCACCTCATCTCCCGGGTCCAGCATGCACCGGAGTCCTACGTCAATCGCTTCACTTCCGCCCACTGTTACCAGCGTTTCCTTCATAGGATCATAGGACACATGGATCTTACGTTCCATGTATTTGCTGATCTCCTGCCGCAGCTCTTTTAATCCTGCATTGGATGTATAAAACGTCTTTCCCTTCTCCAGGGAAAAGATGCCTTCCTCACGGATCCGCCATGGCGTGTCAAAATCCGGTTCTCCCACGCCGAGAGAAATCGCGTCCTTCATCTCGTTCGCCACGTCAAAAAACTTTCGGATTCCCGAAGGCTGTATATCTATGATTTTTTTTGATAAAGGGTTCCTCATCACGGTGTCACCAGCATCCTTTCTGACTCTTTCTTCGGAACCATAATAGTCCCGTGGTCTTTATATTTCTTAAGAATAAAGTGTGTTGCCGTACTTAGAACGCCCTCGATTGGCGACAGCTTTTCAGATACAAATCTGGACACTTCTTTAAGCGTCTTCCCTTCCAGAGTCACAAGCAGATCATAGCTTCCTGAAATCAGATAAACCGCATACACTTCCGGGTAGTTATACAGGCGTTCCGCAATCCGGTCAAACCCTCTGTCCCTCTGCGGCGTGACGCGCACCTCGATCAGAGCCGTCACCATCTCTACTCCAGCTTTATCCCAGTCTATCAGAGTGTGATAACCGCAGATCACCTTTTCCTTTTCCATCTCTGCCATCTCATTTGCGACGTCCGTCTCTTCCACACCAAGCAGCACCGCAAGCTCTCCTAAGTCAACCCGGCTGTGTTTCTCGATATATTTCAGTATCTCAATCCTCAGCTCCTGCTTTTTCTCATCCATTTTATATGCCTCCTGATTCATTATTTTTCATAACAGTTCAGTCATTCACTGCGCTTTCGTCCGGCCATCCATCGCGCCAGTTCGTCCGGCGCCGGACGGTCCAGATACCTTACCTCTTCTCCGCTTGTGATCACCCGCGCATTCTGCGCTTTTGTGACCCCAAGCCTTCCGGCTCGCGCCCCGGCCTTTTCCAGGATCTCAATCACAGCCTCCCCATACTCTGCCGCGATGAGAAAACTGCCCGCGGATGTCATCAGGTAAGGATTCATCCTGTAAAACTCGCAGATCTCCACAGTTTCCTGCTTAAGGGCAATCGAAAGCAGATCTACTTCCATCCCTGTATCAAGAATCTCGCACAGCTCCCACAGCGCGCTTAAGATTCCGCCGCTTCCGATCTGCCGTACTGCCGTAATACCCGTTTCGCTTCCATAGCTTTGCAAAAGCTGCTCCGGTGTAACAAGCTCCTGTTTCAACTCTTCTGCATGCGACAGGAACGCCGGGACGAACCGGGTTTCCAGTTCTTTTCGCCCCTCGTCCAAAATCCGCAGTGTCCCTTCCAGCCCGGCATAGCCGCAGAGCAGAATTTCCTGCGTTCTCCCCTTCCGGCCGCCTCCGCCCTGTACCGGGCCGCTGCTTCTTGTGCCAGCCCCGCTTACAAAAACCGTCGTTTCATTTACAGCAGAAGTCACCTCCCCCTGAAATGCCGTAATCGGAATTCCCATGCGTTCACAGGCCTCCGCTGTCGCTGCCGCCAGCTCTTTCAAAACCTCTTCTTCCGTTTCATCCGGCATCAAAACGCGGACAGATGCGCCGCGGATCTGCGCCCCCCTGGCAGCCAGTTCTCCGGCCGCATGGAAAACAGCATAGTATCCGGTTCTGGGGGATGAACCGAAGACATGAGCGTCCGCCCACAAGAACTCGCAGCCGCAGCTGTCCGCTCCTCCTTTGTCAGATCCGTCCCATGTTATCCCTGAACAGGTCTCCCAGGGCGACGGGCTAAACAAAGTGTCCTGCTCTTCTGTATGCAGTTGTCTGCGCACAGCCCGCTGCCAGGCGGTCTGCGTTATCCTTCCATGCCTCATTATAATTCTCCAGTTTCTCTATAACTCCCTATACGACACTTCTTTTCTGCACCCTCTTGATACGAGAGTGTATTCACACTGTAGTTAGAGCAGATAAGGTATAATCATAGTCACTACCATCGCCACAATGACAAGCAGGATAATAGCGGATATAATCCTTCTGATTCGTTTATCATTAAAATTCATCATTTTCACTCCCTGTCTTTTCCCGGATCACACAGATCCGGGCATTCCCTGTCAGCGGATCTCTGGAAAGATAGTCAAACAGCAGAAGTTCTCCTCCGATCCGCTCCAGGTGAGTCATTCTGCGCATCTGTCTTCTGTCATATCCCTGATATCCGGAAAGATACTCTCGGCTGTCCTCTTCCCTTTTATAAAATGCCGCGGCCTCATCAGAACTCACCTTATTCTCCCCAAGGAAATCCGGACGGTTTTTCACATTATCTCTCAGATACAGGTCTAATGTCAACCACTCCCTGTATGCTTTCTGCTTTTCCTCTCTTGAGCGATCTTTTTGCACGATCTGCCCGATAAATCTGTCCAGGATCTCATATCTGGCGATTCTGGTGTGGTTCATGTGCGCCAGCCCGCTCTCATTATAGTACGCCGCCAGCTCCTCATACATGCCAAACGCAGATGAAAATTCCTCTTCCAGATGCTCCATCGTATTTCGGAATTGTCCGCTGTTATAGTAGACCTCCACCATATCTTCCACGCCTTTTAACCGGATCACATCAGCATACGAAATCCACTTTGTCGAGAGCACCTCATATGGCGGCCGGTCCTGATACAGCAGGCCATACTCCTCCGCCTTCTCATGCATGAGCGATCCTTTAAGAACCTTCAGGAATCCAAGCTGCAGCTGCTCCGGCCGCATCGAGTACACCTGGTCAAAAGAGCGGGCAAAACTCTCATAATCCTCATATGGCAGCCCTGCGATCAAATCCAGATGCTGGTGCACATTTCCCGCTTCCTTAATCCGAAAGACCGCCGAGCGCACCTGCTCTAAATTCATCTTTCTCCTGATCTCCCGGATCGTCTGCGGATTTGCAGACTGCACGCCGATCTCAAGCTGAATCAGCCCCGGGCGCATAGAGCGGATCAGCCGGATTTCTTCCTCATTCAACAGGTCCGCCGCCACCTCAAAGTGAAAGTTAGTAATTCCCTTATCGTGGTCTTTAATATAGTTCCAGATCTTCATGGCATGATCATGCCTGCAGTTGAATGTCCTGTCCACGAACTTCACCTGGGACACTTCATGGTCAATAAAAAACTGCAGCTCCCGCTTTACCAGTTCCAGATCCCGGAACCTGAGACATTTATCAATAGAGGACAGGCAGTAACTGCACGAAAATGGACATCCCCGGCTCGACTCGTAGTAAATAATCCTATTTTTAAAGTCTTCAATATGACTATACACAAAAGGCACTCTGCTCAAATCCATGGGACTTCGCGAAGAATTCTCTATAATCTCTCCCTTCCTGTTCCTGAAGGTAATCCCGTCTATCTCCTCAACACTGCCCTGACCTTCACAGTTTGTCCACACTGCCGCAAGAGACGCAAACGTCTCCTCTCCCTCTCCCCGCATAATCCCGGTCACTTCCGGATGCCTGATAAGGAACTCTTTCGCCTCAAAAGACACCTCCGGCCCGCCAAGCCAGATTTCCGTTCCCGGAAGAATCTTCGGAATCTCCGCAACAATCTGTTCCACAAGAGTAATATTCCACAGATAGCAGGAAATGCACAGAATCCCCGGGCGTCTCATATAGATATCCGCCAGAATTTCATCCGGCTGCTGATTGACCGTATATTCCGCAATATCAGAAGGACAGCCACGTGTCTTCGCATATGCGCTCAGACTGTACACCGCCAGATTAGAATGAATATATTTCGCATTAACTGCCGCCAAAAGAATCTTCATCAGAGCGCTCCCCTTCCAGTACAGCGTTCGCCAGTCGCAGGGCGAACCGTGAATAGTAACATTCTATCATCAATCCCGTTATCCTGCAAATACGCTTTACAGCTAGTATGTGTCAAGTAATCATGGGCACTTTTTTTCATTTATTAATGTCAGTTTATTTCTTTAATTTTCAGATAATTCCG
>CALWTQ010000123.1 GCA_944384505.1 uncultured Mediterraneibacter sp.
AATTTTCTCTTCAAAGAAATTTTCAAGGGTTGTTGTCTATTGTTCAGTTATCAAGGTTCCTGTCGTTCTTTTCAAGCAACAGCTTTGATATTTTATCAAAACTCATTTCGTTTGTCAAGAACTTTTTTATTTTTCTTTTCTGTCTCATCCGCTTTCCTCCTGGTCCGCTTCAAGCGACAGCCTGTATAGGTTATCACATCTGCAAGGCGCTGTCAATAACTTTTTTTCTCAGCGCTTCCGGTTTCTCTCACCCGCTTTTCTGCTCCCCGGACGTTCCGCCTCCGCGTCTCCGGCTGAGCCGATTTCCTGCAGTTTTTCAAGTCCCCGTCATCAGCGACAGGTGCTATCTTACCACCCGGGGAAGTAATTGTCAATGTTTTTTCTGTTTTTTATTTATTTCAGACAATTCACGCAATTCTGCCTTTTCTTTCCTGTAATTGCAGAGCCTGTGTGAGGCCTCTGTGTGAGGCCTAATTTCTATATTATATTAATCTCCGTCCGATTCCTGTTCCGCTGCAAGCCAGGGATATTTTCCCATCACACTTCTTTTTCATCACAGATCTGCAGAGTCGGTGTACAAGGGACAATTTGCGCTATCCCTTATACACCGACTCTGTCCAGAGGGGAAACCCTCTCCTGCCAGATGCATATTATGCATGAGGAATATCCGTATACTCGGCAATCTCCCTGCTGACAGTACAAAGGTCATCCACAGAAAGATCTTGAACCCTCTCATGTCCTGTGATCCTTGCAAACATCTTCAGTTCCTCCAGAGATACATTGAGATAATTTGCAACTCTTGCCGCTGCCGCGTCTTCATGAACACGCTCTCTCAGCTCCTCATCCTGAGTGGCAATCCCCATTGGGCACATTCCAGTGCCGCAGATGCGATACTGCTGACATCCCATTGCGATCAGCGGGCCCGATGCCACAGCGACCGCATCAGCGCCCATCGCGAGAGCCTTGGCGAAATCAGAGGATACCCTGAGCCCGCCCGTGATCACCAGGCTGATATCAGAGCCAATGCTGTCCAGATATTTTCTCGCACGGTGAAGTGCATAAACCGTCGGCACACTGGCAGAATCCCGCAGGAACAGCGGTGAGGATCCCGTTGCCCCTCCTCTTCCGTCAATCGTAATAAAATCAGGTTCAGCATAGACGCAGAATGCAAGGTCCCTCTCTATTCTCCCCGCAGCAATCTTCACGCCGATTGGGCGTCCCTCTGACGCATACCGAAGCTGCGCGATCAGATTTTTTAAATCCTCTTTTGTCTCAATCCCCGGGAATCTCGACGGAGCAATGACATCTTCCCCCATTGGCTTATTCCTGATTCTGCTGATCTCTTTTGTCACTTTTTCTCCCGGAAGATGGCCGCCCATCCCAGGTTTCGTTCCCTGACCGATCTTAATCTCCACTGCATCGGCATTTCTCAGATTCTCGGGCGTCACACTGTAGAGGTTTCCCACATATTCAAATATATATTTCTCCGCCGCAGCCATCTCCTCCGGAAGAATTCCTCCCTCTCCGGAACACATGGCGGTATGTGCCAGCGCGGATCCCCGTGCCAGAGAAATCTTTGCTTCCCTTGAGAGCGCTCCAAAAGACATGTGAGAGATATAGACCGGGTTCTCCAGAATCAATGGTTTCGCCGCATGCTTTCCGATGATTGTTGTAGTATCTACTGGAGCATTCTCGTCCAGCGGCATAGGATCCAGCTGCGCTCCCAGAATAAGGATATCATCCCAGCCCGGCATCTCCAGCCGTGTCCCCATCGCCGCGGAGATTGTTTTCCCGCTCACAGCCATCTCATGAATCTCTTTCATATACCTGCAGGTTTCATCCTCCCGAACAAACTCCTTCGGATATTCCAGGCTTCTCTCCTTCCTTACCGGCACCCGGTCCGTCCTCTCTTCCTCATAGAGGGTAAACTTTTCCGCGGGCTGATGGCAGACCGGGCACTCCCGAAGCTCTGAAAACTTTTTTCCTTCCTTTTCCTCATCGAAAATATACCCGCATATACTGCATCTGTACTTTGCCATATGTATCCTCCTTTCTGTGTTCTCCGTTCACATCTTATAGTACCATTGTACCAAGACGTCCGTGCGGCCGCCAGTACCAAATATCCTTATCCGCTTCCGGACATATTCTCAGGGAAAGGTTATTACTAAATAGCTGTACATTTTTCTATTGCTAAATTCCCCACATGCAGTAAAATATGATCAGGAACTATTTCACCACAGAAAGGGATGTTAATATGGAATTTATTCACAGAGAGAACGAAATTATACTGAATTCAGAAACAGGCGAGCGTCTGGCAGAAATTACTTTCCCATACGCAGATAAATCCCAAACATGTGTTGATGTAAATCACACCTTTGTGGATTCATCACTCAGAGGACAGGGAATCGCCGGGAAACTTATGAACGAACTGGTATCCGAGCTGGAAGAAAGAGGCCTCAAAGCCATACCCACCTGCTCCTATGCACAGAGCTGGTTCGAAAAGCATCCGGAATACAATTCGCTTGTAAAAATGTAACGTTTCAGGCCTCATACATCGGAACATATCACATTCGCAAATCCGCATTTCATGCTTATTGCGGATGACACCGCTGTTTTTAAAAGTCTTTCATAAGCAGATTCAGGAGCTGGGCAGCATGTTGAAGAAACGCAAGCATTTCCTTAAGATCAAACACTTTCAAATCCTTTACAGCATTTTCATCAACTTCCTTATACTGCTCCAGCTCCTTCAAAATCTGTCTGATCCGTCCATAATCTGCTTCCTCAATCCCCGGATCCATTCCCGGTCTCAAATCGTCCGGAATATTGTAATGCCGGCAGAGCCACGTATTCATTTTAGTGTAATCGCCATAATAATATTCTTCTGACAAATAGCGCTTCACATCAATCCGTTCCCCGCTCTTTTTCAGAAGCACCTCCCGGATCTCGTCCTTTCTTTCCGTCCCGGTTCCCATTTCATTGTAAAATACAGCCACTTTGGGAATATAGTCCCTGAAAAAGTACCTGTCAATGCAAAGATGAAAGTAATACCCCTGGTACACTGCTTCTTTCATACGGTTTGCATACTTCCTAATGAAAAGATCCGGATGGGGCCATTCCATCATCCGGTCGCAGTATGCAGGATCTCTGAAATGAGATCTGTCCTTTCTTTTTACCGTATCCGGCAGTAAATTTCCTATGAAAAAATCATTCTGCCAGCCGGCATCCTTCCGAATCCGGCTCTCAGACGGCTGAATATCCAGATACATTCTTGCAGCCGTAAGATGGAGAATATATCCCGGCATCTCTCTTCACTCCCTGTTCTCTGATCTTATACAATAGCTCAGGCACGCGCTCGGCGCCAACGTTATTGTAGCATAACTTTCCCGGAATATCCAAAGTTCGCAGTTCAGCACATGCTATATGTAAAAATGAAAACTTACCGCCGGGGTCTTCCACAAAACGGTCAATCCAATATAATAGGAATTAGTACAGTGAACTGAATCATTTATATTTTAATCAATGCATCAGTACACCAGCCGGTATATTTATTCTCTAATGAATTTTCCGGTAGACTCTAGAATCTGTCACGAAAGGAACCGGCAAAGCTGAAAGGTATGTCCGACAGCAGCACCTCAGCCTTCACGCGCTTTGTCGTTGGATACTGCTATGAATGATAAATTTTTCTCTCTGTCAGAAGAGAAACAGTGGAAGATCCTCAATGCGGGTTTTCGCGTTTTTGCGGGCAGCAGCTACAAAAAAGCTCCCGTCGGAGAGATCGCCGCAGAGGCAGGGATCAGTAAATCGCTTCTCTTCCACTACTTTCACAACAAAAAAGAATTTTACTTTTATCTGTGGGAAAAAGCCGCGGAAATCACATTTGCGGTCATGGATGAATACAAATGCTATGAGCCGGATGATCTGTTCGAGGCAATGTACCTCGGTATGCGCGCCAAAATTAAGATTATGAAAGAGTTCCCGGATTTGGGCGTATTTGCTATCCGCTCATTTTATGAAAACGACCCGGAAGTAGCGGAAGATGTACAGAAGATTTATGCCTCTGTAAAGTCTAAAAGGTGCCTTGGAGCGCTGTCCAATCTCGACATATCCAAATTCCGGGACGGTCTGGATCTTACAATGATGCAAAAAGAGATGTTTCTCGCCTCAGAAGGATATCTATGGGAACTGATACAGAGAAATGTTCCGCTGGAACCAGAACGGATCGAAAAAGATTTTACAAAGCTTCTGGAATTCTGGAAGTCAATTTATTACAGGGAGGAAGCCAGATGAACGCGATCGAAACCAATCGTCTCACAAAATATTACGGGAAGACCCGCGGAGTCACTGACCTGACCCTGACGGTGAAACAAGGAGATTTCTATGGATTTATCGGGCCAAACGGCGCGGGGAAAAGTACTACCATTCGTCTGCTCATGGGACTGATCCATGCCACGTCCGGCAGCTGCCGCATATTTGGTATGGACATTGATCGAAATTTATCGAAAATCCTCGAAAATACAGGATATATTCCATCGGAAGCTATGTTTTATTCTGGAACTACGGTTCGGGATATCCTGCGGCTTTCCGCCGGACTCAGAAAGAAAGACTGCTCCCGGGAAGCTTCCATTCTCTGTGAGCGTCTGCATCTTGACCCCGGCCGAAAGACGGAGGATCTTTCTCTTGGGAACCGGAAGAAAACTGCCATCGTATGCGCCCTGCAGCACCATCCAAAGCTCTGCGTTTTCGATGAGCCCACAAGCGGTCTGGATCCTCTGATTCAGAAGGAGTTTTTTCACATACTAAGAGAGCTGAACCGGGAAGGCACTACCATCTTTCTCTCCTCCCATATTCTCTCCGAAGTCCAGGAATACTGCAGCCGTGCAGCTATCATTCGCGATGGCGGCATTATCGCCTGTGGAGATATGGCGGATCTTGCAGGGGCAGACGCCCGCCGCATCATCCTGCGCGGAATTGAGTACAGCGATCTTGCGCAGGTTGCTCCCGCCTCGGTAACTGTCCGTATCCGCGATATCCACGAGAGTGAATCCCGTCTTTCCTTCCTCTATCAGGGAGAGATCAAGGAACTGGCTGACTGTCTGCCCGCTCTTTCTTACACAGATCTGACCATCACAGAGCCGGATCTGAACGAAATATTCATGCACTATTACGAAATGAATTCTAACCGTGGGTAGTGTCAAATGAGTTATGAAAAAATGGAGCCTAAGAAATAGGCTCAGATTGAACCTTAAAAATCGCAGATATG
>CALWTQ010000124.1 GCA_944384505.1 uncultured Mediterraneibacter sp.
ATGTTGTTAAGCGGCGCGCAGGGATTGTCTGAGCGCAGCGAGTTGCCCGGAGCGCCGCTTTGCCCTTAAACATCTCTCCGGCCTGCTAGATTTTCCGGATTCTGGAACGGAACATCGCACGGCTGTCCCCTTTCACAGAATACGTATCGCAAACCATCCGCTCCGCTTCCGGACGTATTCTGGTGGAAAGTGTTATTGCGCTAAATAGTTGTCAACTGTACTGCTTGTATTATTTGTATTATATGATATAATACAATTGATGCAATTAATGGAGCTTCGGAAGGAGGAAGCGCTTTATGATACTTAAGATTGATATGTCAGGAACTACTCCGATCTATGAACAGCTTAGAAATGAGATTGTCAAAGGGATCGGGAGAGGGGAGCTTTCTGACGGGGAGAGCCTTCCGACAGTGCGCCGGCTCGCGGCGGATCTGGGAGTGAACAATATGACAGTGAGCAAGGCGTATCAGCTTTTAAAGGCGGAGGGTTTTATTGAAACAGACCGAAGGCGAGGGGCCATCGTCCGGCTTCCTGCCCGGGAAGAGCATGGACAAGAAAGAGAAGGCCGGGAGGCGTCAGGCCGGGAGAAGCCCGGCCAGAGGCGGACGGGAAGAAGGGACAGCGATGTCTATGAGAAAGCGTTTCTGGAGAAGATGGAGGATGATCTGGAGCTTTTAAGCGCTGAGGCGAAGATCCGGGGACTGAAGAAAGAGGAATTTGTTCAGATGTGTGAAGAGGCTTTTGCGGGAATGGAGGGATGATCGATTATGCTGATGATGTTCTGGATATTCCTTGTCGTTGATCTTGTGACGGTCGGAATCTTTTATGCAGTGTATGGAAAGAAGTGGGAGTACGCGGAAGGCATGCTTATGGGAGTTCATATCCCTCAGAGCGCGGCGGACAGCGAGGAAGTGAAAGCGCTCATGGCGGCATACAGGAAGCGGTCCTCCAGGTTTTACCTGTGGAATTGTATCGCATGCGTTCTGATCTGCGCGCTGAATTTCTGGTATATATCTATTTTTATGATCGTCTGGTCTGTATGGCTTGTGGAGCTGTGCGCTGGCGCGATCGCCCTGCCGTGCGTGACTCACAGGAAACTGTATGACCTGAAGATGGAGAGAGGATGGATCGGGTGCGGGGGCAGCCGGATTTTGGCTGCAGATACTAAGACGTCCGCGCAGTCCGGGAAAATGGGCGCTTCCCCCTGGTGGCACATGGTTTGCCTGGGACTTGTGCTTATGCCCTGTATCCTGCCGGATGTGAGAAAATATCTGGCGGAAACGGAAGACGGCTGGATTTACCTTTTCTCAGGAGTTTTAATCAGCATACTGTTTTTCGCGCTGCAGATGATCTTCCGGCGGATGGGAAATAAAGTATACAGTGAGGACGGGCAGATTAACCTGGAAATGAACCGTATGCAGAAAAGCGCATGGGCCTGGGCGCTTCTCGGAGGAGATGTAGTGAATGTGGCGGCGTGGCTTTTTATTGCTGCCTACATGGACGGGAGAGAGTGGATCGGTTCCGGTGTGCTTACAATATACATTATCCTGCAGAGTATTCCTCCGCTTTTTATCATTGCTGCGTTTGTTTACATCGGCAGAAGAAAGAAGCACCTCCTGGCGCGAAATGAAAAACCGCTTTATATTGACGATGATGTATATTGGAAAAACGGGTGGTACAGCAACCCGAATGACAAAAGGCTGATTGTGCAGGACTGGATGTGTTCCTGGAATTATACGTCTAACATGGCACGCCCGGCTGCAAAGGTGGCTGCAGCGATCGGACTGTCTTTTCTGGTGATCGGTCTTCCCGTGCTCTGTGCAATGATGCTGAAGATTGATTTTACGCCGATTGAGCTGCATGTCGGGACGGAGCAGGTACAGATTACATCCGGATACTCGGATGTAGAGCTTGACTATGAGGACATTCTGGGGGTGCAGATCTTAAATGAGCTTCCGGAGGATGATTACAGAAGAGTGAACGGATCGGCGGACCAGAGAATGCTGATCGGGAAATTCAGAGGAAAGGAAACGGGAAAATGCCGGATGTACCTGTACATCGGGTATGAGCCGGTTCTGGAGCTTAAGACTCAGGACGGCCCTGTTTATGTAAACAGCAGGATAGACGGGGAGGTCCGGGCGTGGTATGATAAGATCAGCGGGCGGACAGAAAGTCTGCTCCTGGAGGAAGGCTCTTAATGACGCGTCAGCGGCAGTAAGAGCGGCCGGAAAAGACAGAAAAGCCCTGTGAGGCTTAGAAGGAGCAAAATGTGATGACAGAAGAGAGAAGAGTATCAGATTCACAGGTGGAAACCGTTCACATGCTGCGCCCGAACCATATGAACGCGGCGGGAAGGCTGTTCGGCGGAATGCTGATGCAGTGGCTCGATGAAGTGGCGGGGCTGGTGGCAAAGCGGCATACGAGGGCGAACGTGATCACTGCCTCAGTGGATAATCTCCGTTTTATTCACGGAGCGTACCAGGGAGAGATGGTGGTTATAATCGGGAAAGTGACTTTTGTGGGGAATACGTCCCTTGAAGTGCGCGTGGACACGTATTCCGAGCACCTGGACGACGGGTCGCGCCATCCGATCAACCGGGCATATTTTACAATGGTTGCCCTGGATGAGAATGACAGGCCGAAGCGTGTGCCGCGGCTTATCCTTGAGACAGAAGCCGAGAAAGCGGAGTGGGAAGCGGCTGAGAAGCGGCGCCAGATGCGGATGAAGCGGAAGGAAGAAGGATTCTGAAAAAAGCGAGCCGTACAGGAGGTTATCCTTCTGTGCGGCTCGCTGCGTTTACATCCCCAGCATTCTCCGGGCGATCTTCCGGTCCTCTTCAGACGCATCCCGGTAATGCGTGATTAATTCTACTTCTTCGCCTGTCAGATAGAGGGTGTCAGCGGTCTCAACGACCATGGCGGTGTAATAGGGCCGGGAAGTCTCGTTTACAACGCCGGCTTTTCTGCAGTTCTGGGTGAGAAGCTGCTCAAGAGTGACCTGATAGAGATCCGCGATGCGGATCAGCAGATCAATATCCGGAATCCGCTTTCCATTTTCATAGTTAGAGTAAGCCTGCCGTGAGATATTCAGCATATCGCCAATCTGCGTCTGCGTATAGTCATAGTCATCCCTTAGTTTGCGCAGATTTTCTGCGAGTTGAATGTTGGACACGGAAACACCTCCAGTTAACAGGAAAACAGTTGTGAGAAACCTTAAAATTTTCACCATTATAAACAATTTTTCCTGTTAAGAAAGTGTTATGCAACAAAATGTGGTGCTTTTGAGATAAAGCAACAAAATGTTGCGAAAATCCTTAAATCTATAAGGGACTGGACCGCTCTGCCCGCAAAACCGTGTGGCGTGCAGCTGTACTGACGGCGCTTATCATAGCCGGGGCATTACTCATAAACGGGCGCTCAGCGTGCTGTTGTGGTATTCTGCGGAGTATGTCACATCCCGGCCAAGCCAGGGAGGAGCCTGGTAGCTGCGGGCGGATTCTTCATCAGGAAACTCTATTTCTGCCAGAATCAGCGGCGCGAGATCCCCTTCAAAGAGATCCAGTTCCAGGTTTAGTGAGTTTTCCAGCGGAATGACATACCGCTTCTTTGTGATAATCCTGCCATCGGCCTTTGCAATCAGATGGTCATAGGCGTCTCTGGTAAGCGGAAGATTGTATTCTTCCCGCGCCATAAGTCCTTTGGACTTGTAGGTGAGAAAATAGCTGTCATTGTCCCGGCGGATGCGCACGACCGGGGCGGTGCACAGATATCCCTGTTCAATATGACGGCACGGATAATCTTCCGGCCGGAAAGGGAGCTGCTGCAAATCATCAATAAGAAACTTTCGTTCGATCTCCATAATGCGTGTCCTCCTGTCTGTGACACTGATTATAAAACATTCTGACAGGAAACACCAGCCCCGTATGCCGGCCAGTCCTGGATATCGGCAGCAGTTCAGCCGTCTGTTACGGATATTGTAATTGGCTTCCGCGTCTGCTAAACTGGAACAGGAGAACGCTATAAGAACATTTAATTAAAACAGAAAGAAGGAAGAAAAGAATGAAGAAAGTTTGTGTTTTTCTGGCAGACGGTTTTGAAGAGATTGAAGGCTTAACTGTAGTGGATATCCTGCGTCGTGCGGGAATTGCTGTGGAGACGGTGTCTGTTATGGGACGGAAACAGATAAAAGGGGCTCACGATATTCTGGTAGAGGCGGACAGCCTGTTTGAGGAGACGGATCCTGCCGGCGCGGATATGCTTGTGCTGCCGGGCGGCATGCCGGGGACTTTGAATCTGAAAGCACATCAGGGGCTTGCGGATCTCCTTGCTGCGTTTGACAGAGAGAGGAAATATATTGCGGCAATCTGCGCCGCGCCGAGCATTTTCAGTGAGCTTGGCATATTAAAAGGAAGAAAGGCGTGCTCATATCCGTCTTTTGAGGAAGGACTTGACTGCGCGGAAGTAGTGCGGGAGCCGGCAGTGACAGACGGACATGTGACAACAGGCAGGGGGATGGGGACTGCCATTCCTTTCGCGCTGAGGCTGACTGCGCTTCTCGCCGGCGAAGAGAAGGCGGAAGAAGTGCGGAAATCCATAGTGTATAACGTATAATGCGTCCTGTTCAGCTATTTAGCGCACTATCATTTCTTATGACTCACGTCCGGAAGCGGAGCGGATGTTTGAAACGTGTTCTTGGAGAGGGGACGTGCGTGTACTGCTCCGTTCCGGAATCCGGGAAGGATCTAAGAAGTCGAAGAGCTGTTTAAGTGCAAAGCGGCGCTCCGGGCAACTCGCTACGCTCAGACGAGACTGCTGAAAAAAACAACTTAGGCTGGATTCCCCCCATCCTAAGTTGTTTTTGAAATTCATTCTTAAATCCATAAAATATAAATATTTTTTTGCCTCTTTTCGGCGGCTTATCTGGATACAATAACTTTATCATTCGCTTTATATTTGTTGCGATTGCAGTCATATATGTTTGCAGCTGCATGCCAAATAA
>CALWTQ010000125.1 GCA_944384505.1 uncultured Mediterraneibacter sp.
CATATCTGCGATTTTTAAGGTTCAATCTGAGCCTATTTCTTAGGCTCCATTTTTTCATAACTCATTTGACACTACCACCTGTTCTTATTCATCTGATAAATCATATGAAAAGATTCGGGAAAATATAACCTTTTACTCCATCTGCCGGCCGAGAAAATCCGCTGCGCTGTATGCCACCCGCTGTTCTACTTCCCCGAGCTTTTTCTTTTCTTCCTTATTAAGAAGGACGACCGACCCAATCACGTCCCCCTCACATATTACCGGGCAGATCACCTCATCCTGATACTCCTTCATATCAGACGTCACCCTGATATATGCCCGGTCTCCGCTGCGGGCAAGTATCTGCTCCCGGTCTTTTAAGACCTGCTCCATATCTTTTCCGATATACTGATCCTGAAGATCCTTCTTACCGCTTCCGGCCGCAGCTACCACCTGATCCGTGTCCGTGATGCACACTGTGCACCCCAGCGTCTGGGACAGGCTCTCCGCGTACAGCTTTGCCACATTCCCCATCTCTCCCACTGGAGAATATTTCTTCAGGATTACTTCTCCTTCCCGGTCTGTAAAGATTTCAAGAGGATCCCCTTCCCTGATCCTGAGCGTCCTTCTGATTTCCTTCGGAATGACGACGCGCCCCAGATCGTCAATCCTTCTCACTATTCCTGTTGCTTTCATAAATAAAATCCTCCATTTTACAAATATCTACATGAATTGCTCATTTCTGTCAGTAAATGTAGTATCTGTAAAACGGAGGATTTTATTCAGTGTTTTATTATGTGCCCGCCAGGATCACTCCACATCCTGAAGCGCCGCGAAATCTTCTTCTCCTGTCCGCACTTTCACCACTTTTGTTACATTGTAGACAAAGATCTTTCCATCGCCGATGTGTCCGGTGTACAGCGCCTTCTTGGAAGCTTCAATCACAGCGTCCACAGGGATCTTGCTGACCACAACTTCCACCTTTACTTTCGGAAGCAGGTTCGCGTCCATCTCAACGCCGCGATACTTCTCTCCGGCCCCTTTCTGGATTCCGCATCCCATTACCTGAGTCATTGTAATTCCTGTTACCCCGAGATCATTTAACGCTGTTTTCAAAGTGTCAAATTTTGACAATCTGCATATAATACTTACCTTGTGCATTCCTGTATCATACACACCGTCCACGACCGTCTTCTGATTCACCACTTTCACAGCCGCATTCACCTGGCTCTCAGATGCCTTGTCATAATTATCCTCTCCCAGATCTGTATTTTCATTCACATCCATATCCATGCCTGTCATATCAGAAATAGCAAATCCGGAATACGCGGACGCAAGTCCGTGCTCATGAATATCCAGTCCGTCAATCTCTATCTTAGCCGGGACTCTCAGCCCGATCGTTTTATCGATGAGTTTAAATACAATAAACATAACTACAAGGACATAAGCGGCCACTGACACGATCCCCAGTGCCTGTATTCCCAGCTGAGTCAGCCCGCCTCCGTAAAAGAGTCCTTTTGCCACGCCGTCTCCGCCGTTGCTGAACAGCCCGACTGCAAGAGTTCCCCATATACCATTGACCATATGTACGGATACCGCGCCCACCGGGTCGTCAATCTTCGCCACTTTGTCGAAGAACTCCACGGAGAATACAACGAGAATGCCTGCCACAAGCCCGATAAAGAATGCTCCTACAGGAGTCACGCAGTCACAAGGCGCTGTGATCGCGACCAGGCCGGCAAGTGCCGCGTTAAAAGTCATTGATACGTCTGGCTTTCCATAGCGGACCCACGTAAAGATCATCGCCCCGACAGTCGCTACAGCCGCCGCAAGGTTCGTGTTGAACATAACAAGAGATGCAAGCTCCATATCCGCGTCTGTTGTCATGGCAACAGTAGACCCTCCGTTGAATCCAAACCAGCAGAACCAGAGGATAAACACACCCAGAGCCATTGCTGTAATATTATGTCCCGGTATCGCCCGCGGCTTTCCGTTCTTATCATATTTCCCGATACGGGGGCCAAGCATCGCAGCGCCCAGGCATGCGGTCAGACCTCCTACCATATGGACACATGTAGAGCCGGCAAAATCATGGAAATTAAGTGTTGACAGCCAGCCGCCTCCCCAGATCCAGTGTCCCGAGATCGGGTAAACAATAAGGCTGATCGCCGCGCTGTAAATACAGTATGCCTTAAAATTCGTCCTCTCAGCCATGGATCCCGAAACGATCGTTGCCGCTGTCGCACAGAACACTGTCTGAAAGATCGCATAACACCATATAGGCAGGGTTCCAAAATCATAGGTGCCCCGGATCAGCGGATCAAGACCTCCGATCAGCGGGCCGGATCCTGCAAACATGATTCCAAAGCCTACAAGCCAGTAACATGGCGTCCCAATACAGAAGTCCATCATGTTTTTCATCAAAATGTTTCCCGTATTCTTTGCCCGAGTAAGTCCCGCCTCACAAAGCGCAAATCCCGCCTGCATAAAGAACACCAGAATCGCCGCAATGAGAACCCATATAACGTCTGTTGCAGAATACATAACACATCTCCTCCTTTTTGATACTTCGGTACAAAAAAGTGCACCCCGGGGGAAGAATCCCCCGCGATGCACATCTTCGTACCAGGTTGGTATTTTATGGTAAAAGAAAGGGCGCTTTGAAGTATTCCTTCAAAGCGCCCTCGCTTTTATGACAGAGACTTTACACCTAAAAGTCTGCTTTGTCAAGATAAAAATTAAGATTCTGCTAAATTTTTTAACAGTTCGTTACTATTCACAGCCTGTCTGACCATCACTTTGTGCTGCGTCATGCTGGCATAAGAATCAGCCTTCCATCTCTCTGTACTGCTGGGCTATATTCAGCGTATGATCTCCCATTCTCTCAAAGTCTGTAAGAATCTCTGAGAATACAATTCCACTCTGCGGTTTACATTTTCCTTTTTTCAGGCGCTGCATCTGCTTCTTAAAGTACTTATCCCGCATATCATCTGTCTTCTGCTCCATGACCACAGCCTGCCCCAAAACTTTTTCCACATTCCCGGAATCAACTTCTCTGACATTAGCCAGCGCAGCTATACTCTGCTTTTTCATTTCTTCAATTTCTTCCTTCACACTATCTGAAAACTGAAGATCCCATTTCTTCATATCATCCGCATACTCAGCAATATTAGTGGCATGATCTCCTATTCTTTCCAGATTGCTGATAATCGCATAGTACCCGTTAATCTGCCTTGAATCAGCCGCATTCATATCCCCTTCCATGAGGGAGACAATATACTCCGAAATTCCTTTGTTCAAATAATCGATATATTCTTCCCGCTCTGATACTTTCTTTCTCTGCTTATCATTGTAAGAAATCAGCGTGTCAAAAGCATCCCCTATATTCTTGGATACCATGTCAGCCATTCTGCCCACTTCATCACGCACCTGAGACACGGCCATAGCGCTGTGCCCAATCGCATAGTTTGTCTCAAAAGGGCGGATATATTTCAGACAGAGCTCCTCGTCATCACTCTTTTTACTGTCCGGAAGAATATGGATCGCGGCCTTTGCAAGGTACGTTCCAAACGGAAGCAGCAGCAGTGTGGTAACAATGTTAAATATAGTATGCGCGTTCGCGATCTGCGCAACTGGATCTCCCGGCGTCAGGGACTCGATCAGCTGTACATACGGCGTTGTCATACAGATAACCGTAAACAGACATGTACCGATGATATTAAACATCAGATGGATAATCGTAGTCCTCTTTGCATTAACCTTTGTTCCTATAGACGCCAGCACTGCCGTAATACATGTTCCGATATTCTGTCCGAAAAGCACATACACCGCACTGGAAAGCGGAATCATGCCTGTCGCCGCAAGCGCCTGTAGAATGCCGACCGACGCGGAGGAAGACTGGATTACTGCTGTAAAGACTGCGCCCACCAGAATGCCAAGCAGCGGATTGCTGAACTGTGTCATCAGATTAATAAAGGCTTCTGACTCCTGAAGCGGTTCCATCGCGGCCCCCATCATATCCATTCCCATAAACAGGATTCCAAGACCTGCCACAATGCCGCTGATATGATGCACCTTCTCACTCTTCACAAACATGATAGCGGCAACTCCGAGTATCGCGAACAGCGGAGCGATCGCCCCGATATCCAAAGCGATGAGCTGCCCGGTGATCGTTGTACCGATATTGGCTCCCATGATGACCCATACCGCCTGCTGCAGCGTCATAAGCCCCGAATTAACAAATCCCACGACCATGACAGTCGTTGCAGAAGACGACTGGATTACCGCCGTAATTCCGGCTCCCACCAGCACTCCTTTCACCCGGTTTGACGTCAGTTTCTCAAGAATCGATTTCATTTTGTTCCCGGCAGCAGCCTCCAGGCCATTGCTCATCATCTGCATCCCGTACAGGAAAAGCGCAAGACCGCCGAACAGCGAGAGTACGTCTGTTATCCCCATTCCTCTTTCTCCTTTGCAAAATTGTCTCATTTTCAATATGTAGTTTTCTTTGCAGGTTCAAGTGCATTGTGCGCACTATTTTAAAAGTACCACGCACCCTTCATATGTGTCAATCAAATTTTACATAATATTGACAATAAATTAACCCAACTTTTTCTTTCCCTTTACATAACATGCCAGCTATTTAGTTCACTAACGTCCTTGTTTAAAACGGCCGAAAACAGAAGCTATTTCTAAGACGTATTCTGCGGGGATGGAGGACGGCTCAGGGCTTCGCTCCAGGGGATAAGTGAAACTAGGAAGTTCCGGCCACGGATTAAAAGCAGGGACAGACGGAGAGCAACTCGCTTCGCTCGGGCAAATCTCTCCGTCTGCCCCAACATCCGTAACCGGAACTTCGAGTTTCACTACTAATCCCCTACTACAATATATTTATGGTTAATACCCCTTACAGCCAGTAAGGAATTACCCATCTTGTTGCTCAAGC
>CALWTQ010000126.1 GCA_944384505.1 uncultured Mediterraneibacter sp.
TGTTTGAAGCGTAAGTTCTTGGAGAGGGGCGTGTGGGGACTGTGACTTTGGAGGAATCGGATGGAAGATCTTAGAAGCCGGAGAGCTGTTGTTAAGCGGCGCGCAGGGATTGTCTGAGCAGAGCGAGTTGCCCGGAGCGCCGCTTTGCACTTAAACAGCTCTCCGGCTTCTTAGATTCTTCCCGGATTCCGGAACGGAGCAGTACACACACGTCCCCTCTCAAAGGACACGTTTCAAACATCCGCTCCGCTTCCGAACGTGAGTCACAGGAAATGTTAATGCGCTAAATAGCTGAAAAACTGAATAACTGATAGGATTGACGGAAGGAAATGCTTCCTGTATTATTATTTGAGTACAGGTATTTTTGTTTTGGGCCATGTGCCCGTTCAGGAAAGGAATCGTAAAGCTGTAAGGAGGGATTTTGTTTATGTTATGGTTTGTTTCATCAGTGTTTGCGCTTATAGGGAGCGCTGTGAGCCTTATCTTCGGAGCTGTCTGGTTTGTGCTTACAATTGTTGCCAGGTGGATGGTGTTTCAGAAAGCGGGAGAGCCGGGATGGAAATCTATCATTCCGTTTTACAGCGACTATACGGCGTATAAAATTGCCTGGACACCGTCTATGTACTGGGTCTGGCTGATCTGCTATGTGGTTGATCAGATGGCCGGAAATGCCGCCAACGGACATGTCTGGAGTATGCTGGGAATGCTGAGCATGGTATTCGGTGTTGCATCGGCGGTAATTTCGTTAGTATTTGCATTTAATCTGGCAAAGAGTTTTGGAAGAGGCATCCTGTTCGGAATCGGGCTGTGGCTGTTTGAACCGCTCTTCCTGATGATCCTCGGGTTTGGAAGCGCGCAGTATCAGCGGTATTATAGATAAGTGGGGTAAGCAGGCCGGGAGTCTTTCTTCAGACTCCCGGCTTCTTATATTCTGCCGGCTTATACATCACCTTGCAGGCTGGGATGGCTTAAATTGGGATAAGTGAAAAAACATTAAATAATTAATGATAAACAATAAAAATATATTGACAAATATAAATTCCGATGATATTCTGCAGATATAAGAGATATACGTAGAAAGGGCGTGGGTAAATAATATCTTTTTCATGGGACGCGCGCAGATCTTGAAAGGATGAGGGCAAGAATATCGGCAGAAAGGGTGAGGAAGATGAAGGAAAGAAATACAGTGAAAAAGAGATGTGCTGAATTCGGGATCGCATGCAGAGGATGTTTCTGGCTTGCTGTTGTGATTCTGATTGCAGGCATTGTTCTGTTGTTTTATCTGTGGACCTGTCCGGAGTCAGACTTCAATATCAGTCTGACGGAGACTGCGGCTGGAACAGTAGGGATTGCAGGGGCAGATGCATTTGGCAGGGGCGCGCTGTTTATCGAGTTCGGAAGGGACGTATTGACTATGGAAGCGGCGAATGCCCCGAAGACAACGTACTTGATCGGGCAGTTTGGCCGGGTTCTGTCAACGCTGCCGGTTGTGGCAGTACTCTGGCTGCTCAGAAAAATATTTCGGAATATTGAACGGCAGGAGACTCCGTTTCTGAGGGAGAACAGCAGGGCGGTCTTCTGGATCGGGATCGCTGTTATCATTTATAGCTATATTCAAAGCTCTATACTGCCGATTGTGGCTGCGGCTGCAGGAATTGGAAATCTCAGCTTTTCGATAATTAACATTGCGGCTATCGCGTCAGGGCTTCCGTTTATCTGCCTGTCTTACATTTTCGAGTACGGATGTGCCCTGCAAAAAGAAGCTGACGAGACATTGTGAGGTGGAAATATGGCTATTATATTACGTCTGGACCGGGTGATGGCCGATCGGAAAATGTCTCTGAAAGAGCTTGCCGAGAGAGTGGAGATATCAAATGTGAACCTTTCAAACCTTAAGACCGGGAAAGTAAAAGCAATCCGTTTCTCTACTCTGGACGCGATCTGCCGGGAGCTTCACTGTCAGCCCGGAGACATTCTGGAATATAGTGAGGAGGATGGAGATCAGACGGGATAGTATCAAATGACAGAAGATAACAGGGAAGGCAGGAAAATGAGACAGCACCGCAGTCCGCCGCAGTGCTGTCTCATTTTCAGCAACAGTTCATCCATGGGGCTGAACCGTTATGTTTACGGGCTTTTCGTCTTCCATCTCAGGAGAAACGCAGAGTTTATGATGACCAGTACGGATCCTGCATTATGTACCAGAGCGCCGACCACAGGGTTTAAAATACCGGTGATGGCGAGAACAATGGCAATAAAGTTCAGTGCCATCGAGAAGGTAAGGTTCAGCCGGATTGTGAGCATCATACGGCGGGCGAGCCGGAGCAGATGGGGCAGCTCCCGGATATTGTCGTCTACGAGGGCAATGTCCGCCGCATCCACTGCGATGTCGCTTCCGTCTTTCCCCATAGCGATTCCCACGCAGGCTGTTTTCAGAGCGGGGGCGTCATTGATTCCGTCTCCGATCATGCAGACCGGCTGGCTGGCTTCCTCGCATTCTTTGATCCAGCGGATCTTGTCCTCCGGGAGACATCCGGCGTGGACTTTATCAATATGCAGGAGGCGGGAGATGTGCATGGCTGCGTTTTCGTTATCACCGGTGAGGAGCATTGGAGTGACTCCGGAAGCCTTGACTTCATCAATGGTGGAAGCCGCGTCCTTGCGCAGGGTATCTGAAAGTGCAATGATACCGGCGCAGGAGCTGTTCACCGCCAGATAAATGACGGTACATCCTTCATTCAGATAAGATCCGGCCTCATGGAGCACAGTGTCCGGAATCGCAATCTGCCGTTCTGCAAGCAGCTCCGGATTGCCTGCCAGTATCGTCCGGCCCTGGCATACAGCCTGTACGCCTCTTCCCGGTACCATCTTAAAATCATCAGGGGCGTCAGGGACTGAACCCGTTTCTGCTCTGTAGGACTGAACGATGGCCCGGCCGAGAGGATGCTCAGAATTATATTCAGAGCAGGCAGCCATCTGATACAGCTGCCGGTCAGAGATCTCGTTGAGAATGCTCTTTACAGCGACAACTTTTGGTGTTCCGCAGGTCAGTGTTCCGGTTTTGTCAAATGCAGTGTATTTTACAGTAGCAAGACGCTCCAGGGCGTCACCCTCCCGCACAAGAAAACCATGCTTTGTGGCATTCCCGATGGCGGCCATAATGGCAGTGGGGGTGGCAAGTACAAGAGCGCACGGACAGAACACAACGAGGATGGTAACTGCGCGGATGATTTCCCCGGTAATCAGCCATGTCAGCACAGCGGCAGTCAGCGCTGTAACCACAATCCAGGTAGCCCACCGATCCGCCAGACTGACGATCTTTGCCTTCCCTGCATCTGCGGACTGTACGAGACGGATCATGCGCTGGATAGAACTGTCTTCCCCGACTTTTTCTGCTTTCATCTCAAAGGCGCCGAACTGATTTACTGTACCGCTGGATACCCGGTCCCCGGGACCTTTGTCCACGGGGAGGGATTCCCCGGTCATGACCGCCTGATTGACAGAAGTTTCTCCGGACGTGATCACTCCGTCTACAGGAATCGCCTCGCCCGGAAGCACACGGAGCAGGTCTCCCACCTGTACGTCCTCTGCCGGAATGATTTCTTCCGCAGATCCGCTGCCTTCGGAGGAAGCGAGATTTTTCTCTATAATTCTACGGGCAGTGCGGGGCGTCAGATGCACCAGCTTTTCGATACCGGCTCTTGCCTTCGCTACCGTGAGATCTTCCAGGAGAGCGCCAAGCTGCATAATGAAAGCGACTTCCCCGGCGGCGAAATCTTCCCGGATGACGACAGAGGCAATCAGGGCGATGGACACCAGTACGTCTGCCTTGATGTCAAATGCTGTGACCAGGCCAATGAAAGCTTCCAGCAGAATAGGAATGCCGCACAGGATGATGGAGACCCAGGCCATATCAAAGGGGAACGGAGATATTCCGAAGATGCTCATAAGAAGCGCCAGGGCGGAGATAATAAGGAAAGCAATATCACACTTCGTCCCGCCCCATTCCAGGAGCTGCTCTAATTTTTTCAATGATAATTCCTCCTTTTTGCAGTGGAATATAATAAAAGTCTATTTAAAGTACCTATACCTGCATGGGTATATTATATACCTATAGGGGTATTGGTTGTCAATACCGAAAGATATAAAAAAGTCTGACAGGTATCTGACTGCTGTCAGCAGCCGATATCCATCAGACTCAGATATGATAATACAGTGTCAGAAAATGATTATTTCATATTTGCGAACCGCTCAACCGCTTTCGTGAAACTTGCGATTGTCTGATCCACGTCCCCGTGTTCAATGCCGTCTCGGACACAGTGGTTAATATGTCCTTCCAGTACAATCTGTCCCACCTTGTGAAGAGCAGATTTCGCGGCATTGATCTGTGTCAGAATATCCTCACAGGGAATGTCTTCGTCGACCATCCGGTCAATTGCCTGAACCTGTCCGATGATTTTCTTCAGACGCCGGTGCAGATTGTCAGAATCCATACATTGCTTCATAAAAATCAGGCCTCCTTGCTTTCTGTCTGCTGGCAGCAGTTGCAGCGTCGGTGCATACCGATGTTACATTAGTACAATTATGTTTCAGAATGGATTTTTTGTCAAGAAATGTTCAGCTATTTAGTTCACTAACATATCCTGTGACTCACGTCCGGAAGCGGAGCGGATGGTTTGCGATACGTATTCTGTGAAAGGGGACAGCCGGGAGATGTTCCGTTCCAGAATCCGGAAAATCTAACAGGCCGAAGAGATGTTTAAGGGCAAAGCGGCGCTCCGGGCAACTCGCTGCGCTCAGACAATCCCTGCGCGCCGCTTAACAACATCTCTCCGCCCTTAAGATTTT
>CALWTQ010000127.1 GCA_944384505.1 uncultured Mediterraneibacter sp.
ATTATCTGAAAATTAAAGAAATAAACTGACATTAATAAATGAAAAAAAGTGCCCATGATTACTTGACACATACAAAATTGAAAGAGCAATTGAAAATCCCGCTGATGTGTTATATACTGTTAACAGAATCACGAAATCAAAGGAGGACAATAATTATGAAAGAATTCAAATACGTGATCACAGACCCGGAGGGGATTCACGCAAGACCGGCGGGCATCCTTGTAAAACAGGCGGCCGGATATCAGTCAGCTGTTAAAATTGCAAAGGGCGAGAAGTCTGCGGACGCAAAGAGAATCTTCGGCGTTATGGGCCTTGGAGTAAAGACGGGAGAAGAGGTTACGATCACAGTTGAAGGACCGGACGAGGATACTGCGATCGCTGAACTGGAGGCGTTCTTCAAGGAGAATTTATAATCAGAATAAGGAGAAACAAGCCATGATCACGATAAGTGGTAAAAGTGTATTCGGCGGTGTCTCGATTGGGAAGCTTCTGTTTTATAAGAGAAATGACAAAGTGATCAAGAGAACACATGTCGATGATGTAGACGCGGAATGGAAGAGATTTCAGGATGCGAAGGATACTGCGGTTTCCCAGTTAAAAGAGCTGTATGACAAGGCGCTTGCAGATGTGGGAGAAGCAAATGCCATGATTTTTGAGATTCACCAGATGATGCTGGAAGATCTGGATTATCTGGAGTCGATTGAAAATATTATCCGCACCCAGGAAGTTAATGCTGAATTTGCAGTGGCTACAACTGCAGATAACTTTTCGCAAATGTTCGCGGCTATGGACGATGCCTATATGCAGGGGCGTGCCGCAGATGTAAAAGATGTGTCAGAGCGTGTGCTTGATATTCTCTGTGGAGTCTCCAACGGGATGAAGGAGATGACAGAGCCTTGTATTATCGCTGCCGACGATCTTGCCCCGAGCGAGACTGTCCAGCTTGATAAGAGTAAGGTGCTCGGATTTGCAACAATGTATGGCTCGTCCAATTCACATACGGCGATCCTCGCGCGTACGATGAATATCCCGGCAGTAATCGGCCTGGGAGAAGAGCTTCGGGCATCTTATGACGGAAAGCAGGCGATCATCGACGGATTTACAGGAACGCTCTACATTGATCCGGATGAAGAGACGCTGATGGCAATGCAGGTGAAGCGCGCAAAGGATCTGGAGCAGAAAGCTCTCTTAGAGCAGCTCAAGGGCAAAGAAAACGTAACGAAGAGCGGCCAGAAGATCAATGTCTACGCCAATATAGGAAATGTATCAGATCTGGGCGCTGTCCTTAAAAATGATGCCGGCGGTATCGGACTGTTCCGCAGCGAATTCCTGTATCTGGAGAATACGGATTTCCCGACGGAGGAACAGCAGTTTGCCGTGTATAAGCAGGTGGCGGAGAGCATGGCCGGAAAGAAGGTTATCATCCGTACTCTGGACATCGGGGCGGACAAGCAGGTGGACTATTTCGGACTTGACAAAGAGGAAAATCCGGCGCTTGGCTATCGCGCGATCCGTATCTGCCTGACCAGGCCCGCGATCTTTAAAACTCAGTTAAGAGCGTTATACCGCGCGGCTGTATATGGAAATATTTCCATTATGTTCCCGATGATTATTTCAGTTGATGAAGTGAAGAAGATCAAAGGAATTATTTCAGAAGTCAAGAATGAGTTAAAGAGTGAAGGCATCCCGTTCCGCGATGATGTGGAACTCGGTATTATGATTGAGACTCCGGCTTCTGTTATGGTCAGCCGCGAGCTCGCGAAGGAAGTAGACTTCTTTAGCGTGGGAACAAATGACTTGACTCAGTATACTCTGGCGATTGACCGTCAGAATTCCAAACTGGATCAATTCTATGATCCGCATCATCCGGCAGTGCTGGCCATGATCAAGATGGCGGCTGACAATGCGCATGCAGAGGGAAAATGGATCGGTATCTGCGGAGAGCTTGGAGCAGATCTGGAACTGACAGAAGAATTCCTGAAGATGGGGCTGGATGAGTTGTCCGTTTCACCGGCTATGGTGCTTCCTCTGAGAAAGAGAATCAGAGAGTGTGAGTGATACACAGGAGCGCCGCATCGGGAGAAATCTTTAAAAATAAATATCAGATGTATATAAAATAGTGTCTGTGCGGAGTGTGACTGACATATCCGCGGAGGCACTGTTTTCTTTTGCAATCTTATATTGAAATGATCGAACATGTGTGCTATACTTGAAAAAGAACAGATGTTCGAATAAACTGATGCGGGAAAGGCAGGAGAGCGGATTACAATGCAGTGCGGGTACGGAGAAAGGATACAGACGGAGATGAGCCTGTATAATAAACTGAACATTCTTTCTGATGCGGCGAAATACGATGTTTCATGCACTTCCAGCGGTGTGGAGCGCCAGGGGGACGGAACCGGGATGGGAAACTGCCGCAAGGCAGGAATCTGCCACAGCTTTTCGGCAGATGGGCGGTGTATATCCCTGCTGAAGATTCTCTTTACGAATGAATGTATTTATGACTGCAAATACTGTGTCAACCGTTCGTCCAATGACGTGGTGAGAACTTCATTTACGCCGGACGAGGTGTGTACTCTGACGATGGAGTTCTACAGAAGGAATTATATTGAAGGGCTTTTCTTAAGCTCCGGGATTCTGAAAAGTCCGGATTATACGATGGAGCTGATCTATGCCACTTTGTACCGGCTGCGGAAGGTCTGCAATTTTCAGGGATACATTCATGTAAAGGCAATTCCCGGAGCGGATCAGAGATTGATCCAGATGACCGGATACCTGGCAGACCGGATGAGTGTGAATATGGAACTCCCCACCGCGCAAAGCCTGCGCCTTCTAGCACCGCACAAATCAAGGAAAAATATCCTGGCTCCTATGCGTTTTGTTCAGGAGAAGTCAAAAGAAAACCGTCAGGAGATTACGGTTTACCGGAACGCGCCCAGGTTCGTTCCCGCCGGGCAGAGTACCCAGATGATCATCGGAGCCACGCCGGAGACGGATTACCAGATTCTCCGGGTGACGGAAGAGCTGTATAAAAAGTTTGATTTGAAGCGTGTGTTCTTTTCGGCTTTTGTGCCGGTT
The DNA here is from genome assembly GCA_944384505.1 of uncultured Mediterraneibacter sp. GTDB lineage: Bacteria > Bacillota > Clostridia > Lachnospirales > Lachnospiraceae > Mediterraneibacter. The sequence continues at coordinate 3,079 of CALWTQ010000127.1, forward strand.
AATGAGGACAAAGCGCTTCCCTCGATCCGGGATCAGGACCCGCCCCTTCTGAGAGAGCACAGACTGTATCAGGCGGACTGGCTTTTGAGGTTCTATCAGTTTGAGGCGGAGGAGCTTTTAGATGAGGATAATCCCAATTTTAACGTGCTCCTGGATCCGAAATGCTGTTGGGCGCTCAGGCACCTGGAGCTGTTTCCCGTAGAGATCAGCCGGGCGGACTACCACACGCTGCTGCGCGTGCCCGGCATCGGATATAAGTCGGCGTCCCGCATTGTGAAAGCGCGGCGCATGGGCGCACTTTCGTTTGACGATCTTAAGAAAATGGGAGTGGTGCTAAAGAGGGCACTGTATTTTATCACCTGTGGCGGAAAGATGATGTATCCGGTGCGGATTGAGGAGGACTATATCACGAGGAATCTTTTAAATACAAAAGAACGGCTTCCGGAGGGCGCGGACGGAATGACTTACCGGCAGCTGACGCTTTTTGATTTCCCGGAAGGCGGTGCTAATTGAGATGAAACAGATTTATATATGTACAGACACGATTACAGGACTTTATTCCGCGCTCCACGACGCCTGGAAGGAGTGCAGGGACGCAGAGGCCGGGATAGAAATAAAGGGGAAAACTCAGCAGGCGCTTTTCTGTGAATACCGGACTGTGGCGGAATGTGAGGAGAAAGCATTTAAGCTGGAGCGGATGATCAAAAGGTACCTGGGATATGACGCTTACTGGAATATCTATCACGCGCTGCTTTGCAGCGATGAGGGGAAGGGAACGGCAGTCTTCCGGACGCTTCAGGAGTCCCGGCGCGTCAGGGACAGCCATAAGATTATGGATCACCTGGGGAATCCGGATGTGGCGAAAGTATTTGCCATGAGCAGAAGCGTATCCAATGAAGCCCATATGTATGAAGAATTCATACGCTTCCGGGAACTGAAAAATGGCATACTCTTTTCGGAGATTACACCAAAATCCCAGGTGCTGACCTGCATAGCGGACCACTTTTCCGATCGGTTCCCGCTTGAAAACTGGATGGTCTATGACAAGACACACCAGACATTCCTTGTGCACAGGGCAGGGGAGTCCTGGGGCCTTGTCTGGGGAGAAAGCTTAAATGAAAAGACCGCCCGCGAAGTATCCGAGAACGAGATGGAGTATGAGCGCATCTGGAAGGGGTTCTTTGAATCCATATCCATCAAAGAAAGAGAAAACCCAAAGTGCCAGAGAAATCATCTGCCACTCAGGTATAGAGAAGGAATGCCGGATTTTGCGTAATGGTTCAGCTATTTAGGGCACTAACATTTCCTGTGACTCACGTCCGGAAGCGGAGCAGATGTCTGAAGCGTGTTCTAGGAGAGGGGACGTGTGTGTACTGTTCCGTTCCGAAATCTGGGAAGAATCTAAGAAGCCGGAGAGCTGTTTAAGTGCAAAGCGGCGCTCCGGGCAACTCGCTTTGCTCAGACAATCCCTGCGCGCCGCTTAACAACAGCTCTCCGACTTCTAAGATCTTCCATCAGATTCCTCCAAAGTCACAGTCCCCACACGCCCCTCTCCTAGAACTTACGCTTCAAACATCCGCTCCGCTTCCTGCGCATTTCCTGTCGGAATGTCATTGCCCTAAACAGTCTGAAACGTACAACTGGCGCGGCTTGAGGGTTTTCCTCTACGAAAGCTTTCCGGCCGCGCCGACTGTTTACAACAGCTATATAGTCACTAACTCCCGGCTTGAAAAGT
>CALWTQ010000128.1 GCA_944384505.1 uncultured Mediterraneibacter sp.
CCGCAGAATACGCTTTGAGAATCGACTCTGTTTTCGGACGTTTTACACGCGGAAGTTATTGAACTTTATAGCTGAAAACTAGAATACGGCTCTTGTCAAACTACCTGCCGTTCCTTTATAATAGAGAAGTTATGAAGAGCCTGAATGAAGATTTAAAAACGGGAAATTTTAAACAGATCTATCTCCTCTACGGGGAGGAGGCCTACTTAAAGAAGCAGTACAAAGAGCGCTTTATCAAGGCCATGCTCCCGGAGGGCGATACGATGAATTACGCCTATTATGAGGGAAAGAATACGGATATAAAGGAAGTCATTGACCTGGCGGAGACGCTTCCTTTCTTTGCTGAGCGTCGACTGATTGTATTTGAGGACACCGGCCTTTTCAAAAGTGCGGGCTCGGAGATGGCTGACTATGTCAGTGATATGCCGCCTACTACGTATTTTATTTTCATAGAAAATGAAGTGGACAAGCGGAGCAGGCTGTATAAAGCGGTAAAGGCAAAAGGGCATATTGTGGAGCTGGGCGCCCAGGATGAGAACACGCTGCGGCGCTGGATCCAGGGGCTTATGAAGAAGGAAAATAAGTCTATGGAACCTTCGGACATCGCCTATTTCCTGAACAAGGTAGGCGCTGATATGGAGAATATCACAAAGGAGCTGGAGAAGCTTTTCTGTTTCTGTCTGGACAGGGATGTGATTACCAGGGCGGATGTGGATGCGGTCTGTGTGACGCAGATTACGAGCCATATCTTTGAGATGGTGAGCTCCGTGGCACAGAAGAACCAGAGAAGGGCCCTGGACTTATATTATGAGCTTCTGGCTCTGAAGGAGCCGCCCATGCGGATTCTGTTTCTTATGGAGAGAGAGTACCGGATCCTTTTTCATGTAAAAGCTCTTATGAATCAGGGCTATGGAAAGAAGGAGATCGCGTCAAAGGCGGGAGTGCCTCCTTTTGCGGCAACCCGGTATATGGATCAGGCGAAGAGATTCCGGCCGGGAGAACTGCGCGCGGCCATGGAAGAGGGCGCGGATATTGAGCAGCGGGTGAAGACCGGGCTTATGACGGATCATCTGGCGGTGGAATTATTTATTGTAAAGCATTCGGCTTAGCAGGCATTTAAAATTGGAGGAAGTAAATTGGCAGTTGTAGATCAGAGTAGAATCAGAAATTTTTGTATTATTGCGCATATAGATCATGGAAAATCCACCCTGGCGGACCGGATTATAGAAATGACCGGCCTTTTGACCAGCCGTGAGATGCAGTCTCAGGTGCTGGACAACATGGACCTGGAGCGGGAGAGGGGCATTACGATCAAAGCCCAGGCTGTCCGCACTGTGTATAAAGCGGATGACGGGGAGGAGTACATCTTTAACCTGATCGATACGCCGGGGCATGTGGACTTTAACTATGAGGTGTCCAGAAGCCTTGCGGCCTGCGATGGAGCAATCCTGGTCGTGGACGCGGCTCAGGGGGTGGAGGCACAGACGCTGGCAAACGTATACCTGGCGCTGGATCATGACCTGGATGTTATGCCTGTGATCAACAAGATTGATCTCCCCAGCGCGGACCCGGAGCGGGTGAAAGAGGAGATTGAAGACGTAATCGGAATTGACGCGGAGGACGCGCCTCTTATATCTGCCAAAACAGGGCAGAATGTACATGAAGTGCTGGAGCAGATCGTAAAGAAGATTCCGGCTCCGGGCGGAGACCCTGCGGCTCCTCTTCAGGCGCTGATCTTTGATTCAAAATACGACTCTTACAAAGGTGTAATTGTCTTCTGCAGGATCAAGGAGGGAACGGTCCGGAAAGGTACGCCGATCCTTATGATGGCTACAGGCGCAAAAGCAGAAGTGGTTGAAGTAGGCACATTTGGCGCGGGACAGTTTATCCCATGTGATGAGCTGGATGCCGGGATGGTAGGCTATATCACTGCCAGCCTGAAAAATGTAAAAGAGACCCGGGTGGGCGATACAATTACGAATGCGGAGAATCCCTGCGCAGAGCCGCTGCCCGGATATAAAAAGGTCAATCCAATGGTGTACTGCGGACTTTACCCTGCGGATGGAGCGAAGTATCCGGATTTAAGAGATGCCTTGGAGAAGCTGCAGCTCAATGACGCGGCGCTTCAGTTTGAGGCAGAGACATCGGTCGCGCTGGGATTTGGGTTCCGGTGCGGCTTCCTGGGGCTTCTCCACCTGGAGATTATCCAGGAGAGACTGGAGAGAGAGTACAACCTGGATTTGGTAACGACTGCGCCCAGCGTTATTTATAAGATCCACAAGACAAACGGAGAGGTGGTGGATCTGACTAATCCGACAAATATGCCTGATCCGGCGGAGATCGACTACATGGAAGAACCCATGGTAAAGGCGGAGATAATGGTGACTTCTGAGTATATCGGCGCAATTATGGATCTGTGCCAGGAGAGACGCGGCGTCTATCAGAGCATGGAATACATTGAGGAGAAGCGGGCGGTTCTTCATTATCATCTGCCTCTCAATGAAATCATCTATGACTTCTTCGACGCGTTGAAATCCCGTTCCAGAGGATATGCGTCCTTTGATTACGAGATGATGGGATATCAGAGATCTGAGCTTGTGAAGCTGGATATTCTTATTAATAAAGAAGAAGTGGACGCGCTGTCCTTTATCGTATTTGCAGGAAGTGCATACGAGAGAGGGCGAAAGATGTGTGAGAAACTGAAAAAAGAGATTCCGAGGCAGTTATTCGAGATTCCGATCCAGGCGGCCATCGGCAGCAAGATTATTGCCCGTGAGACGGTGAAAGCAATGAGAAAAGATGTGCTGGCCAAGTGTTATGGAGGCGATATCTCACGTAAGAAGAAGCTTCTTGAGAAACAGAAGGAAGGAAAGAAGCGCATGCGCCAGGTGGGAAATGTGGAGATCCCGCAGAAGGCGTTTATGAGCGTCCTGAAACTGGATGATGACTGATGAGACAGCTGTGATGGAAGGACAGCAGCAGGCCTGGCCGCTTATCGTTTTATCGCTGGCGGCTGAACGGTCACATTATTAAAGGAGCAAAACCGTGAAAAGAGAGTTGGAACTGTATGTGCACATTCCATTCTGTGTGAGAAAGTGCGCGTATTGTGATTTCCTGTCCGGACCGGCAGATGAGAAGACCCGGGCAGAATATGTGGATGCATTGATCCGGGAGATCAAAAGCAGAAAGTATGAATACAGTGATTACTGTGTGAGCACGGTATTTATGGGCGGCGGCACTCCCTCTGTTCTGGAGGGGGCAGACGCCGCCCGGATTTTTCAGGCCCTTTATGAGAATTTTGATATCAGCGGAGATGCCGAGATTACGATGGAAGTAAATCCGGGGACAGTGACAGAAGAGAAGGCTGTTATGTGGAAGAAAAGCGGAATTAACCGCTTAAGCATCGGACTGCAGTCCGCGGATGACAGAGAGCTGAAAATGCTGGGGAGGATCCACGGCTGCGCGGAATTTTCTGACACATGGAAGCTTGTCAGAAAAGAAGGATTTGACAATGTAAACATTGACCTGATTTCAGCCATCCCCGGACAGACTACAAAGAGCTGGGAGAAGACGCTGCGCACTGTGGCAGAACTGGGACCGGAGCATATCTCAGCCTACAGCCTGATCGTGGAGGAAGGCACTCCATTTTACAAGTGGTATGGAGGGGAGCGCAGCCTGCCGGAGACGGAAAATGTCCAGGGGCTGTCCCTCCCTGCGCTTCCAGATGAGGATACCGAGAGAGAAATCTACCAGATGACAGCCCATATCCTGCAGGAGTACGGATATCACAGGTACGAGATATCGAATTATGCGAAGTATGGATATGAATGCCGGCATAATCTGGGCTACTGGGAGAGAAAAGAGTATCTGGGGCTTGGCCTGGGCGCCTCGTCTCTTGTGAAGACTCCGGCAGGTGAATGCCGTTTCCATAACACTGCGGATATGAATAAATATATGAGCGTATTTGGCTCGCAGTCTGAATGCGGGAAATTAGGAAACGAGAGCGGTTCGGGATCAGTTAGTGCGGAACAGACAGTTATGCAGAAGTACGCCGGCCACGCCGCGGAAGAAACCGAGAAAATGAGTAAAAATGATCAGATGGAAGAGTTTATGTTTCTCGGCCTTCGCAAAATGGACGGAATCTCCTGCACAGAATTCCATAAAAATTTTGGCTGTAATATTGAAGAAATTTATGGCGCACAGATCGCACGCTTTATTGCGCTGGAACTGATGGAACGCAGAGAGGACAGGCTCTTGCTTACAGAGAGAGGAATCGATGTAAGCGATTCCCTCTTTGTAGAATTTATGCTATAACAGTACAGCTATAAAGTTCACTAACTTCCGCAGGCAAAACGTCCGAAAACAGAGGCTATTTCTGAGACGTATTCTGCGGGGATGAAGGATAGCTCTGGATTCCGCTCCAGGGATATAAGTGAAACTAAGAGTTCCAGTGACGGACTAAATGCAAGGACTGACGGTGGACAACTCGCGTATCCGCTCAAACAATTCCACCGTCAGCCCTAACGTCCCTCTCTGGAACTCTAAGCTTCACTAATACCCTTCCGAAGTCATCCATCGCCATCCTTCATCTCCGCAGAATTTTTCTCGAAATGGGGCTGTTTTCTGGGCTTTTTCAAACCGGAAGTCAGTGAATATACAGCTGCTGCGAGAAGCAGGCGCGGCCGGAAAGCTTTCGCAGCCGAAAGGCTACAAGCCGCGCCAGTTGTGCGTTTCA
>CALWTQ010000129.1 GCA_944384505.1 uncultured Mediterraneibacter sp.
AATGACCCCGACGGGAATCGAACCCGTGTTACCGCCGTGAAAGGGCGATGTCTTAACCGCTTGACCACGGGGCCATACAGCTGATTTCGGGCACTAATTCCCTAACAGCGACTTATATCATATCATAATGAGAATCGATTTGCAAGAGAAAAGTTAAAGATTATGAACCGATTATGAATTTCGGGGTAACAGTCCTATACGCTGAGCGTCCATCAATGAGTAAAAATCGGCGGATGTCAATGAATATATATCTTCCGGGTGATTTCGGATGGAAAGTGAAAGTGAACTAAATTGCCGGACCATTATAATTTCAAAAAAAGTATTCAAAATGAATTGATTTTTGGGGCGCAAAGTGATAAACTCTTCATACATCAATATCCCGGGTGATTTTATTTTCTGGAATTCAACTGCACGGAATACCCTCAATGAGCAGGGATATCTGGTTCATCGTGGCTTTTTCAGCCGGAAATACCATGTTTTGATGAAAAAGAAAGAACAAAGGAGAAATGTGTATGGGAAGAGCAGACGTGGCAGTCAAAATCTGGCTGAATGATAATGAAAGATTCGCAGATCTATTTAACGGAACAATATTTGGCGGGGAGAAGATTATCCTTCCGGATGAACTGGAGGATCTGGACAGGGAGACGGATATTCTGATTACAGATAAAAAGGGGAAGAGCAGAGATCTCCGCCGGCACAGGGATCTTGTGAAACGATGGAGAAAAAAGGTGGATCTCGCTGTTTTAGCGTGTGAAAATCAGAATCGGATCCATTATGCCATGCCTGTCAGGGGGATGTTTCAAGACGGCTTATTTTATACAGATCAAATCCGCGATCTCTGGAGACAGAGGAAAACCCGGAAAGGAAATAAAGAAACTTCGTACTATGGAAATTTAAGAGCAGGGACGAAGCATCTGACAGCGGAAGAATATCTTTCCAGATTTGTCAAAACGGATAAGATTTATCCCATTTTGAACCTGATATTCTATTATGACCTGAAAGAGTGGGATGGCGCGGTGGAGCTGTATGATATGTTTCAGTTAAATGCAGAATTAAGAGAAGAGAAGCTGCTGAAGAAATTTGTCCCCAATTATCACATTAATCTTGTAGATGCAGGAAATATAGGAGATCTTAAGAACTTTCATTCAGATTTACAACAGATCTTCGGAATGTTAAAATATAGGAGTGAAAAAGAAAAACTGCAGGATTACATTCTGGAGAACCGGGAATATTTTGAAAATGTAGATGTAGAAACCTACCAGGCGGTGAGGGAGTTCCTGCATTCAGAAGGGATGTTGAAAGATATGGGAAATGCCGTGAAAAAGGAGGAGAAAATTAATATGTGTAAAGCACTGGAAGATCTGTATAGTGACGGGGTGGAAGCCGGGAGAAAAGAGGGAAGAGAAGAGGGCAGAGTGCAGGGGATAAAAGCTCTTGTAGAAACCTGCCGGGATTTAGGCGCATCGAAGGAAAATACGGTATCACAGCTTATGACCCGCTTTGTTATGCAACAGGATCTGGCTGTAAAAAATGTAGACCAATATTGGTAAAAGAGGACGATGGCAGTCCTGTTGCTTTTGCGTACGCATGCTGTCATTTTCGGATTAGTAAATTGCTGCATCTGTGTACAGTCTAAACTGATATAAAGCGGTGTAATGCTTTTGAAATTCCTCCATGGTCTACATCATCTGTGACAAAGTCTGCGCACCTTTTTACTGCTTCGCCGGCATTTCCCATAGCTACGCCTATGCCGGCAAAGTTCAGCATTTCAATATCGTTTTCAGCATCGCCGAATGCAATAGCTTCCTCCGGGGCTATGTTTAAAAGGCGGCAGAAATATTTCATTCCCGCTACTTTGCCTCCTGCGGATGGGATAATATCAGCGCCTTTGGGACTCCAGCGTGTAAATTTACACCCTGCTGGAAGATGAGACAGGAAAGACGGTTCCTCCTGTGGCGGCAGATAGACTGTTGCCTGATAAAGCGGGGCGCCAGTGTATTCACCGGTGTTTGGCACAGGAGACGAGATTTCGGCTTGGGCAGTACGGACATATTCTGTGACAACATTAATATAAATCCGCGTTTCTTCTACCATTGTGAGAGGGACTGCCTTTTCAGCGAATATTTCTCCCAGAGATTCTGCGGCTTGATCCGGGAAAGCCGATTTGAATACAGGATTTTTGAGGCTGTCCAGGCACAGCTGCCCGTTCAGCATAATATATCCGTCAAAATTTATACCATTTACAGGCAGATGTGACAATTCAAGAACATGTCTGCCTGTTGACATAAAAATCCGAATTCCCTTCTGCTGCAGCCGGCAGAGCGCCAGCTTTGTATCATCAGGCACTTTTTTTGCCGTATGCGATAATAATGTTCCGTCAACATCAAAAAAAGCTGCTTTAATCATATGATTTCAATCTCCTTTTTTATATCTTTATCACTTCCAGATCATCAGGCACATAAAGATTCCCTTGATAATATTTCCTGCCTTCGTCCAGATAGAGCTCTTTGCGTTTCAGTATATTACTGTCTTCAGTGTGGTAGAGCAATAGATTCTCGACCCTCAGAGACTCTGCGACAAGGCATGCGTCTTTCACGGTGGAATGATGCTTTTCATATGGGTGAAACAAATCCGCCTGAGAATGCAGACAAAATGCTTCGTGGAGGAGCCATTTGCTGTTTTCGGCATACTCTTTTTCCCCTTCATTGTATGGCTCATCTCCGCAGCAGGTCAGCTTTTGCCCACAGCCCAGCTCCATGCAGAAACCGAACTGTTTTGCCTTTGTGGAATGGATATCAAAAAAGGTTACATCTTTATTGATTATATTGCGGATTTCCCCGTCATTTATTATGACCAGATGCAGCCGGTCACCGATGAATTTCGTTTCTTTAGGACTAAGCAGCCGGGCGGCAGTATCCTGAATAATTGAGATGACTTCCTCGTGTGAATAAAGATTCACTTCTCCGGTATAGCCGCCCCTGCTCATTGCCTGACATATCATGCGAACCAGCCAGATAATACCCAGCAGATGATCAGTATGCTTATGAGTGACAAATATGTCATGAATATTCCTCCAGTCAAAGCCGGCGTGTTTGAGCTGATGCATAAGGTAATTGCCCCCGCCGCCGTCGATCAGGAAAGCGTCTGAGTTTTCACTTAATATAAAACAGGTGTTGTAACATTCAGTAACCGTGGCATTGCCGGTTCCAAGCATTGTAAGATCCATATTTCTCTCCTTATCAGAAAGTTTAAAACAGTTCAGCCATGTGGCTGTGTGCGGCAGTTAGAATAGTGAAGCGCGGCGGCAGATGACTCAATTATTATATCATTGATATCAGGGCAAGTCACCTGATATTAAAGATTTGGCGTGTATTCTGCGCCGGACTTTGGTATAATGAGGAGCAAAGTGTTAGAAGGAGAAAAATTATGAGGATCAGACATATTTTATTCGACCTGGATGGAACCCTGCTTCCTATGGTTCAGGATGAATTTGTGAAATTTTATATGCCGCTTCTGGCGAAGTCTTATATTGCAGAGGGGATACAGATCGATCCGAAGAGGTTTATTGCCGCTGTGTGGGCAGGGTATGAGGCTATGGTGAAAAATGACGGCGGCCGGACGAACAGGGAGGCGTTCTGGAGCTTTATTGACGGACAGCTTCCGATTCCGATAGACGAAGCGGAGCGGATTGCCTTAAAGTTTTATGAAAATGGCTTTAATGAGGCGAAAAGCGCAACCCGGCCGACGCCTTTTGCCGATCAGGCGGTAAAAACGGCGAAAGCGAAGGGCGCAGACACATATCTTGCTACGAATCCTGTATTCCCGCGGTGCGCTACGATGAACCGAATCCGCTGGGCCGGATTGGACGCAGAGGATTTCCGGGTGATAACAACATATGAGGAGTGCAGATACTGCAAACCGAATCTGGAGTATTTCAGGAAGATACTGGAACAGTTTGAACTGAATCCGGAAGAGTGTCTTATGGTAGGAAATGATGTCAGTGAGGATCTGGCGGCGCGTAAGCTTGGGGTAAAGACCTATCTGGTGACAGATACAATGGAGAATCCAAAGGGGCTGCCTATCGAGACAGAGTATATGGGGACGATGGAGGAGCTGGTAAGATTCATACAGGAGCTGTAGAGAGTGCAGCAGCTATAAAGTTCACTAACTTCCTTTTGTAAAACGTCCGAAAACAGGGGCTATTTCCGAGACGTATTCTGCGGAGATGAAGGATGGCTTTGGATTCCGCTCCAGGGATATAAGTGAAACTAAGAGTTCCAGTGACGGACTAAATGCAAGGACTGACGGTGGACAAC
>CALWTQ010000130.1 GCA_944384505.1 uncultured Mediterraneibacter sp.
CGCCTGCTTCTTTTGACAGCTATAAATTCATTAACTTCCGGCTTGAAAAGCCCAGAAAACAGCCCCATTTCGAGAAAGATTCTGCGGGGATGGAGGATGGCGACGGGCGCCTTCGGAAGGGAATTAGTGAAACTTGAAGCTGCGGAGGTGGATGTTAGGACAGCAGGTGAACTTGTTTGAGCTAAAGCGAGTTGTTCACCTGCTGTCCTTGTATTTAGTCCGCATTCGCAGCTTCCTAGTTTCCCTTATTCCCTGGAGCGAAGTCCAGAGGCATCCTCCATCCCCGCAGAATACGTTTTTGAAATAGTCTCTGTTTTCGGACGTTTTACACGGGAAGGTTAGTGAACTTTATAGCTGTTTATAGCTGTTTTGAATTTTAGTATTGCATTATACCCCAAAAGGGTATATAATGGGAACCGTGATAAATATACCCCGTAGGGGTTTGAAATTTTTGATAGAAACATAAGAGGAGGAACAGAAATATGGAAGATAATAACAGCAAGGCCTGTCCGACGTGCAGCCATAAGACGAAGGACCGCCCTGATAAAGAACGCAGGGATATGATTAACCGCTTAAGCCGTATTGAAGGGCAGGTTCGGGGAATTAAACGGATGGTGGAGGAGAATGCGTACTGTCCGGATATTCTGATCCAGGTATCTGCTGTCAACGCTGCGCTCAACAGTTTTAACAAAGTACTGCTGGCGGAGCATATACGCACCTGTGTGGCAGACGATATCCGGGAGGGGAATGAGGATACTATAGATGAACTGGTTCTCGTACTCCAGAAGCTGATGAAATAAAACAGCGCGTCAGTCACAATGAAAAGGAGGGATCTTTATGGAACAATATAATGTGACGGGCATGAGCTGCGCGGCCTGCAGCGCCCGTGTGGAGAAAGCGGTCTCGAAAGTGCCGGGAGTGACGTCCTGTTCAGTGAGTCTTCTGACGAACTCCATGGGCGTGGAAGGAACAGCTTCTCCGGATGCGATTATTGCCGCAGTGGAAGATGCGGGATATGGCGCTTCGGAGAAAGGCGCGGCAGCCGGGCAGGAGGCGAAAGGAGGAATGACCATTGCGGCGGCGGAAGACTCCCTGAAAGACCGGGAGACGCCGAAGATGAAACGGCGGCTGATTGCTTCGCTTTGTTTTCTGATCCCGCTGATGTACTTCTCTATGGGGCATATGATGTGGAACTGGCCGGTTCCCTCATTTTTAGAAGGAAATCATGTGGCTATGGGGCTGATCCAGCTTCTGTTCACTACAGCTGTTATGGTGATTAACCAGAAGTTTTTTATCAGCGGTTTTAAAGGGCTGATCCACCGGGCGCCCAACATGGATACACTGGTTGCTCTGGGGGCGGGAGCTTCCTACGGATACAGCCTGTACGCGCTGTTTGCCATGACAGATGCCCAGATGAGGGGCGACGCATCGGCTGTGATGGGATATATGCATGAATTTTATTTCGAATCAGCGGCTACGATCCTGACCCTGATTACGGTAGGAAAAATGCTGGAGGCACGCTCCAAAGGCAGGACTACGGACGCCCTCAAGAGCTTAATGAAGCTGGCTCCGAAGACCGCTACGGTAGTTAGAAACGGAGTGGAGGAGACGGTTTCCATCGAGCAGGTGAGGAAAGGGGATGTGTTTGTTGTAAGGCCCGGAGAGAATATTCCGGTGGATGGAATTGTCCTGGAAGGTCACAGCGCGGTAAATGAATCCGCTCTGACCGGGGAGAGCATTCCGGTGGATAAGGACGCGGGGGACGCGGTTTCCGCGGCGACTCTGAATCAGTCCGGTTTCCTGCGGTGTGAAGCTTCCCGTGTAGGAGAGGATACAACCCTCTCCCAGATCATACAGATGGTAAGTGACGCAGCGGCCACGAAAGCGCCTATCGCCAAAGTGGCAGACCGTGTATCCGGCGTATTTGTCCCGGCGGTGATCGGCGTTGCTGTTGTGACTATCGCTGTGTGGCTGATCGCGGGACAGACCATAGGATTTGCCCTGGCCAGAGGAATCTCGGTGCTCGTAATCAGCTGCCCCTGTGCGCTTGGGCTTGCCACTCCGGTGGCGATCATGGTCGGCAACGGAATGGGTGCAAAGAACGGCATTATGTTTAAAACTGCGGTCTCTTTGGAAGAGACCGGGAAAACGCAGATTGTTGCCCTTGATAAGACGGGAACTATCACCAGCGGAGAGCCGAAGGTGACGGATATGATTCCGGCGGAAGGGGTGACAGAAGAGGATCTGCTCCTTACAGCATGCGCCCTGGAGAAAAAAAGTGAACACCCGCTGGCTAGAGCGGTTCTTCTTAAGGCAGAGGAGAGCGGTGTGGATCAGAGCGCGGAGGCTGAGGATTTCCAGGCGGTTCCGGGCAATGGCTTATCCGGCGTGCTGAACGGGCAGAAGGTCTTCGGCGGGAACTTAAAGTTTATCCGTCAGAGCACAGAAATCCTTCCTGAAATTGAACAGCAGGCAGAACGCCTCTCATCCGAAGGAAAGACACCGCTGTTTTTCAGCAGGGACGGGCAGCTGATCGGTATTATCGCCGTGGCGGACGTAATCAAAGAGGACAGCCCGCGGGCAGTAAAAGAACTGCAGAATATGGGAATCCATGTAGTAATGCTCACCGGGGATAATGAGCGCACTGCAAAAGCCATCGGCGCGCAGGCTGGTGTGGATGAAGTGATCGCGGGAGTTCTTCCGGACGGAAAAGAGAGCGTAATCCGCAGACTGAAGAAGAAAGGCAAAGTCGCCATGGTAGGAGATGGCATCAATGATGCGCCTGCCCTGACCCGGGCGGACATGGGAATTGCCATCGGGGCGGGAACCGATATCGCCATTGACGCAGCGGATGTGGTGCTGATGAAGAGCCGGCTGAGCGATGTGCCGGCGGCCATCCGCCTGAGCCGCGCGACGCTCCGGAATATCCATGAGAATCTGTTCTGGGCGTTCTTCTACAACGTGATCGGCATCCCGCTGGCGGCAGGAGTATGGATTCCGATTTTCGGATGGCAGCTGAATCCCATGTTTGGGGCAGCGGCCATGAGTCTGTCCAGCGTCTGCGTGGTCAGCAATGCACTGAGGCTCAACTGGTTTAAAATGTATGATGCCAGCAGAGATAAAAAAATAAAAGTCAGAAAGAAAGAGGAGGAAACAACAATGACAAAAACAATGAAAATCGAAGGTATGATGTGCGGACACTGCGAGGCTACAGTAAAAAAGGCCCTGGAGGCACTCCCGGAAGTAGATTCCGCTGAGGTAAGCCATGAGGCAGGAACAGCGGTGGTCACACTCAATGCACAGATAGATGATGCAGTGCTCAAAAAGGCAGTGGAAGATCAGGATTACAAAGTGTTAGGCATTGAGTAGAAAGGATATTCAGCTATTTAGCGCACTAACAGTTCCCGACGAAATGTGTCCGCAAGCGGAGCGGATAGTTTGCGATACGTATTCTGTGAAAGGGGACAGCCGTGCGATGTTCCGTTCCAGAATCCGGAAA
>CALWTQ010000131.1 GCA_944384505.1 uncultured Mediterraneibacter sp.
AAGCGGCGCGCAGGGATTGTCTGAGCGGAGCGAGTTGCCCGGAGCGCCGATTTGCCCTTAAACATCTCTCCGGCCTGTTAGATTTCCCGGATTCCGGAACGGAACATCGCACGGCTGTCCCCTTTCACAGAATACGTATCGCAAACCATCCGCTCCGCTTCCGGACGTAAGTCACAGGAAATGTTAGTGCGCTAAATAGCTGTTAGGTCTGGAAAATTTCCCGAATCTGTGATATACCTTTATTTTGTAAACTTTTTGACTACACTGTTTTGACAGAAATGAGCGACCTGGAGGATTTATTATGTGGATTGCAGATAAATATATTGACCATGTAAAGGAACAGACAGAAGAGCGTCCCGGCGAGAGCTGGAATGAGATGCTCCTGGGATTTAAACTGAATAAGCTCCGCATGAAGCTGCTTCCCAAGAAGGGAATCTCAAAGGGATATCAGAGGCTGGAAGCTATGATGATGTCTTTTGTGGCTGATTCGCTTGCAAAGCCGGAAAGCTATGTGTGGGGCAATATTTTTTCTCCATGTGAGATTATCAGCTGTTTTGGATTGAGCACGCTGTCTATTGAGTGCCTTTCCTGCTATTTCAGCGGGTATCGTCTGGAGGATTTTTTTATTGATTACGCTCAGAACACGGGAATTGCGCCTACGCTGTGCTCTTATCACAAGACGTTTGTGGGGGCGATCGACAGCGGGGCTGTCCCGGTGCCGGAATATGCGGTTACAACGTCTCTTTCCTGTGACGGGAACTTAAATACGTTCCGTTACCTGGAGAAGAAGAAAGGAGTTCCATTTACCTTTCTTGACGTGCCCTACCGGGACGATGAGGCGTCTGTGGACTATCTGGCGGATCAGCTTAAGGAGTTTACGGAAGAGCTTTCGCGACGGTTCGGCAGGCCGTTTAACACGGAGAAATTAAAGGAGGCCATCCGGATTGAAAATGAAACCCGGAGAGAACTGATGCGGTTCTTTCAGCTGCAGAGCGAGAGGTACTATCCGGGTGAGCTGATCAGCCATCTCTATATGATGATGGGGATGCACCTGCTGATCGGAACAAAAGAGTTCCTGGATTTGATACGGTTTATGATCAAAGATATTGAGAACTATCCGAAGTTTGACGGAAAGAAGATTCTCTGGATTCATCTGCTCCCGTTTTATCAGGAGACACTGCAGAGTTATTTTAACTTCAGCCGGAGATATCAGATTATCGCCAGCGATATTATTATAGATTCTATGGAGGAAATGGATGAGACGAAACCGTTTCATGCATTGGCAAAGAAAATCATAAGGAATCTGTATAACGGCTCTTATTCCCACAAAGCGGAGATGGTGGCTCATCTGGCGGATGTCCTCCATCCGGATGCAGTGATCCAGTTCTGCCACTGGGGATGCAAGCAGTCGTCCGGAGGCAGTATCCTGTTAAAGGAGAAAATGCAGAAGATGGATATTCCCATGCTGATTCTGGACGGAGACGGAATTGACCGGAGAAACAGTCATGACGGACAGATTAAAACCCGCCTGGAAGCATTTCTGGAAATGCTGGAATCCGGAGAGGAAAGCGCGGATGCGGCAGGTGGGAAAGAGACAGAAGACGGAGACAGGAGAAAGAGAGCGTAAGATATGTTAGGTTATATATGTAAATATGCTCCGGTGGAGGTATTTGAATCCATGGGGACGGAGATGGAGCGGATTGAACCAGATGTGACGAATTTTAATCAGGCTGAGATCCGGATGCATCCTAATATCTGCAGTTTTGCAAAGGGAGTGCTCGAGGAAGTCATGCGGAAGGACTATGAAGGGGTGGTTCTGACGACATGCTGTGACAGCATCCGAAGACTTTATGACGTCCTCAGGGAAGAATTTCCGGACAAATTCATCTATATGCTGGATACGCCGCGTATTACAAAGGACGCGGGAATTGTTCTGTATGAGCGCAGAATCCGTGCTATGATTTCGGAGTATGAGCAGTTTTCGGGGAAAACATTCGATGAAAAGGAGTTCTGTGACTATATAAAGGGAAAGGAAGAAGAGCGTCAGTATGCGGCTAAAAGCGGCGCCGTCAATATTGGAATCCTGGGCGCCCGGGCAAATGAGAGCATTAAGAAGATCCTGGGAGAGAACAGGGCGAATGTAGCGTTTGATTTAACCTGCACAGGACTGGGACGAAAGATTCTTGTAGATGAGACGGATGTTATGACCGGATATGCCAGGGGGCTTTTAAGTCAGTTCCCGTGCATGCGGATGGAGCAGGCGGCCAACCGGGATGAGCTGATCCGGCGCTGGGCAGGAAGCGTGGACGGGATTGTTTACCATACAGTGCAGTTCTGCGATAACTATGCATATGAGTATGCGTGGCTGAAAGAATGGCTGGATCGGCCGCTGCTTCTGCTGGAGACGGATTATACCCGTCAGAGCGGCGGACAGGTGAGAACCCGTATCGAGGCGTTTCTGGAGTCGCTTGATGCGAAGAACGGGAGGACAGTCCGATCAGAAGGACAGAGAGGAGACAAGCCAATGTATGTAATGGGGATAGACAGCGGATCCACATCGACGAATGCGGTGATTATGGATCGGGACAGGAAAATCAAAGCGTTTGCTGTGGTGCGGACAGGAGCAAAGTCAGGAGTCAGCGCGGATAAGGTGCTGCGTCAGGTGCTTGATAGAGCGGGGCTCACAAGAGAAGACATTTCCTGGATTGTCTCTACAGGTTACGGCCGTGTCAGCATCGAATTTGCCGATGAAAATGTGACCGAGATCAGCTGTCATGGAAAAGGGGCGCATTATTTCAATCCGAAGATTCGTACCATCCTTGATATCGGCGGTCAGGACAGCAAAGCAATCCGATTAAGCGAAAGCGGAGAAGTGACGGACTTCGTTATGAATGACAAGTGCGCGGCTGGAACCGGGAGGTTCCTGGAGATGATCGCGCGGACGCTGGAGGTCTCATTAGATGAGCTGGGAGCGATTGCGCTTACTTCCACGGAGAAAATAGAGATCACCAGCATGTGTTCTGTGTTTGCGGAGTCCGAGGTAATCTCTCTGATTGCGAATAACAAGGAGAAGGCAGATATCGCGGACGGCGTCTGCCATGCGATTGCCAACAAAGCGTCCGGACTTCTGCGACGCGTGGGAATGGAACCCGAGTTTATGATGACCGGCGGAGTAGCGAAAAATCCCGGCGTAGTGCGGGCAGTGGAAGAAAAGATTGGAGCAAAGCTGTATATCTGCGAAGAGCCGGAGATCGTGGGCGCAGCAGGGGCGGCGGTCTACGCACTAGAAAAATACGGGTGCTGATATTTGCAGCTATTTAGTTCACTAACGCTTTCCGGCAAAATGTGTCCGGAAGCGGAACAGATATTTTGTAACGCGTATTCTGATGAAGGGAACAGGAGTACCATGCTTCGTT
>CALWTQ010000132.1 GCA_944384505.1 uncultured Mediterraneibacter sp.
TTGTAGAGCCGTATACGAGATCCGTACGTACGGTTCAATGGGAGGGGCGAGAAATTTATTCTCCCTCTACCCTATTAAACATCTCTTTGGCTTGTTAGATTTTCCGGATTCTGGAACGGAACATCGCACGGCTGTCCCCTTTCACAGAATACGTATCGCAAACCATCCGCTCCGCTTCCGGACGTGAGCCACAGGAAATGTTAGTGCGCTAAATAGCTGAACTGTTGTAGGGAGGAGGATGAGAAAAATGTGGCGCAAATCCTCCGTCGGTGGTACAATAAGGAGCAAAGATGCAAAAAGGAGGGCACATATGGGAACTTACATGGAGATGCTCACGGACCATGCGAAGCATGCTGCTTCTGAAGCGGCGCGGCTTGGCACGGCGGATAAAAACAGAGGGCTTCTTGCAGCGGCGGATGAATTGATCGCTCAGCAGGATAAGATACTGGAAGAGAATGCAAAAGACCTGGAAGCAGCCAGGGAGAAAGGGATTAAGCAGTCTCTGATCGACCGGCTTGCGCTTTCGGAAAAGCGGATTGCCGATATGGCGGAAGGGTTGAGGCAGATCGCCCGTCTGGAAGATCCGGTGGGAGAAGTGCTCTATATGAAGACAAGACCGAACGGTCTGCGGATTGGACAGAAGAGAGTGCCGCTGGGAGTAGTGGGCATTATCTATGAGTCACGTCCCAATGTTACAGCGGATGCTTTCGGACTTTGTTTTAAGACGGGGAATGCTGTGATTCTCAGGGGCGGAAGTGACGCCATTCATTCCAATCAGGCAATTGTGCGTGCGATAAAGTCAGGTCTCAGAAAGGAAAAGCTGTGCCAGGATCTGGTGCTCCTTGTGGAGGATACAAGCCGCGAGACGGTAAATGAGATGATGAAGATGCACGGGAAGATTGATGTCCTGATCCCCCGGGGAGGAGCCGGGCTGATCGCAAATGTGGTGGAGAACAGCACTGTACCTGTGATTGAGACGGGAACAGGAAACTGTCACGTGTACGTGGATGCGTCGGCGGATATCAAGATGGCGGCAGATATTGTAGAGAACGCGAAGACGCAGAGGCTGGGAGTGTGTAATGCCTGTGAGTCTCTGGTGGTGCACTCGGATATTGCATCGAACGCACTTCCGATTATTGTAAATAAGCTAAAGAATCATGGTGTGGAGATCCGGGGAGATGAGAGAGCCCGTGCTATCAGCGATGAGATCATTCCAGCTTCTGAGGAAGACTGGGGAACAGAGTATCTGGACGCAATTATCTCTGTAAAAATCGCGGATTCTATTGACGAGGCAATTGCACATATTAATCAATATAATACAGGTCATTCTGAGTCTATTATCACGAAGGATTATAACAATGCTCTGAAATTTCAGGATGAGATTGACGCGGCGGCTGTATACGTGAATGCATCTACACGGTTTACGGATGGATTTGAGTTTGGTTTCGGCGCGGAAATCGGAATCAGCACTCAGAAGCTTCATGCAAGAGGCCCGATGGGACTGGAAGCACTGACAACTACGAAATATATTATCTTTGGAAATGGACAAATCAGAGAGTAAAAAAATACGGGTAAACCGCAGATAAAAAGCCGGTTGCAGCACAGATTTATGCTGTAACCGGTTTTTTTGCAGAGCAGGGCCTTTTTATATTTTCCGTCTTCGTCCAGCATAATAATCCGTACGGGGAAGCCAGTCTAAGAACTGTTCCACGGCAAGATTCCAGAACCGCCATTCATGTCCGTACCCGGGGACTTCAACCCAGGTGTGGGATACACCGATGCCCGTCAGATACAGGCTGTAATTCCGGTTATTTTCAAAAAGAAAATCATCTTTCCCGCAGGTCAGGTACACATCCGGGCAGGCCTCTGGCGTAATGGGGAGCAGCGTCAGATCGGTTTCTTTACGTTCTTTTACATTGACTGCGGCAGAAAATGCACCGATCGCCCGGTATTTCTCTGGGTTTTTTAGCCCGTGATATAGTGCGCCGAAGCCGCCCGTGGAAAGACCGGCAATATAGGTATAACCGCACCACTGCTGATGATTATTTCCCAGTCCGTGCAGAAGGTACAAGACAGGATAAGGTTCAGGATAGCAGTGGCAGGGCCTGCCATTTTCCGGATGAGAAGCTTCCGGGAGCGTAACTGTCGGAAGAATGACGGTCAGGTCAATTGTTCTTTTTAAAAGATAAGATATTACATTGCATTGCAATTTTGCCATAGAATTTAACTCCTTTCAAAGATTTAATAACGAAAACAGTATATCATAGATGAAGCTATTTAGATAATAACTCTTTCCGTCAAAATGTGTCCGGAAGCGGAGCGGATGTTTGAAGCGTGTTCTTGGAGAGGGGCGTGTGTGTACTGATCCGTCTCGGAATCCGGGAAGGATCTAGGAAGTCGGAGAGCTGTTTAAATGCAAAGCGGCGCTCCGGGCAACTCGCTCTGCTCAGACAATCCCTGCGCGCCGCTTAACAACAGCTTTCCGACTTCTAAGATCTTCCATCAGATTCCTCCAAAGTCACAGTCCCCACACGCCCCTCTCCAAGAACTTATGCTTCAAACATCCGCTCCGCTTCCTGCGCATTTCCTGTCGGAAGTGTTATTGCTCTAAACAGCTGAAATGTACAACTGGCGCGGCTTGGAGGCTTTCGATTGTGAAAGTCTTCCGGCCGCGCCGACCGTTTACCACAGCTATATAGTCACTAACTTCCGGCTTGAAAAGCCCAGAAAACAGCCCCATTTCGAGAAAAATTCTGCGGGGATGGAGGATGGCGACGGGCGCCTTCGGAGTCTG
>CALWTQ010000133.1 GCA_944384505.1 uncultured Mediterraneibacter sp.
CCCCGCAGAATTTTTCTCGAAATGGGGCTGTTTTCTGGGCTTTTCAAGCCGGGAGTCAGTGAATATATAGCTGCTACAAGCGGCAGGCGCGGCCGGAAGACTTTCGCAGTTGAAAGCCCTCAAGCCGCGCCAATTCGCGCTTTACAGCTCATTTGGGGCAGTAACATTTCCGGCAGGAAATGCGCAGGAAGCGGAGCGGATGGTTTGAGCATACTTTCTGGGGAACGGAACATCGCACGGCTGTCCCCTTTCACAGAATACGTATCGCAAACCATCCGCTCCGCTTCCGGACGTGAGTCACAGGAAATGTTAGTGGGCTAAATAGCTGATCTGTCAGAAAAAAATATTACGGAAATGTTAAAAATGTATTGAAATTTTAACGAGGATTTATTATAATTTAATACGTGTAAAAAAACAGGATCACATTTCCCCGTTAAAGTTATTTTTTTGCGGCAAAGACTGTTGAAATCTTGTCCTTTGTGGTGTATTATGCATATATGTGGGGATTATAGATAAAATAAGGAAAGGTGAAAAGATGAGATTAAGAAGAGTACATAGTGCGTTCATTGCTGCGGTTCTCACGTGTTCTATGGCGGTCACACCTGTATTCGCAGAGCCGACGCAGGAGGAACTGGAGGGTCAGAAGGCAGAAGCGCAGAATGAACTGAGCAGCCTCCAGACACAGTTGGATACATTGATTTCCAAGGCAAATGATCTGGAAGTTCAGCTGATCAACAAAGGACAGGAAATTTCTCAGGCAGAGGATGATCTTGCCGCTGCCGAGGAGAAGAAGGAGCAGCAGTATCAGGCTATGAAGCTTCGTATTAAATATATGTATGAAGCGGGAAGTGGAACAGCCACCATGGAAAAGGTGATGAATTCCGGAAATATCTCTGATATGCTTACTCAGGCGGAATATTCACAGAAGGTGCATGAATATGACCGTAATCAGCTTCAGGAATATGCAAATACAGTAACTGAGATTGAGAATCTGCAGGACAAGCTGGAATCAGAGATGGCGAACCTGCAGGATCTGGAAGTACAGTATGAGGCACAACAGGCAGAATTAAGTCAGACGATTTCTTCTAAGCAGAGCGAGATCAGCAACCTGGACGAAATGATTCAGGAGGCGGCGAGAAAGGCAGAAGAAGAGAGAAAGGCAGCGGAAGAGGCAGCAAGGAAAGCAGAGGAAGAGCGTCAGCAGGCACAGCAGCAACAGCAGCAACAGCAGACCAATACAGGAACCACTACTAATACTGGTGGTACAACGGTTAGCACCCCGTCTACAGGCGGCGGTACAGGCGGATCCACTGGTGGAGGAAGCTCATCTGCAGCAGAACCAGATTACAGTGTATCTACAGGAAATGCGATTGTTGACCGCGCGTACAGCTGGGTTGGCAGAGCTGAATATGTATGGGGCGGATGCAGTCCGGGAGCGTTTGACTGTTCTGGTTTCGTAAGTTACTGTCTGACAGGAGCTTACTCACGATTGGGCACTACATATACTTTCCTCGGATGGCCTCAGGTGAGCAATCCACAGCCTGGCGATGTATGTGTGAACGCTGAACACTGTGGTATTTACATAGGCGGCGGCCAGATGATTCATGCTGCTACATTTGGCGTAGGAGTTATTGTAGGACCTGTGCAGAGCGGTATGATTTATGTCCGTTATTAAGTTAGAATTTTCATAGTGATTAGAAATAGAACCCCTGCGGTATAACCGCAGGGGTTTTGCTATGGCTGAAGAGTTCCTTTCAGTTAATCTCTTTTCAATTGAAATATTAACAACAAATAGGGATAAGCCGAAATTATTTCGCCGGTACGATTTCCAGCCAGTATCCATCCGGATCAGAGATGAAATAGATCCCCATGGATGGATTTTCAAAACAGATGCATCCCATTTCTTTGTGTTTTGCATATGCTGCGTCAAAATCATCTGTTTCAAAAGCAAGATGGATTTCATTGTCCCCAAGGTTGTACGGACGGTCCATATCTCTCAGCCATGTGAGCTCAAGGAGATGAGACGTTGTGCCATCGCCGAGATAAACGAGCTTAAAGCTTTTGTCGTCAGCTTCTTTTGTACGCGTCACTGTAAGACCAAGCGCTTTCTCATAAAACTCTAATGACTTCTCAAGATCAAAAACATTCAGATTGTTGTGTGCAAAAGTAAACTTCATAGATTCCCTCCTGATTTATAAATGCCGGACGCCGGAAATACCGGCGGGTGCAGAAATTGACAGCCTTGTCCGAAAGTAGAAACCAGGCTGTAATGATAGGATAACATATATTTGCGTGAGAGGGAACAGCTATTTAGCGCAATAACTCTTTCCGGGGAACACGTCCGAAAGCGGAGCGGATGGTTTGCGATACGTATTCTGTGAAAGGGGACAGCCGGGAGATGTTCCGTTCTAGAATCCGGAAAATCTAACAGGCCGAAGAGATGTTTAAGGGCAAATCGGCGCTCCGGGCAACTCGCTTCGCTCAGACAATCCCTGCGCGCCGCTTAACAACATCTCTCCGCCCTCAAGATTTTCAGCGGATTCCTCCAAAGTCACATCTCCCGGCTGTCCCCTTCCCCAGAAAGTATGCTCAAACCATCCGCTCCGCTTCCTGCGCGTTCCCTGTCGGAATGTCATTGCCCAAATAGGCTGAAACGCACAACTGGCGCGGCTTGTAGGCTTTCGGCTGTGAAAGCTTTCCGGCCG
>CALWTQ010000134.1 GCA_944384505.1 uncultured Mediterraneibacter sp.
AAGCCGCGCCAAACTGCGCTTTACAGCTCTGTTTAGGGCAGTGACACTTCCGTCTGGGAATGCGCAGGAAGCGGAGCAGACGGCTTGAGTATACTTTCTGGGGAAGGGGACAGCCGGGAGATGTGACTTTGGAGGAATTCGTTGAAAATCTTAAGGGCAAAGAGATGTTGTTAAGCGGCGCGCAGGGACTTGTCTGAGCGAAGCGAGTTGCCCGGAGCGCCGATTTGCCCTTAAACATCTCTTCGGCCTGTTAGATTTTCCGGATTCTGGAACGGAACATCTCCCGGCTGTCCCCTTTCACAGAATACGTATCGCAAACCATCCGCTCCGCTTCCGGACGTGAGTTACAGGAATTGTTAGTGCGCTAAATAGCTGAATTATCTTTCATGAATCTTCTTGACATCTGTTCCTCCCTCTGCTATCCTATGGAAAGAATAAGAGAAGCTAATGAGCTTTTTGTAAGATTGGAGATGAAAAGATGACTATTACTTCCTGCTGATTTTTGAAAAACGCACGGCAGATATTATACTGTTACATTGGCTCGGTCTTTTATTTAGAGGCTGTCAGCATGTCGTGCATACGCAGGAAAGTAATCTTCATCTTTTATGTCCATACTTCTGAAATTCAGGATGTGCAGCTGCCGGGCGGATATGCCGGGATTTTTCGTCTCGGAATATTCCGGCTGACGAAGACAGTACAGAAGATACGGACCGTGGGATTATTTTCCCGCGGTTTCTTTTTTGTCCGGAAAGACAAATGGTCTTTCTAACGAATCTTGAATTGATAGGAGGTATGTGTTTATGTCTGTTATACAGATCAGCCATCTCAGTTTTACTTACGAAGGCAGCTTTGATCCGGTCTTTGAGGACGTCACTTTCCAGATTGATACGGCCTGGAAGCTCGGATTTATCGGGCGCAATGGCAAAGGGAAAACCACTTTGCTTAAGCTGCTCATGAATGAATATGAATACAGCGGCAAGATTACTACGGCTGTGGATTTTGAATACTTTCCGTTCCCGGTCTGTGATCCCTCCCGCCTTACTTTTGAAATCGCAGAAGAAAATAATCCTGCCATGGAGCAGTGGGAACTTATCCGAGAGCTGAATCTTCTGGATACGGATCCTGAGATTTTATACCGGCCGTTTTCCACTTTGAGTTTCGGAGAGCAGACAAAAGTGCTTCTTGCATCCCTTTTCTTAAAGGAGCATGCGTTTCTTCTGATTGATGAGCCGACCAATCACCTGGACATGCTTGCCCGACAGAAAGTTGCGGATTATCTTGCCGGAAAGAAGGGATTTATTCTTGTTTCACATGACCGTGACTTTATCGACCGCTGCGCAGATCATGTGCTGGTTTTAAACCGGCAGAGCATTGAAGTCCGGAAAGGGAACTTCTCTTCCTGGTACGCGGACAAAACCGCGCGGGATCAGATGGAAGCAAGGCAGAACGAGCATCTGAAAAAAGATATCCGCAAACTGAAAGAATCTGCCCGCCAGGCTGCCCGATGGTCAGATAAAGTTGAAAGTACGAAAACCGGCGCCCGCATAGCCGGGCTTAAGCCGGATCGGGGACATATCGGGCACCAGGCTGCAAAAATGATGAAACGCGCTAAAACTCTGGAATGCCGCCGGGAGAATGCCGCTGTCCAAAAGGCAGCGCTTCTTAAAGACACCGAGACGATCGAAAGCCTGAGGCTGAATGTTCTGGAACATCACAGCAGGTGTCTGGCTGCATTCCGGGATGTTTCTGTTGATTATGGAAATATCCGATGTACGGATCGCGATAATCGAAGCGCTGACCCTCCCGGAAATATTAACACAAACACGGCTCCTCTTCTCTCCAGATTCAGTCTGGAGATCATGAAAGGTGACCGAATCGCCCTCTCCGGAAAAAATGGCTGCGGCAAATCCAGCCTGCTCCGTCTCTTAAACGGAGATGATATACCGCACACCGGAGAAATCTATATACCTGCCGGTTTGAAAATTTCCTGTATCTCTCAGGATACTTCCCGGCTCGGCGGGGATCTATCGAGATTTGCGTCCGAGAATGAAATAGAAGATTCACTGTTTCTCACCGTCCTCAGGAAGCTCGGCCTGGAACGAGTCCAGTTTGAAAAAAGAATTGAAGAATACAGCGAAGGACAGAAAAAGAAGGTGCTGCTCGCAAAATCACTCTGCGAAAGCGCGCACCTCTTCCTCTGGGATGAACCGCTGAATTACATTGATATATTCACGCGTATGCAGCTGGAAGAGCTGATTCTCGAATACAGGCCCACCATGCTCTTTGTAGAACACGATCAGGCATTCAGAGAAAAAATTGCCACAAAAACCATTGAATTATAGCAACAGTTCAGCTATTTAGCGCACTAACATATCCTGTGACTCACGTCCGGAAGCGGAGCGGATGGTTTGCGATACGTATTCTGTGAAAGGGGACAGCCGTGCGATGTTCCGTTCCAGAATCCGGAAAATCTAACAGGCCGGAGAGATGTTTAAGGGCAAAGCGGCGCTTCGGGCAACTCGCTCTGCTCAGACAATCCCTGCGCGCTGCTTAACAACATCTCTCCGCCCTTCAAGATTTTCAGCGGA
>CALWTQ010000135.1 GCA_944384505.1 uncultured Mediterraneibacter sp.
CTTAGTTCATTTTTGTTGATCGCGTTACTGATTTCCTACTCTTATGTTACGGCTTATGTGCGAGCATTTATTGCTGTAATGACCATTATTATGATTATTGTAGCAAATATATGGAAAAGAAGAACAAACGAAAAAAATCTACCCAATTTTTTTATAGCAATTAGCTTTATATGCTTAGTATTTCTTGTAGTAAAAAATATGGATTTTGATCATGGCATGTATGGTAGATTTTTATATACATTAGTTGGATTCCTATTTGTATTGGGTTCGGCAAGAACAACCAGATGGATTGATAGTAGTATAAAAATCATTTATGTATCTGGGATAATTGCATTAGGAGTTGCTTTTGCTGGTGGCAGCAATAGTCTCACAGATTTAATTATATTAATATTATTACAGGCTCTGATGGCCATTGTATTGACAAACATATATTTCAGGGAACATATTTTTATAAATATTTTGTTGTTGTGTTTGATATACATTGAGTTTATTTTGATAGGAAAACTTGCCTTTACTTTATTTACAGGTTGCACAATGCTTGTGATGTATTGTATAAAAAAAGCTGAAAGCAGCAAAAAGAAAGTTATACTTTTGCTTTTATTTTTGGTAGTGGTGATTGTACTGTTTTTATATTTTTCTTTTACTGGATTTGGAAAAATAACAGAATGGATGTTTAGCGATGACGTTGCGAATGGTAGAGTTTTGCTGTTTACTAAGGCGATAGAATATTTTAAAGAAGAACCTATTTTTGGGGTGGGGTGGGCTGGATTTCGTAATACTTTTAATGTACAGCAGGATGGTATTTATTATGAGGTACATAATGTTTATCTTCAATTGTTGTGTGAGGTGGGGATTGTTGGCGCTATTTTCTATGTATCATTTTTTATTATCAATATGCGGCAAAGTATACGCACTTTAAATGCCGCGAGAGCAGCACAAGATATTAAAAGTATGAAACAACTCTATTTTTCTATTTATTTGCAGGTGTTTTTCTTGTTCTATGGAATATCTGGAAATTTTTTATATGATTTAACGTTTTTGTTATATTCACTTGCAGCAGCAACCCCTTGGGCGCTATCTAGGAGGTTTAAAAACAGTGCAGGATAAAAAAAATATATGCGTGGGCACACTAACGTTTCATCAATCGGATAATTATGGTGCTGTTCTTCAGGCTTATGCATTACAAAAGTGTATTGATGAAATGGGGTTTAATACAAGAATAATAAATTACTATTCTGATGGTATTGCTTATTGGTATAGACAGGTTTCTTTAAAAGATGGTCTGTCTCTTTATAATATAAAAAATTATATTTGGCAGAGAATAAATAGAAATAAAAAGAAGAATTTTGAGTTGTTTCGGTCAAGACTTAGACTGACGTCGCCTTATACAAAAGAAACTATAAAGAATGTGTTGAACGAAGTAGATAAAGTATTTGTAGGTAGTGACCAAGTATGGAATTGTGATTGCACACATGAAGACTATACTTATATGTTGGATTTTCTTCCGGAAGGTTTTCCGGCTTATAGTTACGCTGCAAGTTTTGGATATAACACCATACCCGAAAAGTATAAGGAAAAAACGATTACGTTACTACGTAGATTTAAGGGTATTACTGTAAGAGAAGAAAAAGCTGCGGAAATTATTGAAGACTGTTTAGGGCTCTCGGTTCCTGTTGTGGCTGATCCAGTACTCCTATTAGGGCTGCAGACATGGGAACAGTTTATAAAACCTATTAAAAAGAGGTATATCTTTGTCTATCAGGCTGAGAAACAGCCTGAACTGATTGAATTAGCCAAAAGTATTTCCAAGAAAAGGAAGTGCCCAATTTATATTGTTTCAACTGTATGGAAAGGGACTGTAGGATATAACGTAAAAAATGTATCTGACTGTGGTCCAGAGATGTTTTTATCGTATTTAAAAAATGCTGAGGTTGTGATAACGAATTCGTTTCACGGTACAGCATTCAGCATATTGTTTAATAAGGAATTTTGGGTTCAACCACTTAGTCATAACAATACAAATTCAAGAATTGATAGTATTTTAAAATTAATGGGATTAGAGAATAGAAAAGTATTAGATAAGAAAATAGATACTGAAATTAAGATTGATTATGATGCCATAAATATTAGGCTTAATGATTTTAGGGAGAAATCAAAAGAAATCTTAAAAAATATGATAACCCAATGAATGTTATTTTTATATTGGTTTTTAGCTTCATTCAATGTCTAGATTTAATATTTTAAATCAGAACATATTTAATATCAATGCTAAATTTTTGAATTTGTTATATGTTTACTGGACAAGGAGGACTACGTGATGAGAATCTTCTTACTGCTTCCTATAGTTATGGCTTATATTCTTTTTGTGCTCTTTTTAGCAGGCTGGTTAGTATGCTGTTTATATTCTAGATATGCAAAAAGAAAATTAAAATTGTCTAATGCAGGGTCAAAAAGTATGTTGACAAATCCAAGTGATTTCAGTCTTGAAAATCATACAAATAAGGAATCAATTCAGAAAAAAAGAAAGGCTATAAGGTCATTATCTAAATGTATAAATCCATATATCTATGGATTGTGTAGATATTATTCTATTCTAATTGGCAGATTTCCATCTCAGAGAGTAAGAAATTTTCTAATGAGGAAATGTTTTTGTATGGATATCTCTCCGAAAACAGTACTCTATGGCGGATTTGAAATGCGCAGTCCATGGAATATACATGTTGGTGAAGCTGTCATTGGTGTTGGTGCTTTGTTGGATGGCAGAAAGGGTATTTATATAGCTGATCGGGTATGTCTTGCACAAAATGTGAAAATATTCACATTGCAGCATGATGTGAATGACTCTAACTTTATTGCTGTTGGGGAGGGAGTAATACTTGAGGAATATAGCTGGATCAGTTCAGGGACAACTGTTCTTCCGGGAGTCACTGTTGGAAAAGGAGCAGTCTTGGCTTCCGGCGCTATCGCTACAAAGAATCTTGAACCATATGGCGTTTATGCTGGGATTCCCGCAAAGAAGATTTCTGAAAGGAATCATAATTTGAATTATGAGACTTGTCGCGAGTATTGGCATTTTTATTGAGATCAATAGATTGAGAACGTAAAAAATAGAGGTA
>CALWTQ010000136.1 GCA_944384505.1 uncultured Mediterraneibacter sp.
TGAATCCTCTCTTTCGTATTGATTTTAGTATATCAGATTCATTAAAAATTGTCCGAAAAAGTGTCTTAATTTATGAGGCCATTGTATTTCCACTACTTACCATATTATTCGACAAAACTTCCCATTGCCTTTTCTGTCAGCATCCTTTACACTGATAGTAGTAGATTTCATTTTTTCCACAAAATATCTGGAGCTTATTTTCGGGCAACATATTTCTCCAGAGAAACCATCTGAACCTTGCTTTTTATATCTATTCATATCCCGTTATGCAAATCTTGAACTGTATCAAAATGAAAAATCCCTGGAAGTTTCAGATTAAATACCTCTTTTTCTTACTGAAAGTTCCTTACTTTCCTCTTGAGCATTTATATTTCAAACCCAAAGAAGCAGAAAGCCATTGTCCGTCCGAATAAAATCTGCTATAGTTTACTTAGATGGTTTCTCTGTATAAAGCTTTCCGCGGAAAGGATACTATATGGATGAAAACAGACTTACTGAAGAGAAACTCCGTTCTTCCTCCGCATCCAGGCACGAAGACGCCGCCATGAAGACTATGATGCACTTTTTTGCGGAAGAACTTCTTCCCCTTCTTGGAATCCATGGAAAAGTAGCCTCCATCGCTCCCACAGAGCTTATGGATATCCGAATCACTAATTTTTACCAGGATTTCAATTTTTTCATGGAGGACGGTTCGATAAAGCACATGGAATTTCAAAGTTCCGATCTTACACTGGACGATTTAAAACGGTTTCGGTCCTACGAATCCGTAACAAGCTATCAGTATAAAGCTCCGGTAACTACCTATGTGGTATGTTCCGGGAAGATCCGGAACCCCAAAACACAATTTACAGAAGGAATCAACACCTATAAGATTGTTCCGATCCGGCTGGCCGACAAAAACGCCAACGGATTTATTAAAACACTGGAAGAGAAAATGCAGCAAGGCGAACCAATCCTGCGGTCTGAATTAGTCTGGCTCACTCTGTCTCCCATCATGGGCGGTTCCATGCCGATCAAAGATCGTATCAAAGCTGCACATAAGATTACAAGAGACTGCGCTGTTCTCCCCGCATGGGAGATAGAAAAACTGGAGGCGGTGATCTACGCAATGGCTGACAAATTTTTAGAATCCATGGACATGGAAGAAATCAAGGAGGATATGCGTATGACAAAACTTGGACAAATGCTACTAAATGAGGGATTGGCTACTGGCCGTGCTGATATAATCCGGATTATCCGGCACAAGCTTTCCAAAGGCTTAAATTCTGTCGAAACTGCGGAACTCCTGGAGATGGATCATAATTATATTGAGCATATCTATACACTACTTCTGGAGTACCCGGATATGACAGATTTTCAGATTGCAGAACTTATGGAAAAGAATTTATAGAAAATTTTAATATCCAAAAGTACTAATAGGGGAGGCTGGCGGCAGCCCCTCCCCTTGTAATATTATTTGTTTAGATATATTTACATATATTTTTAAAATCATCCTATAATCCTTTTTATTTTTCGAGGAACAGAAAGAATCATTCTGCCTGTTTTAAGTGTTGCACAATTACGAGTTTCTTTTACATCTTTCTCAGCAATTTCCGCTGCTTTTATCCACCTCTTTTTCTTGTATTTCATGCTTCTGATTTCCCGAAACATATATTCTCTTACATCGTACTGCATGATATTTCTGTATATTTCGTATTCTCTTTTATTAAGGCAGTGTTCTTCCTGAAGCTTGCTTATTCCCAGCTCTTCAAAAATGCTGTTTTTTAACATATAATAAATATTCCCGAATTCTGAAAACGTTTCTGCCGCCAATAAGCTATTGAGCAAAATATGAAGAGCCATATTACGAAAACTATTCTGAACATCTGGACACATATCAGATACACTCACACGTCGCTGTAATAATTTCAGCATTTCACAATAATGCTCAAAACTCATTTTGCTGTATCTGCAATCATCTTTTTGAACCAGTTTATGATTTACATATTTTTCTGATATTACAGCAACCTTTTGAGATAATACCATTGCCAAAAATACAAAATACAGATCTATTCCGCAGCAGGAAGATTTAAATTGAATTTCATTTTTTTCAAGTAATGTTCTTCTGAAGAATTTATTGCACAGATATTCATTTGTGATATTAAAAATATATGGAAATGTGTTTGTTTCAAAAACACCTGTATCCGACATATACTTGCTCTGGAAAAATCCTTCCTCTTTTTCATACAGCTCCTCTTCACCCAAAACACATACTCCTGACAAACAAATATCCGCCTTTTCTTTTTCCGCCTTTTTTAAATTCATTTTCAGCATGTTTTTTTCAAGGAAATCGTTTCCTTCAAGAAAAAGACAAAATTCACCTTTAGCTAGCCGCAGCCCTTCGTTATACATCTCCGCTGTCCCTTGAAGAATTCTATCTGCCAAACGAAATCTGTTGTCGGTTTCAATATATCTTTTGACGGTTTCCGAAGAGTCTTCATTATCTTGGTTATCTATACAGATAACTTCAAAGTTTTGACATGTTTGTCTTTGTATACTATTTAAACATTTTTCCATCAATTTATTATTTTCTGTTGACAGAACAATTATGCTCACTTTTGGATCATCTATTTGATTCCATCTTTTATTTTTTTCCATTTTTGTCACCTATTGTACTCTTCACTTTTCCTGGGATGAATAGAGCAGCCTTTCCTATTTTAAATGTAAGACTTTGTTTTATACTTCTCATTTCCTGCTCTGCCTTTTTCCGCCGGTCTCTCCAGTATCCTTCTTCTCCTGTCCATTCTGAATATTCTTCAAAAAGATATTCTTCCGAAGTATATCTTTTCATTTTTTCCAGCTGCACACTTTTTTGATCATTATATGAATAAAATTTTATAGGATCATAATCAAGCACGCCTAATTTCACAAAACAATTAAATTTTAGTTCATCATATAACTGACAAAATGTGCTTCCTGACTTTAAAGTATTCAGATGATACATTCCCAAACTAAGACAATAGTTTATAAAGCTTTGCTCCACATCATCAAAAATATTATATTCGTATAATTTTTCTTTCAGCTCCACAAGAGCTGAATACCAATCTAACGGAGTTTTATCATTCGTTGCCTGCAAGCTGCCGGAAGATTGACGATAATTTACCAACACCTCATTTAATATGGTAATTCTCTGAGCCATAGCCATAGCAAATCTGACAAAGAACACATCATTGCTCCTCTCCAGAGGCATAAACTGAATGTGCCATTTTTCAATCAACGATCTTTTAAACATCTTACTCCAGGGAGTCGCAGAACAGATATTAAAAATATACGGAAATGTTTTTCCCTCAAAGGGAAGTTGATCCGGAATATACTCCTCATTGATCGCATTATATTTTTTAAAGACCTTCGTGCTTTCCATATATTTTCGTGCGCCAAACACACACACATCCGCTTCGTCCTCTTTTATCTTGTCCATGACTTTTTCAATCATTTCTTTTTCAAAAAAATCATCTCCATCTAAAAAAAGGAAATAGTCGCCATGTGCTTTTTCCATTCCAAAATTTCTGATCACACCAGCCCTACCGCAATGTGGGTGTTCATATAGATGAATTCTTCTATCATCTGCCATAAGTTTCTTTACAATTTCAACTGTACGGTCATCAGATCCATCATCCACGCAGATGATCTCAAAATCATCATATGTCTGGGACGACAAACTACGAAGGCATTCTTCAATATATAATTCTACATTATACATTGGAATAACTATTGATACCTTCGGATTTTCTGAAAATACTTTGTTTTTTTTCATGTATTCCATACGCGTTCTTCCTTTATATTCTTAATTTATATTACAATAATATCATTACATCTGCTGCTCAGGCATAAACCATTCTTGGCTAAAATGTTCCGGCATCGGCATACCACAGAATTTCTCCATCTTTTTCTATTATAATTTGTATCATTAAAATTTCAACATGTTTTCGACAAAGTCTCCTATTGATTTTCTCGCATATATTTTATACACTTATATCAATAATTTTTGTATATCAGGAAAGCAGCTCTTTGATATTCTTTTTGTCTGCAGCTTTCCATTCTGGACACTGATCTGCGGATTCAATGCTCATATCTGCTTATTTTAACAGGCACTTTCTTTTTTATCCCTTTAAGTAGTACGAAAATTCAGCGGAAATCCATTGTATGCATGAAACAAATCTGCTATAGTTAAAATCAGATGATTTTTCCTGTTATAGTATTTCCGCGGAAAGGATACTATATGGACAAAAACAGATTTACTGAAGAGAAATTCCGTTCTTCCTCCGCATCCAAACATGAAGACGCCGCTATGAAGACAATGATGCATTTTTTTGCGGAAGAGCTCCTTCCCCTTTTGGGAATCCAAGGCAAAGTGGCCTCCATCGCTCCTACCGAGCTTATGGATATCAGAATCGCCAACTTTTACCAGGATTTCAATTTTTTCATGGAAGACGGTTCTATAAAGCACCTGGAATTTCAAAGTTCCGATCTTACGCTGGACGACCTAAAACGTTTCCGGTCCTACGAATCTGTAACAAGCTATCAGTATAAAGCTCCGGTAACTACTTATGTGGTATGCTCCGGGAAGATACGGAACCCAAAAACACAACTCACAGAGGGGATCAATACTTAAAGGTGAACCAATCCTGCGGTCTGAACTGGTCTGGCTCACTCTGACTCCCATCATGGGCGGTTCCATGCCGATCAAAGACCGTATCAAAGCTGCTCATAAAATTACAAAAGACTGCACTGTTCTTCCCTCGTGGGAAACAGAAAAACTGGAGGCGGTGATTTACGCAATGGCTGACAAATTTTTAGAATCTATGGATATGGAAGAAATTAAGGAGGATATGCGGATGACAAAACTTGGGCAAATGCTATTAAATGAGGGGCTGGCTGAAGGTAGAGCAGAAGGACTGAAAACCGGCAGAACAGAAGGATTAGCAGCCGGCCGCGCAGACATGATCCGGATTATCCGGTGCAAATTTTCCAGAGGATTAAGCTCTGCTGAAACCGCAGAGCTTCTGGAGATGGATCATGGTTATATCAAATATGTCTATACATTACTTCAGGAACACCCAGATATGACAGATTTTCAAATTGCGGAGCTTATGAACCACCAGAAGTAATATTTTGATATCACATATGAAGGAGCCCTGACACGGCTCCTTTTAAAGTTATTTCTTATCACTTTTCTGTCTTCTGCTCCAGTTCCCATTATCCGCAGTGACCAAACCTGCCATTTTCTCTCCTGCTGGACGTTCTACCAGATAATAAATTATAATTCCTAAAACGACGGCTGCCAATACAGATATTCCAAGGCAAAGCGCTGCGTATCTCTGTACAAAAACCGAATTTTTCCATAATGTACGCTTCAGAAGTAAAAATGCCGTTTCCTGCATTACATATATTGAATAGGCATATTTACCCATCCTGCACAGTCTGCTCCTGCTGATAATCTTTGACAATATTCCCTTTTCTGTAAGCATACAGACAAATAGAACAGAAAAACAGACCACCACAAGGAACTGATTTTGCGGAGCGTTTTTTCCTCCAAAAAAGTCATATAACAAAAGCAGAAAACTTCCGGTTTCCAAGACGGATACCAGAAAAATACGCCATTTTTCTGATAAAACGATTTTTAAATGGTTCTCGCCACAGGCAAATGTCTTATATGCTTCTCCTATAAGACAGCCCAGACCAACTCCTGCCAGAGCCCGGGCAATCGCCAGACTGAATACGCCATAAACCACTTTCCGTCCAAATTCGCCGTTTGTCGTCATAAGATTAAGGCTGTATCCAAAATACACTATAAGGCACACAATCAGGCGTCTTGCAGCAGCATTTCTCACCGCTTTATAAAGCATAAAATAAAAAATCTCTGCGAAGAAAAATGCGGATACATACCAGTTCAGTCCCTTCCAGTCTATAGCCAGGCTGGTTGATTGGAGAAAGCAGAGATTGATTATAGCGGAATATACCGATTTTTTCATAAAAATAACAGATATCAAGGTAGCACAGGCCAATACAGGCCAGAGGCGGGCAATTTTTCCCCAAACAAAACGTCCCAGTCCTTTTTCAGGATGCCGTACCATAGACTGGTAAAGGAAATAACCTGATATGATAAAAAAGCATTCCACAATGTATTTTGTATATTTTGATTGTTCGGCAAGGCATTGATAAATCTCTGCATTGTCTGTATAGGGCATAAGCGCCGAATGCAGAAGATGAAAATATACAATGCTTCCTGCGAAAACGAAACGCAGGAACTCAATATTCTTTAATTTTTTTCCAGCTTCTTTTTCCATATTCCCGACTCCACCTGGTATGATTTATCAAAGCTTTTTACCTCCGCTGGATCTGCTGTTCTCTTTCCGATTCTTTTCTCCATCCAGACCATACCGTACCAGCGTCCAAATTTATAGGCACATTCCCGGAATTCGCCTACAATCCGGTACCCCATTCTCTCATGAAACCGGATACTGTCTTTCGTCAGATATTCATCCTCTTCCTCCGGACAGGCAATGCAGGCATATACATTCAGAATATTCTGTTCAGCCAGTAATTTTTCCAGCGCTTCATAAAGCGTTTTCCCTATTCCTGAACGTTTCCTGTCTTTTTTTATATAAATCGACATTTCCGCATCCCAGGCATAAGCCGCCCTTGGATGAAACGCTCCCGCATAAGCATACCCCAGAATTTCTCCGTCCTTTTCTGCTACAAGATAGGGATATTTTTCCATTGTACGGCGGATTCTGGAAGCAAATTCTTCCTTGGAAGGAACAGTATATTCATAAGTAACTGCAGTTTCTCTCACATAAGGCGCATATATTTCCAACAATTCTATCGCATCCTCCGGTCTGGCTGTTCTGATTCTGATGTTATTCATTTTGGCTGTCCTCCGTTTTTTCTATCTTTTTTATTATAATTTGTATCGATGAAATTTCAACATCTTTTCGGCAAAACAGGATAACCGCTTTTCTGAATTATAGCATACTGTTGACCCTTTTGCCAGAAGATGCCTTCCTCGCCTTCTGCTATGCTCTTTTTTAAACTGATAATTCCTGAAATACTTCAAAGTGTGGTGTCAAAGTAATGTCGGAGTAACCTGTTTTGCCTCTATTTTGACTTGCACTATTTATATACTAGCACCAATTCTACCACAATAATTTTTTTCATCTGTCGTTCTCTTTTCATTTTTACACATAGTAAAAAAGGAGCCTTATCAAAAGACTCCTTAGTTATCGTTTCTTTTATATACGGCTATTTTTAATCCCATAGCAATCAGCGCGGCACCGATAGTCGTTAATATCGCTCCTTTTCTATTCATTTTTCTTATCATTTTTATACTTTCTATTATTTAATTTTAATTTTTAAACCACCATCGTAGATATTAACTGGAATTTCGTCTGTAAAATCGTACATGCTTGCATCGCCACAATCAAAAAGATATACCATAACTTTTTCCTTTTCAGGATCTACAATCCAGTATTCACGAACTCCGGCGGTCCGGTATTTAAACAGTTTTGTAAAATAATCCATCCTTTTACTTCCCGGTGATACAATTTCAATAATCCAATCCGGAGCCCCGTTACATCCCCGGTCGTCTAATTTGGACTCATCGCAAATCACTGAAATATCAGGTTCCACATAGGTTCGATCATCTTCGTTAAGAAAAACTGCAAATGGTGCAGCATATGTTTTGCATCGACCACCATTATCGTGAATATAGTTATAAATTGTTGAGTGCAAATACGCAGATATATCTTGATGCCTTCTTCCTGGAGGAGCCATCATATACATATCGCCGTCGATCAGCTCTGCTCTGGTCCCTTCCGGAAGCGCGTAAATATCATTTACCGTATATTTCTTCTCCTGTGTCAATGCCATAAACGCTCACTCCTTTCTCGACCTCTTTTCTGAATTATAACATAATATTGATGGATTTGCCAGAAGATCCTATTCATCGTCCTCCATCGTTCCACAGTCTCTAATATTCCGCGTTTACTTAAATCTTAGAATGTCTCCCCGAGTTTGCCACTTTATAGAAAGCAAATCTTCCAGAAATGTCGTATTTATCAGCATTTCTGGAAGATTTGCTTA
>CALWTQ010000137.1 GCA_944384505.1 uncultured Mediterraneibacter sp.
TCTCCGGCTTCTTAGATTCTTCCCAGATTTCGGAACGGAACAGTACACACACGTCCCCTCTCCTAGAACACGCTTCAGACATCCGCTCCGCTTCCGGACGTAAGTCACAGGAAATGTTAGTGCGCTAAATAGCTGTTACAGCGCACTTTGCTTCCATCTGTCCACACTGTAACCGCCCCGCTCTCCTGCGTGGAATACACGCGGCACCCGGCGTATGCAAGCCTTTCCAGTGTCTCTCTATGGGGATGGCCGTACCGGTTGTCCCGCCCGGCGGAGATGAGCGCGATTGTCGGATGAATGATTTCAAGGAAGTCTTCGGCTCCTGAATTTTTTGAGCCGTGATGAGCAGCCTTTAACACATCGTACTCCCTCAGCCGTCCGCTTTCTATCAGGGATTTCTCACCCGCGCCCTCCACATCGCCGGTTAAGAGCATGTCGAATTCTCCGAAAGATACATCCAGCACAAGGGAAGCTCCGTTTCCTGGTTCCAGGCCGGCGTCTCTCTCCGGGCCGATACAGGTAAATGTCACTCCCTCCTGCCGGATCACATCCCCTGCTTCCATCACTGCTGCCCGGGTTCCGTTTCTGGCCGCCAGAACTGCCAGTTCTGTCAGTTTTTCATCGTGGTACTCCTGAGGCGGCAGCACAAGGCACCGGATCCGGATTCCCATCTCCTGCCCCACCAGCAGCTCCCGTATTCCGCTGATGTGATCCTCGTCCCCGTGAGTGACAAATGCATAATCGATTATGTCAACGCCGTTTGCCAGAAGATAGGGTTCGATCCGATAGGTTCCCGGCTGTGAGACGTCGCTGCTTCCTCCGTCTATAAAGTAATTTCCCGCCGGACCACGGATATGAATCCCGTCCCCCTGCCCCACATCGAGCAGGACTGCCTGCATCTCCCCGGAAGGCTTGTATCCCATCCGGCAGGAGACTGTCATCCCTGCTGCAAACAGAAGCAGAAGAAGTCCCGGCAGACGCACAGACAATCCCCGTGCACAGCCCTGACGGCTTTGAGAACTTTGGCAGTCTTTCACACTGTCCCTGTGCCCTTCCCGGAATTCCGCCAGCGAGGCTTTTCTCTCCAACAGGTATCGGAAAATGATGCAGATCACACCAATTCCCAGATAATAGACGATCAGCCACATCATTTCCGGCTGTCCTGTCACTATGCGGCTCCCCGGAATCATTCCCGCTCCCGCGCAGGCCAGATCATAAATCCACAGCACACCCCTGCAGACCTGGAGCACCGCGCCGCCTGCCGGATCCCACACAAACGCCAGAAGCGATCCGGCAAGCCCCGCTCCCATTGCCGCCGGCATAATGGGGATAACCAGAAGGTTCAATATAACAGAATACGGAGGCACTTCAAAATAGAAATACAGAAGCGGCCCCATAAGGAAGGCACTGACCGCCATACTTGAGGAAAGCCCCCGAGCTGTCCAGGACGCCACGCTCCACCCATACTGCGCCGGAAGTTTTTTCCGCTGTGCGGCTTTCTTTTTTGAGGCAAACACGTCACACCCGAAAGTCTCAGAGAATACCGGTCCCAGAAGGGACATTCCCAATATCGCCCCAAAGGAAAGCTGGAACCCGGCATCCGTCAAATAGAGCGGTTCTTTCCACACCAGGCCCGCTGCTGAGAGGGCCAGGCTGGTGGGAAGGTCATAGTCCCTCCCTGTCATGTCCGCCCCGATGCGGACAAGAAACATAATCAGCGCCCTAATACTTGAGACTCCGGCCCCGATCATCAGGGTATAAAGCAGCAGGATGCACCCGCCCAGGATGCCGGAGGGGATAAATCCAAGCCCGCATTTTCGTAAGATGCTGTAAATCCCCATACCGATAAAGGACATATGCAGTCCCGTCAAGACTTTCTATACTTATTATAATGTAGCGAAAGTCGCTACATATTAACAGGGGGTAAAACCAAGAGACAATTTCACCCCCCGTTACCCCCGTAACAATCATAATATCATCATTTAATTTGCCTTTTATGCCATTCAGCATTAGTCAATTGTGGCTTTTATACGATTAGCCAGCTTTTCAATAATATCATTTTCATCTTCCCACATAATGGTATTCTTCTGGGCAATATCAAAATGCAACTTTACATCTTTCTGGCAAATCTGAATAACATCTTTTCCCAGGCCCATAGCGTATCCTTCCTCGAAATATGCGCCATTATTCTTGTTAGTAAGATCCACTACCACAAATCTACTATTTTTTATGTATTTTAATAATTCTGGTGTTATAAAATCATTATGCTGCACTTCGTCAATAAAAATGGCAATATATCCTGCTTTTTCAACCCCTTTACGAATAGCCTCACGTACAGGTACAGTTTCTTCGCCAAACTGCATCGCCACAAAAGCATTTTTCCCATTTGCAGAATTTTTTTGTAAAATATCTACGCGATCATAACCTTCTGGAGTTAATGAAAGTTTTAAAAAACCATCTTTATCAAACCATTGAGCTCCCTTTCTTTGTTCAATATATCCTTTCTGTTCTAAACACGATAACATGTAATGAGATTGAGCACTAATTAATTGCACATTTCTATTTGTACGCTTACCAGTACTATAATCAAATCTGTCCACAAAAAGCGCACTATATAATTC
This sequence comes from uncultured Mediterraneibacter sp., assembly GCA_944384505.1. GTDB lineage: Bacteria > Bacillota > Clostridia > Lachnospirales > Lachnospiraceae > Mediterraneibacter. The sequence continues at coordinate 2,622 of CALWTQ010000137.1, forward strand.
TTCCTTTCTCAGTGAAACCGTTTCTCCTACATGTTTAATTCGATCATTTAAAAATAGAACTATTTTATCTATCTTTTCAGAAAAAGTACCAGGATACCAATTCTCTACAATTTCCTTTGATAAATGGACAGGACGACCATGCGTCCGATCCCCTTCATCATATTTTCTTTTCCACTTATCACACCATTCCTTATCGCGATTTGTATAATATCTAGGTTCCAATATATTATCGGGGAATTTATTATACAGCAAATAAGAACCCAAATGATTATAGTCAAAGTCTACCTCTGGCGCATCCAGTGGAAGTTGTATTTCAAAGCGACCGCAGACTGGACATTCATAAAACACTGTAGCAGTAGCCGGATCTGTCTGCTTTTGAGCCTCAGAGCCACATAATATACATTTACAATTTTCAGGTACACTAGCCATATATTTCTACTTCCTTTCCAATTTATTTCTTTATATCAGTAGTATCTCAAATTCATGATATTTCAGCAAGTTTTTCTTTGGATATAGAAATTCCCCCTTCCTACAAGACAAAATACGTTTTTCAAATTTTATTTGTTGAAAAAAGGTATCCATAATCATACATTTTCATACTGAGATATTTTCCTATATCCAGAAGATTATTTATAATAATTTCCACATCTCTATCCTCTTGATCCGGCTTCCCAAGTCTGACACAGATTCTTTCATAGGCATCACACATTTCTGAATAAAGCCTGCTACACAGTTTTCCTTCCTCATATTCATTTTCCACATATTTACTCTCTGCCACAGGAAAATGCTCCAGATCAAAAGATCCGTTTACCAAGTCATAAATCAGATTTTTGAATTCATTACTGTTCTTATCCATTTCTATACCTCGTTTTTCATAATTTATTATTCCGTGGCGCACAGAAATCCTTATTAGTATTTTTTTTCTTTTGTATCTCAAATAAAAAAGGAAACAGTTCTGCGGATTTCACATAGAACTGCTTCCCTACTTGTTCTTCAGACTGCGGACAAATTGTAAAAGAATTCTTCGTTCCTCTCTTCCCAATTCATCCCACGTTTCAATTATTTCTCTCTGCTCTTTTGATAAATCCGGCCGCTTTCCCTCTCCAGCAAAGAACTGCGCCAGCGTGATCCCAAATGCATCACATATCTTTTCCAAAGTTGATATCGTAGGTATACTCTTCATCTTCATGATATTTCCTACAGCCGTCTGAGACATTCCAGTTAATTGAGCAAGCCGATATTTTGAAACATGATATTTCTCACACAATTCTCTTACCCTAGCAGCAGTATACTCTTCTATACGCAAGTAAATTACACCTCTCTTCTGTTTTACATACGCTTATTGTAACTGCAAATCAGAAGTTTTATTAGAACTGTAATACTTGACTATTATACTTAATTATAATGGAGTATTCGGATAAAAAAAATTAGAACCATAAGTTCCGCATTCTATCTATGTTTTTTTCACTTCTCAAGTTCTTTTGTATGCCTTTTTCTGATACTATTTCACCTCTTTTTCTGGCACAAGTATATCATTGTTCCATATTTTCTTCAATAAAAATCAATCGACAAATTCTCTCATATTTTGCTATTTTCCCTCATCCAAAATTACTCCACTTCTCTTACACAAAATACCTAACCAAACAAGGGGCTTTTCATCTATCGTTAAAGTGACGTGCCAAACGTCAGAAAGGTAGGTATTATACTATGGATATCAATTTTAAACTTATTGGAAAACGAATCAAAGAGGTAAGAAAGCAGCGGTCACTCACCCAAGCCGATCTAGCTGAACTAACTGGAATGTCGGATTCCTATATTAGTTACATTGAAACTGCTAAGAAACAGGCAAGTCTCGAATCACTTGTTCAAATTTCTAATGCTCTTGGAGTCACTGTAGATGAATTGCTCTGTGGAAATCAACTCTATAGCCCCACTGACTACCAGACCGATATCGATTTGTTGATGGATGATTGCTCTCTTCTGGAACGCCGTTTCATTTACGAGTTAATTTCTGTGGCCAAATATATTATTCGTAATAATGGCTGGGAATTAATTGAAACAGAGAAAAAACAGGACTCATGACTCTTCGACCAGAGGTTAACCACTTGACCTCTGGTCTATTTTCTTTTTTTACGATGAAAATATAATAATATGTAACAATACATGAAAGGCGTGAAAAAATGAATCATTCGGAAGAACACTCCATCAGCATACAGGAGCAAAAAACCAAAATCCGTGAACGATATCGTGGCGTAGATCCAGATACATTGGAATGTCTCCCTGCAAAGCCACCTGAAAATATTTACGATGAAGACCGTGAATTACGAGTAGCTGTCTATGCCAGGGTATCCACCGATGACCCTAGGCAAACATCTTCTTACGAACTGCAGAAAAACCACTATACGGATTTTGTCAACCGACATCCCAACTGGAAACTGGTGGAAATATATGCCGATGAAGGCATCAGTGGTACATCCCTGAATCATCGTGAATCATTCCTCCGAATGATTGAAGATTGTTATAGGGGAAAAATTGATATGATCATCACCAAAAGTGTTTCCAGATTTGCCAGAAATATCATGGACTGTATTGGCTATGTCCGGCAACTCAAAGAATTAAAACCCCCTATAGGAATACGCTTTGAGGCAGAAGGGATTTTTACTCTTGATGCAAACAGTGAAATGACTCTCTCGTTTATGGCTGCAATGGCACAAGAAGAAAGTCATAACAAAAGTGAAATCATGAACGCCTCCATTGAAATGCGTTTCAAACGTGGCATTTTCTTAAAGCCTCCCCTCTTGGGATATGATGTAGATGAGGAGGGCGAACTGATAATCAATGAAGAAGAGGCCAAAACGGTGCGTCTTATTTTTTTCATGTACCTATATGGATATACCTGTCAGCAGATTGCTGATCAACTAACTGCTTTAAAAAGGCCAACTAAAAAAGGCAACCTAATCTGGAATCCCGGAAGTATTTTACAGATTCTGCAAAATGAAAGACATTGCGGCGATATTCTTGCCCGAAAGACCTGGACTCCTAACTACCTAAACCATAAATCCAAAAAGAATAAGCAAGATCGAAACCAATATCGTAAATATGGAGACCACGAAGCAATTATCTCCAAAGATGACTTTGTCGCTGTACAGCATCTTATTTTGAATGCAAAATATGGTGCGAAAGGATTACTCCCAGAACTCCACGTAATTTCAGATGGTGTCCTCAAGGGCTTTGTAACAGTCAATCCTCGCTGGGCCGGTTTTAAGGCTCCCGACTACAATGCGGCATGCAGAAGTATTTATGACTACGATGACTCTATTGAGTCTGTCTTAGCGCTAGATGTTTCTCCCGGAGATTTTGATTTGAGAGGATTTGAAATCACAAGAGCGCAATTTTTAAATCCTCGTGATAAGCCTTACATATTGATTACGCACAAAATGTTAAAATTTAACTTAATTGCGCTCCAAAAATTTCATGATATTGATTATATAGAACTGCTAATACATACAGTTGAAGGTCTGTTAGCTATCCGTCCCAGCACAAAGGAAAAACGCAACAGTATGAAATGGTCTAAACTCTCTGAGGTAAAGAAAGTACCTAAAGGAATCGGAAGTGCAGCTTTTATTCCCACTTTATACGAACTATGTGGTTGGAATCATAAGTATACATACCGTTGCCTCGGCCAGTTCCATCAAAAGGGAGACGAAATGGTATTGGTTTTCAACTTAAAAGAACCGGAAGTTTTTATTCCCACTTCCGAAGATAAAAACACAAATGATACCCACCCCAAATCCGATTACTTTGGAGCCTCTTCTAAAAGTTTACTTGCCTACCCAGCAGATTGGCGGCATACTTTTGGCAATAATTTTTATCATCAATCCCAAGCTGCGGAAATGGCCGCGTTTTCACAAAGCCAAGAATGGCATACACAGAATGAGGGAGTACCCTACCATACAGATAATCTTAACGTCACTACTCCCGATAAAGCTCGTGAAGAGATTCAACAAATCATTCAAAATATGAAACAGGAGGAACCGCATGAACGAGTTACTGATCGTTGATAAGAAGCTTACCCCGAAGGAAAAACCTTCTATAAATAGAGAAATGGAAATTATACAGGATGACTCTTTTAATTATGATGGTTACCAAGTCGTCCGGGGAGAATTTTTCTCACATCTTCACGAACCCTGTATTACATTCAACAATTTCAAAGTCTATATGAATACAGCATGTATCAAAAAACTTCCCGAAACCGATTATGTTCAGATTCTTGTCAATCAGGAGCAAAAAAAACTGGCGGTTCGCCCTTGCTCCGAAGATTCTAAGGATTCATTCCGCTGGTGCAGTGCCACTGCAAAACGTACACCAAAACACGTTACATGCCGTGTATTCTATGGGAAAATTACAGAGTTGATGGGATGGAATCCTAATTACCGATATAAGCTGGTCGGAAAGCTGATTCAATCCAATGGGCAACTTCTATTCATTTTTGATTTAACAGCGCCAGAAATATTCACTAAGATGTCCCAAAATGGAGAAAAATCTCAGGCGTCCCGGACGCCTGTATATCCTGCCGAATGGGAACATCAATTTGGCGTTCCTGTAGAAGAACATCAAAAATCCCTCCAGATCGACATATTTGATGGATATGCTCTATTTGGCATGAATGATAAAAGCGCAAAAAATAATATCGAAAGAGAGGATATGCAACATGAGTAACTGTACCAATTCATTACCGATTATTTGCATTGACTTTAAAAAAAGTCGTTTTCGCATTCATAAGAACACACTCCGAATGCTTGGTAATCCAGATTATATCCAACTATTAGTCAACCCTTACAAAAATATGCTGGCCATTAGATGTTCTATCCGGGAGGATCGCTTATCGCATGAAGTGCGTCTAGAACGTTATCCTTCCAAGAATAGTTACGAACTGTATAGCAACAGCCTCGCTGCTAACCTTTTACATAGCAATCAACATCTGCATTTTGGCAATTCATATCGTTTTTATGGAACATTGAATTCATCTCACAAAATCGCACTGTTTTGCTTAGATGATGCAGTTTCCATTTCATCAAATGACTATGGAGAGGTGGCTATATGAAAGTAGATTATTATCCCGTTTTGAAAATTGACCCAGAATTTAAAAGCCTTATGCACCCTCTATCTGAAAAAGAATTTCTTTCTCTCCGGGAGAGTCTCTTAGAGGGTAAAGCAGCATATTCCATTGCAGCATGGAATGATTATCTGATAGATGGCTATGAGCGGTACATGATATGCCGCCAAGAAAATCTTCCCTATCACGTCCATCACATCGGATTTAGCTGCCGTGAACATGCGATCACTTGGATATGCCGTGAACAATTAAAAAAAGAAAATCTTCCAAATGAGCGCTTTCGGTACCTCATCGGAAAACGATATGAAACAGAACGTATCGTACGCAAAGGCCCCTCAGGTGATACAGCATCCCAAACCAACCATAACAAGCTGCAAAACACAAACAGTTACCAGACTGCACTTAAATTAGGAAAAGAATATTCCCTTTCCCATAACACGGTTTATAAATATGGCATATACTCTCGCATGGTAGATATCGTTATGGAAAAAGATGCCGATTTGGCACAAAAAATCTTATCGGGCAAACTACGCATTTCGCATGACAACATCATAGAATTATCCCGATTACCGCAGGAGAACATCCGAAGGCTAAACAAATCCCTTTCCAAAGACGGGATTGAACATATTGTCATTTCCGATATTCTCCGGGGATTCCAATGGAAACGGGTTGTAGAGCCTCGCACAAAAACAATCCCACAAGAGGAAATCCCGATAAAACAAATGCCTCAATTCGATCCAAACGCCGCACCTTCCAGCTTGGCATATACTATGCCCTCTTGGGAAGGTACTATAAAGAGAATCCAGAGTGAAACGGATTTCCAAATTGTCAGCGAAGACGTAAAAAACAAATTAGCATTCCAGATCCGGCAATTGCAGAATACACTTGCCACACTATCAGAGAAAATGGAGGATACCAGAAATGAATGACCTTTCAAAATATGTGCCGAACGTATTTTTCGAGCAAATTCCTATTAATAACCTTGTTTCCAGCCAGGAATATCAGCGCAATCTTTCCATCAAACACGTTCAAAAAGCGGCTGCAAATTTCGATCTCTATCAGATCAATCCCGTAAAAGTCAGCCGCAGAAATAACATCAATTATGTTTTTAACGGGCAGCATACGATTGAGATTGTCGCTTTGGTTTCCGGTTCCCGTGAAACGCCTGTATGGTGCATGGTTTATGATGATTTGGAGTATCAGCACGAAGCGGACATTTTTGCAAACCAGATGAAGTATGTAAAGCCCCTGCTTCCCTATGAAATCTTCATGGCAAGCATTGAGGCTGGGAGTGATAAACATATCCTGATAAAAGATTTAGTGGAGTCATTCGGCCTGGAAATCGGATCGAACTCTTCTCCCGGATGTATCTGTGCGATTTCCACTTTGGTAGAACTTTATGATAAATATGGTTATGACCTGCTCCAGCACACCCTTGCATTATGCATTGGCACATGGGAAGGGAGCCAGCATTCCTTCAGTTCCAATATGCTCAAGGCCGTTGCCCGCCTTCTCTACGTTTACGGGGATTCCTTAAAAGATGACGTGTTCAAGGATAAAGTAGGACGTATCTCCGTAAAAGAGGTTATCCGTTCCGCAAAAGACCGTAGGGCGGGATCGCTCGGTTATGCGGAGGCACTCCTGCTCTTCTACAATAAAAAAATGAAATTTCCATTGAAATTGGAATATTTATACAGTAGAAAGCCTCCCCAGAATGTTTCCCTGACCTCGGAAATACCTACAGAAGACTATGAAAACGATGAGGGTGAAGAAAATCCCGAATCCAGTCAGTTAGAATTGTTTCAATCATAAAGGTTAGTGGCACCCTGTACGTTTTAAGCAGGGTGCCACTCTATACACTCACCGTCTCCTGACTGCCATCCATGAACGTAAATTCATATTTTTTCGCTCCTTTTATGATAACCATCTGGATCACCAACTGTGCTAATTCCGGCACATAACACTCTAATTTCGGTTGCTCCGATAATTCCATGAATTGTTTCGCCCGTAATTTTTCCAATGCATTGCCAGTTTCTATGGTTTTCTTCCAACGTGGAAGCAATTCTTCTTTCCGGCTCATGAGCATATTATAGGCTCTCATAAATCCCAATTCCAGATTGCTCTGACTTACAAACCTATTAATGCAGGTCACCTTCCCATTTGTCATGTGATTTTTGCACTGCCATTGCATAATTCCTCTGCTCTTCCATGTATGTCGGGTATAGGAGGAACCGCATTCACCGCAGAAAATTCTTGAAGTAAATGGATTGCATTCTCGACCGTACCCGTACCCTTTCAACCCATGTTCTTTTACAAATTCCTCTCGGCGGGCAAATTCCAGCTGGACAGCATTCCATATTTCTTTATCGATAATACCTATATGGCTGCCTTTCACATAAACTTGCGTAACCTCTCCATGATTTTTCACCTGCTTTTTGGTAAGGAAATCGGCGGTATAGGATTTCTGCAGCAAAGCATCTCCCATATGCTTTTCATTTTTTAAGATGTTGATTACTGTAGAAGGATACCATTTTTTCGCTCCCATACACCCTTCAATTTTCTCATCTTCCAGCCCTTTTGCAATCTCCTGTGGGCTATGGCCCCAGAGAAATTCTCGGTAAATTCTCCGTACAATTTTAGCTTCTCGCTCATTAATAACCAGCTTGCCATCCACCTTATCGTATCCCAGAAACTTATGCGTATTTAAGTGCATCTCACCTTTTTTGAATTTGGATCGTATGCCCCATTTACAGTTCTCGGAAATGTTCCTCGACTCGTCCTGCGCCAAAGAACTTAATATCGTAAACAACAACTCTCCGGAAGAATCCAGTGTATTGATATGCTCCTTCTCAAACAATATCCCAATCCCTAAGTTTTTCAACATTCTTGAATATTGTAAACAATCCTGCGTATTTCTTGCGAATCGGCTGATAGATTTTGTAATCACCATATCAATCTTCCCAGACTCACAATCGGAAATCATCCGTCTAAACTGCTCTCTTTTCTTTGTGTTTGTACCTGTGATTCCTTCATCAGCGTATATGCCTGCCATTTCATAATTAGGATGGTCACTGATATAACGGGTGTAATAATCCACCTGCGCATCAAAACTATGAAGCTGATCTTCCTGATCCGTGGATACTCTGCAGTATGCAGCCACTTTAAGTTTCTTCTCAGTCCTGCTCTTCCCTTGCAGCTCGTTCCGGCTTTTTGCAGGAATAACTGTAATGTTTCGTGCCATTTCTACCCTTCCTTTCTTTGATGTAAATCGCTTTCCGTATCGGCATGAAAGCCTTCACCACTCGATCAGGAATCCTGACCCCTTCACAATAAGCTGCTCCTTTCCGCTTTCTGCCATTACACTCCCATACAATATCCCCATGCTTTTTTATATGCCGCACCAGTCTGCTTCCGCACTCGGCACAAAAAATGCTACGGTAATAAGGATAATTTTCTTCCGTAAGCTTCGGGACATCCCGGACAAACTCTTTCTTCTTATGCCGCCGACTCCATGAAGACTCTTTTATATAGGAAAATTCTTTTATGGATTTGCGGCTATCCTTTACACTGATGTAAATATTTCCATCAAATTGCCATTGCCGTACCTCCGTATCAGGAACATGGATACCGTCACAAAAGTCTTTTCCGTGGCGTGTTCTTCCCGAACAATCCCAACTCATGCGGTTCCCGTTACTGTAAATGCGATGCGTAAGAAGACTTCCGCATTTCGCACAGAAAAGATGTCCTTTATATGGATAATTTTCTTCCGTCACTTCCCGGATCTGGCAATCCATATCCAAATAATCTCGCTTCTTTTTTCTGGCCGCCTGAGCCTTATCCCAAAGTTGCCTCGACACGATAGGCGGATGATCGTCTTCAATATACCAGGCATCCACCTCTCCTCGGTTCTTTACCAATTTGCGTTCCTCATTCACATAATTTTTGTGCATGATATAGTCGCCTTTATAAATCTCATTCTCCAAAATCCGTTTTACTGTGCTTTCCACCCAGCCAGCGCCCTTGTCCGTTTTTATGCCTGCAGCGTTCATTTCAGCCGCTATTGTGGAAAGCGAATACCCTTCTGCAGCCATCTCGTAGATTTTTACGATCCACTTGGCTTGCTCCACATCCGGAACAAACTCGCCTTTTTCATTTTTGGTATATCCAAAACACCGCTCCAGATACTGAACAGGAATCCCCTGTTCATATTTTCGCTGATATACCATCTTCGCCCCAATACTGCCGCTCTCGCTCTCTGCCTGTGCGAATGCCGCCAGAATAGTAAGCATCAGTTCTCCCTGCGAAGACAATGTATTGATATTCTGCAGTTCAAAAAAAATACCGACATTGAGTTCCTTCAGCTCTCTGGAAGCCTTCAGGACGATGGCGGTATTTCTTGCAAACCGTGATACGGATTTTGTGTATATCAGATCAATCTTTCCGTTTCTGGCATCCATAAGCATTTTCTGAAGGCCAGGACGCTTTTCTTTATAACCAGAAATGGCGAAATCATAATAGACACCTGCATATTCGTACTCTGGATTCGATTGGATCAGATTTTCATAGTATGCGATCTGGTTTTCCAATGAGTTCTCCTGCTCCAACGCATCTGTAGAAACACGGCAATATGCACATACTTTTTTCCGATAGTCTTTCAATATTCTGGCTTCCAATACTTGAATTTCCATAGGCTTCTCCTTTCCTTTTGGTAGTCTATCTATCACTCTAAACGCCAAGAATAGCAAGTAGAATAATCGTACCGTCCACCTTTCAGTTATTGGCATTACCACACAAAAAATTGCCCACGGAAGCCGAAGCCTCCGTGGGGATCGCTACTCATACTCTCTTAGCATAGTCAAGGGAAATCCAGCCAGCGCCGCTCTTGAGTTTCCCCCATCCTGCGGTGGAACCCGTGCCGGACTTTACCTCGGTAATGGTGAATACGCCTTTCCCCGTATACTTACCAGTCCTGGCATAATTCGTACCGGGGCCTTTGCGGATGTTCAGATCCGTTGCTGTTACCTGTACCAGGAAGGAACCAGTGGAACTTCCAGAGCCAGTCTGCTTTCCGGTGTAAACTACCTTGCCACTTTCATCAAATACAAAATAGCCAGCATTGGAGTCAGCGCATTTCTTGGCATTATCCAGATTGTTGAAAGCCCCCTTCTGGCTCTTGGCATCCGACCAGCTTTTGCGGACACGGTATAAGACCGAGCCTGCCGATCCGGAAGACGAGTCTCCCAGTGCTGCCGTTACCTTGGAGGCCAGATCCCCAAGCCGGGAATGCAGCCAGTCCCCCGGACAGGATTTGTTCGCAAACCAGCGATGGACGGTGAGTACCATCTCATCAGACTTCGGCGAGTAATTCAGCGTCTTATTCTTATCCCCCAGCCAGAGAAGTTTCTTCTTCCCATTCCGTTTGCAGATGTCCGTACACAATTTCACAAGGGAATTGTACACGGCTGTGGTCATTGCGTAGGGAGCGTTCAGGTCGCTGGCGCACTCGATAGTGACCGCCCTCTGGTCGTTGGCGTTACTGGAAGAACACCAGGAGCGGTTCTTTTCCTCCACGCAAAGGGCGATCTTCCCGTCTTTTCCAATGCCGTAGTTACAGCTGGCCTCTCTGGACGGACTGGTAAAGCATCCGCAGATGCTCTCCGCCGTCAGCTGGCCGACCACGCAGTGGGGCGTGATCCGGTCAATGGAATGCGTCCTCTGCCCGGAGTGGTTGGGGCTGAGTTTTGTGTAAGATACAAGGGAACTGTTTGTGTAAGCCATTATTCATTACCTTCCTTTCCGTTTTCTGCTCTGTCATGGAGCTGCTCTAATACCGTTTTGATCTTTTCCGGGATGGGGAGTCCCAGATGTCCCGCATTCTCCAGCAGGCTCACGCCTTCATTGGAGATGTAGAAAAAGATCACCGCTGTCCGTAAAACTGCTCCCGTACCAATCACCTGCACATCGATGATGTTTGCAATCCCGACCAGCAGGAAGATCAGCACTTTGCGGAAGATCCCCTTAAAACCGACTGCGCTGGATAACTCCCGGTTGATGATGGCGCACATCACTCCCGTGATGTAGTCGATCACCACGAAAGCGATGAGGGCATAAAGCAAACCGTCACAGCCTCCAAGGAAATACCCCAGCCAGCCGCCCACAGCGGTAAAGATGAGTTGGATGGTGTTCCAGAATTCTTTCATGTTGCATTCCTCCTTTAAATTTTGATATTAAAAAACGGCCCCCATAAGCGAACCATTTTTAATCGGATTTTTCCTCCAGCATAAAACTGCAGTTATACAGTATTACTGGTTCAATATTGATATCGGATGCCTCCAGAATGGATTCCGGCACCTTCCAGACAGGCACCTCCACTTCAATATCCAGAAGCTCTTTCATTCCTTTCTCCCATTCCTTCTGGTGTTCCGGCAGGATATCTATCTGGCCGGTTGTCAGATATAACGGCTTCCCTTCACTGTCCTTCCTGTTGTACTCATCCAGCAGCCGGTTCCTCGCTTCCTCAATGTTGCGGTTCTCCGGTTCCAACGCCCGATAGTTCTTCAGCAGGGCAAAAGAAAACCGGACGGGATATTTTTCCCTCCGGTTGATAATCTCCGTGATGTCCCGGAAATGTGCTGCGATTTCTGCGTTTGTCAGCTTCATAACATTATTTTCCTCCCTGGTTAAAGTAAAAAGTCTCTGTCTTGGCAGGTGTGGGGTTTACCACTTCCGCCCTCGTTACCTGCCGGAACCTTCCGCTCTCATATTCTGCATAGAAGAGCATCCCTTCTGCCTCCAGTCGATCCAGTTCCTCCTCATCATACTCGTTGATGTATGTCTGGCGGGTCTGTTCCGGATCTCTGTATACATGCGCGATAATTCCCATACTTTTTCACCTCTTTCTTTATTACGTCACAACGGAATATCCCGTCAGCAAGCCGTTCTTAAATGTCAGACGAAAGGTTCCATATCTCCATGAAATAGAGCCGTCACTATTAGCGGTAATGGACTTGACAATCGGCTGGCTGACGGAACCCGTATACCCTTCCGTAACAGTCACAGAAGAGCCGAAGGAAGAGTATCCTGCCACACCTATTCTGGGAGCAAGAATGAACACACCACTCCTCCCGGCCACCCTGGTCCCGTACACTCCATCATCTGTCCAATAATTGTTAAAGCTCACATATCCAGTGGAAGCCGTTCCTCCGCCTCCGGTACCATAAAGCTGCCCGTTAGCCATGGTGATCCACGCAGACCCATTCCCAGTGCTGATACCGGAAGTGGATACGTAGACACCACTGGTTGCTGATGTCAGGCTGGTCTTTCCCTTATAAAAGGCTGTGCTGTTCAGCGTAAATCCTGCAATCGTACCTGCAGAAGCTGTCAGTGTCCCGGAAATTTTTGCGCCATAGGCAGTCAGTACCCCGGACTGGATATTGACATATTTGGTGCTGGATGCATACTGGCGGATTCCATTAGTTCCGATATAAGTTCCCGCTACCGTAGAAGTCATGGAGGTGGTCTTGTTATATAGGGAAGTCGTTCCAATTGTCCACCCACCTATCGTAGCCCCAAAGGCCCGCAGATCTGCCACGTTGACAGCATCCGCATCAATTGTTCCTGTTATGATGTGGTTCCCGTCAATCACAGTCGTATTGGCAGGTTTAAAAATTCCCGGTGACTGACTGGCCGATTCCACTTCTTCAATCATGATAGCGTCGAACCACATGGTCACGCCGCTGCCGCCGTTATTCTGTACCCGGATGGAAACGTAAGGATAACTGCTGGTCACGGTAAAAGAGCGTACCAGACGAACCCATGATGTCCCCACAACTTTCGATACGGAAGTAAGAGAACTGTTCGTGGCGTTGACAGCCGTGTGCTTGGAAACGTATAAATATGCTGTTACATTCTCCCTGTCTGCTTTTACATAACAGCTTGCCAGATAGGTCTTCCCTGTCTGTACAGGAATGCACCCATAATGGTTTGTGGAGTGTCCCAGATAAACATACGCACTGGAGCCCGTAGCCGTAATCTGAAGAGCCTGCTGTCCGTAATATACATGTCCGGCATCGCTGACCAGTGAAACGGTTGCATAGGTGGATTTGGAATAGTACAGGATATCCTCCGTGATATTATCAAACGTATCATATCCACGGTTGTAGAGGTTCCCACCCGTCCCAATCGTCAGCTTATCCGCCGTAATAGTATTGGTCTCAATATTACCTCCAAAAATGCTGGTTCTGCCAGAGGTGGAGAGGTCTGTCATCGTCACATACCCGGTCAGATCCAGTCTGGAACCATTGATCTTTACTGTTTCCGCACTCATATTAATGGAAGAAATCAGGTTTTCCACATCCACTTTCAGTTCTATGGAGGCTTCCAGCTCCCCTATGTCGGTATTGTAATCCGAGGTCTTCACATAGGAGGCAGATACGATCTGCAGGATGGAACTGGAGGTCTGGCTGATCTGGGACATGATATCTGCAGCTTCCTGTTCAAAGTCTGTCTTGAGAAGATAGTTTTCACTGACCGTCATCAGGATCTCTTCCGCCGTTTTCGTAATCTCCGAGCGGTACTCCTCCACCTTTGTCACCAGGCCGTTCACCTTTCCTGCCGTCTGTTTCTCCACACCAAAGATATAGGATATATCTTCCTTCACTCCGGCCAGCCCTGCATCGGATTCTTCCTTCAGCGTCTTCTGGGAACGTCCCACTGTAATAGTGGAATTCTGTGGCTGTGCCAGTTTGATGTTCATGGCCGAGACCTGCATATAAGCATCCAGGCCATGAGGTACCGACACCACCCGGATGGAGTCCCCCAGCTTGATCTTCTCCACGTCCACATCCAAAAGATGCAGGTCAATGGCGTTCAGCGTAATGGTGGACAGGAGCCGGGCGGATTCTTCCAGATCCCGGTACCCGGCACTGAGGAGGTAAGTTTCCTCCGTGACATCTTCATGGATCACAACTTTCACAATCCGTCCGTAAAGGGCTACGGCTTCTTCGTCTTCCAGATAATCCCTGCCATTATTCACCCCCGCTATCGTCAGCCGTACCTCAGAGTCCGTCCCCTGGTAATTCTCATCCACTTCGGACATCCTGGCTCCCAGAGGGATCACCACGGTAGCCACGTCTTCTCCTTTAATCTGGTGTGTCAGATCCAACAGGTTCTCCCCAAAACGGATCTCCTGTGTGCAGATGTTGGGATATTCCTTCAGCCAGTCAATATAAGTGACATTCCCTTCATGGCGGGTTCTGACATATCCTCCACAGCTTCCTTCAAAACATTTATTCTTGACGGTCTCCCAGGAGGTTTCATAGGTACTGGAACTGTAATAAAGCTCGTCATTTCCATCCGTGACAGTCACTTCCCCAACCGTGAATTTTTTCCAGTCATCCACATCGGCATTATGCCGCTCAATGATACTGGCAAACCATTCCTTTGGAGAAAGACCATCACACACATAACAGCGCTGGTTGGAATCATTCAGATATCCCAGCTCCCCTTCCACGGAAATCTGCTTGATATTATGAAAGTTCTTTTCATCATTCAGCACACGCCCGGAAAATACCCACTCACCATCCTGGTACAGCGTGATAACCGACTTTAATTTCCTGATCTTGTCATAACACGGATGTGTCGGCGGCAGAGAGAACGACAAGGTACCGGAAGTGTTGACTGCCAGTTCCAGAGTAGGGTCACCCACCAGATACTCTTTCTGCCTTGGATCATACAGAAGCTCCCCATCACAATAGATCTGATACATTACAGGCACCCCTTTCGATAGCGGAATGTCAGGGAAGTATCTCCAAAAATATACAGTTGTGTATCGCCTTCCTTCAGGATAAAATCTGCGATTTTCTGTTCCCCTTCTTCCAGACTAATAATGGAAGACCCATAAACCATGCTGCAGGCCTTTGTTGCGGTAATCGCAGGGACTACCCACATCCGGTCATTGGACAGGACACACTGCCACTCCCCAGTCCCGGTAAATGTCACGTTTGTTTCCTCTATTTCATACCGGTAAGGTTCACAATCCACTGAAATATTCACCTGGCCTGCGATCTGTGATCTTGCTGCGCTCTCCACCGTCACCCTGCCATAAAAATAGTGGGACGGTTCCTCATCCAGAATCACCTTCACAGCCTTCCCATGAAGGGCATTATAAATTTTGTTCGTGATCTGCGGCCACAGGGAAGGCATGGACTTCATGGCCAGTTCGAAGGTCAGCGTCCGGTTGGAATAGGTCACATCCCCGGTCAGCGCTTCAGTAAGGTCAATACAGCCATTGCTTCCCGGCACCTCCACGTAATTGGTATTTGGTGTGGGTGAGCCAACGATATCTGAATTCTGGATCACCGCACGGAAATCTCTCCATGTATGAAAGCCGCCTATCGTAGCGGCACGGTAAATACATTCTCCCATCACCGGTTCCCCCTTTCTCCCCGTATACTGTAATCTGCAAGCCCGGCGTCCACAGCCGGAAGGATTCTGCCCACCAGAGTGCCGTCATCCAGATAAATCCCCTTCCCGGAGTTTTCTGCGATAATGGCCAGATATTTTTCCATCCCGGACATATCCAGCTTCTGATCGAGCATGGCCGAAAGCTGGCTGTAAAATCCCTTTAACGGCAGTATCGCTTCCCGTCCTGCCTCACCGCCTGCCATCAGGCTGCTGCCGTTCATCCCAAAGACAGTCGGCCTTGTCATGATACCGCCCTCTTTATACCATTCAATCGAAAGATGAGGTACACTGGGCGGAGCCAGGGACAGCTTTCCTGTGATCTTAAAATGCGGCAGCTTGATCTTTGGCAGTTCCAGCTTTATCCCGGAGAAAAAGCCGCTGATCTTATCCACGATCCCCTTGATCGTATTCTTCGCCGCCTCAATCGGCTTCGTGATTGCGTTCTTAATCCCGTTCCAGACCGTTGTGGCTGTATTTTTAATCCCATTGAACACGTTGGAGACCGTATTCTTTACGGCATTGAAAACACTGGAAACCTTGCTCTTGATCCCATCCACCACAGTCGAAACCACGGACTTTATGCCGTTCCAGACAGTGGAAGCCACGGATTTAATCGCATTAAACACAGATAACACTGTATTTTTAATAGCGTTCACCACAGCGGTTACCTTGCCGCTGATGGCATCCCAGATGGAACTGATGACATTCCGGATTGCTCCCATGATACTGGAGATCACCCCGGAGATGGCATTCAGCACAGTGCTGACTGTATTTTTAATCCCATCCCAGGCGGAGATTACGATATCCTTACAGTTCTCCCAGATAAAACGGAAGGGCAGGGTAATGATATCCACGGCCCCCTGTATAATGGAGCCGAGGAGCATCACTGCGGTCTGTACCACGTTGCAGATCCCATCCCAGACACTCTGCAAATGAGACCAGAGGTTGGAAAACCAAGTCTTCACGCTCTCGATCATCGTTCCAATCCCGGTACAGATGGTATTCCACAGGTTCCCGAACCACTCCGTAATCGCACCCCAGTTCTGGATAATGGCGATAATCCCGGCAATGGCCGCCGCTACCGCCGCAATCACGGCAATAATTGGTAGGAGCGAAATATTCAATGCCCCAACCGACACAGCCACGGCGGCAATGACCGGAGTCAGGGCCGTAAAAGCTGCAAGCAGCACCCCAAGAATAACGATAAAGTTCTGTACCGGCCCCGGCAGCTGCTGGAACCACCCGCTCACCGTCTGAATCATGGAAACCAGCGGGGGAAGAATCGTATTGGCGATTTCTGCCAGCTTTTCTCCCAGAGGAACCAGAGACTCCTTCAGCTTCCGGGTATTGGATTCCATCTCCTGCATGGGAGTGGTCGTAGCGTCAAACATCCCCTGTGCGGAGCCTTTCACACTGTCATAGGTACTGCCTACGGATGTCAGGGACGTGATAAATTTCAGGTTACCATCCTCGGCCATGGTGCCAAAGGCCAGCGCCGCAAGGTTTAAGGCTTCCTGCTGGTTCGTACACCCGGCAATATCCGCAACGATGGAGTCGATGACCTCTTTCTGCGTGGCACCGCCGCTCTGCCAGGACGCAAACAATTCCTGTGTCTTTGTGGAGAACAGCTCGATGGATTCTCCAATGGTGCCGTCCACCAGACGGGTGGTAACCTCGTTGATGGCATCGTTGACCTTGTCCAGGTTGTAAGCGCCATTCTTCAGTCCGTTATCCAGAAGCTGAAAATACTCCGATGCGGAATATCCCGCCTGTGAAAATTTACCGGCGTACTCGGACAGGTTATCACCCAGCTCATTGGTCTTGTCCAGACCGTTCTGGGTACCCACCACAATGTAATCCATTGCTTCCTGTGCCGTAAGGCCATACTGCTGCATCAGGGAATTGACACCCCGGAGGGTTTCGTTCATATCAATCCCGTACAGTTCCTCCAGCGTGATGGCCTGCTGGGTGAGGTTAGTCAGGTCAGTTTCACTCAAATCCCCAAGATTCTTCTTTACCATGAGGACTGCATTGGCTACAGCGTCCATGCTCTCGCCAACACCGGAGGAGTACACGTTTTTGATCACGTTGGCGGACTGTTCTGCTGCCTGCCCTGTTTCACCAAAGTAAGCGTTCACCTTGGTCACGGCACTTTCTGTATCTGTATAGGCATCCAGTGCCTTTTCCCCGATCTCCTGAATCTTATCGCCCACAGCGGACAACTGATCCGCCGCCTGCAAAAGCGCAGCACCTTTGGTATTCTCCGCAATCTGTCCCACATCGTCCGCTGTATTTTCCGCAGCGTCCCCAGCCTCGTTCAGCTGCCGGATCAGGTTTTGGATGGCCTGTCCGTCATCCACGGTATCCAGAGCGTCCGTCAGCTGCCGGATATCCGCCTTGCCGCCTGTGGCGGACTTCCCGATCTTCTCAAGGGCCGTCCGCAGCTGGTCAGAACTGGCCGTTCCGGTTTTAATCGCCGAGGTCAGCCGACTGCCAAGAACATCCGCATAATCGTCTACCTCTGTTCCCGTAGCGGCAAACAGCTTTTCCAGCCGTGCGGTATTCTGGGAAAGGGCATCCTGCTCCGTCTGTAAATCAGAGAGGTCAGCTTTATATTTATTCAGTTTTCCACGGGTTTCCTCAATCTCCCGCTGGAATGCCTGATACTTGTCCGCCCCGATATCCCCACGGGCAAAGGCTGCGGCCACCTGCTCCTGTGCGGTTTCCAGCGCCGACAGCTTTTCCTCGGTCTGGCTGACTGCCTGCGCCAGCAGTTCCTGTTTCTGCGCCACCAGCACCGTATTGGAAGGATCGAGTTTTAAGAGCCGGTTCACATCATTTAAGGCAGACTGCGTTTTCGTAATGGAAGAATTGACGCTCTTTAATGCTTTGTCAAGACCAGTGGTATCGCCGCCGATCTCCACTGTGATTCCTTTAATCCGGTTCGCCACAACCCTCACCTCCTTAAAAATGGGCATGAAAAAAGCCCGGATTGCTCCGAGCATGAAAAAAGCACCGATTATTTCTAACCGATGCTTATGTACATATACGGTATGAACTTATAAGGTACAGGCGAAGGGATACAGCTCTGCAATCCGATTCTTCGCAAACGCTTTTATAAAAGCAATGATCACATCATCACTAAAATCCTTTGCCTTCTCCGTGGTATTCTCCATTGCTTCTCTAAATAGCTGAACAGATAAATCTTCCCACGCATTGTTACGCAATACCTGATTAAATGCAACCATGATCTTCCCTTGTTCCTCAAAAGATATGCCGCAATTCAGACACAGCAGACTCACCGATATCGGATTTTGGTTGGAATGCCCCAACGCTTCCGCTATCTCATTTAACGCACATAATAGTAAATTATTATCCATAGTTTCCATTCTGTTTCCTCCAAAATACGGTTTCGGATTTTTACTTTTTACGTTTATCCAAAATAAGGTACCCCATTTTTATTCATTGATTTTTTATCTGTCTGACGGACTTTTTAATGTTATGGCATATACAGTATTTATCTGTAATGGATCACTCTCTGCTATTTCACCATTGAAGTATACAACAACCTCATCGCCTACAGCTACATCTGTGTAGCTGTCACCATTCTCAACGTCCAATGAGACTGTACAATCTGCGCCATTAGGATAACTGTCTGTTTCTATATAAATAACTATATAATTATCATTGACTTCTTCTACTACTCCTGTAATACTTGGTTTGTTCTCAATTATATAGTTCATACTTTTATTGTTACAGCCAGCAACCGCAAATACGATGGATAATGATAAAATTATCGCTATAATTTTTTTCATATAAATCTCCCCTTCAGCTTTATCGCTGAATCTTCAGCCTTTTCATGGCTAAAATTATATCAAGAAAAGGCTGACAATTCAACGATTATCAAAACTTGTCAAAGTCCTCCTGAGTGGCTATCCGCTTATATTTCACGCCGTCATTGGCTTTTTCCGTCCACATATCCAGAACCAGCCCAATCGTAAGCAGATCCAAATCCCGGATGGAAATCCCCAGTTCCACACTCCGCAGAAGGAACAGCGGCGTGGTCATTTCCCGCTCACTTCTGCCAATCTTTTTTTTGATGTCACATCCGTTACAAGGTTCTCACCCCACAGTTCCAAAATCTGCGGCAGCACTTCATAAATGGAGAACATATCAAACTGATCCAGCCAGTCCTCTATATTCGCAGGGATACTGTTATCCGCATGGTAGGCCATCACATAGGCTACGTTCTCAAAGATTTCCAGATCTTCGATCTGCAGCTCATCCCCATTCTCAGTTTTGTCCTTATAAGATTTTTCCAGCTTGGACAGATCCTTAAAAATATCCCGCTTGAACTTTGCCCGGTACAGGCGGGGGATCGTGGCAGAGGAACGGAACGGCACCTTCTTCCCACTGATTTCTATCTCACGCCTGATCATGACTGTTCTTCCTCCGTTTCCACAGGTGTATAAACTGTTTTATACCAGTTATCGTAGGTCGTCTGATCTGTAGTATCACCCGTCCTCGCTTTTACCAGACCATCGGAGCGGGGATCTGCTGTCAGGGAAAGGGTTTCCGTTCCCGGTTCAATCGTGTCTTCCTTTGTCTCCGATTCAATAGATGGACGGGAAGCAGAGCAATTATACAGGACATGCCGGATAGCGTTCACATCCCCATCGAATTCAAACATCAAGGCGAACTTTACGCTCTCCGCCACATTACTTTTCTCAATCAGGACACCCTTATCATCCTTTTTCTCCTGCAGGATCTCCGTGCGGAACCACTCCGGGATCAGGGCAATCTCCAGATCCCCGCTGTATCCGTTGTTCGTCACAGACCGGAAGTATACAATTCCATCCGCATAAAATGGACTGGATTCCCCCTCCGCATCCAGACTGATACTCACCGCACCCGGAATGGCCTGGGGTGTCGCATAGGCAAACACTGAAGATCCTCCATCATCTGCCATTTCCGTCAGCTTTGCGGCATGGACATTTTTCAGGTTATATTTCACCTTATTTCCCATAAAAATCAAACCTCCATTTCAAACGAGTAGAGGACTTCGTAGAGTTTTTCACTCTCGATCCAGACCTCTGTTTTGTCATAAAAAATACTGTACGCATCCATCACGGCTTCCAGCTTCTGCTCCACAGACAAATCTTTGCTGTCTGTGTACAGTTCGATATTTACACTGCTGACCTTCAGATAAACCCTCCCATCTGCGGAAAAGTTATCGCTCTGAGGAAGAAGATAGCAGATGAACGGAGGATCGGGGGATTCCCCTTCCGCAAAATGGTCATAAGCAAAAGGGATGCCCGTTTCCTCTAAAAGTCTTACCAAATCATCCATTCGTCAGGCTCCTTTCAATCTCCCGTTCCAGCTGTTCAATACCCGCCTCTTCCGCAGCGGCGATATGGGGCCTCGCTGCCACCCGGCCGCCGCCCCGCTTCGCATGGCCATGTTCCAGCAGATGGGCGATCTGATACCGGTTCCGGGAATGCACTGTTACCTGCAAGGCGTTGGAACTCTCCTTTGTGGTCTTTACCGCCCAGCTTTTCGCATAGTCCCCGGTGTCTCTCGGTGCGCTGGCCTCGATATCCTTCCGGACAGCCTTGCCTGCCTTTTTCACCGCTTCTTTCATATCCTCCGTGGCCAATTCTGCGTACTCGGTCAGCTGTTCCATCACAGCAGAAGAAAGCTGACTGATTGGAATTTTCCTCGCCATCACTACCGCCTCACTTTCTCGCAGGACAGCTTGATACTCTTGCGCCTGTAATTCATATGATCCACAGCGGCGATGTTATAAAGTTCCCCATTGAACTCCACACGGAAATGGGTACTGTCAATTTCAGCTGCTTTCTTACACCAACGAATCGTAAAATCGATACTGGAGTCATCCACCACCATACCGGCATCGGTCTGTTCTTTCCCAGCCTCACCGCTGACAGTCGCATAGCAGGTATAGAAAGGCTGCCATTCATTCCGGCGGTTTCCAATGGAATCGATGACCACCGTATTCTTGGATATAAAAATCCGTACATTCAACAGTTCGATGTCCATCAGAAAGCCTCCTTCCTCGAACCGAACAGGAGGGAACGGAGCGTCAGGATTAAATCATGGTGATCCGCTTCCTCCCGGTGTTCATATAAATACGCAACCGCATACATGGCTGCGGTTTTTACTTTTCCATCTCCGCTTAGATCAGCTTCCCCATCTACTCGGAGGACATCCCTGCAAATCTGCTCCGCCGAAGTGATAAAATCGGTAATCAGCTGGTCATCGTCTTCATAGTCCACCCGGAGATACTGTTTCATTTCCTCCAGCGTTACAATCATAGGGTCTCCTCCTCACATAAAAAGGTTATGCTGTAGGCGTATCAGCTTTCAGCTTAAGGATCTGCACCGCTTCCGGCAGGATCAGTTTGCCATCCACACGTTCTTTCGCCACGTAACCGATCATGCCGTTGCCAGCGAACAGTTCCCGCAGTTCAGAGAAGGAACGGGTGCCACGGTCACCGATGTTGTAGTATTTGTAATCGCCAAAGGCAATCGCATCTTCCGGAGCGTAGGTAGAGGTATGCACCGCATAGCCCAGTACCCGATCCGGCTCCCCAGCCTGATAGGACGGCTGCCAGATATACGCCCCGTTATTATCCTTCAGCTTACGCAGGGAAGAGAGGGTCTTATCATTCATGATAAAGGAGGCTTTCTTCCGGTACGGACGCTTCAGGGCATACACCAGATCCAGCATATCGTCCGACTTGATCGCAGCCGTTAAGGTTCCGGCCACCGTACCGCCGCCTGTCGCTGCAAAAAGCCCCAGAGGCTTCCCTGTGCCGTCCCCGTTCAGGAAAGCGTCCTCTTCCGCATTGCCCAGCGCCTTTCCAAACTGATCCAGAATGTAGCCTTCCAGATTAAAGGCGTTATCATAGAGAAGTTCTTCCGTCACCTTGATTGCCACATGGAGTTTATGGGCATCCAGCAGGATCTGGCTGAAAGTAGCGTCTCCAAACGTAAGAGCGCCGCCCTCTTCAATCCAGCTGGCGGCGGGTTTCGTTGCGGCGATATTGATTTTGTGTTCCCCGGAGGTGGTGATGATCGTGGCCAGACGGCGCATGATATTCTCTTCCGACAGGGTATCAATCAGACGGCGGTCATATTCTTCCGGCACCAGATAACCGCCATCCGCATCCACGCCTTCCTGCAGGATATTGGACACCCGCTTAAAATTGGAGCGGAACGCATCCAGCATAGCTTTCCGGTATTCATCGGAAGCACGTCCCGTCTTCGGTTCCTCTCCTCTGCTGCTGCCCGGTTTGCTCGTCAGCGGCTGGTTCACCGGGCGGTTCAGTTCCGCTTCCAGCGCCTCCTGACGCTCCAGACGGGCGATCTCTTTCCCAAGGTCGTTGATCTCCTGCTCCATCTGGGTATAGGTGGCATCGTCTTCCGCAGTCAGTGTCCCTTTCTCCGTGCGGTGGGATTCCAGAAAGGCTTTTGCGGCCTCCCACGCTTTGTTCCGCTTCTCACGCAGTTCTAAAATAGTCATAATCGTTTACCTCCATTACAAATGTTGTTTGATCAGGTTCAGCCGCTCCATCAGGGAATCGACTGAACGCCCGGTTTCTTCCGGCTGCTTCTGGATACGGCATTTTGCCGCCAGCTTGTTCATCAGGGAATTCGTGACCGCCGCACGGGAGAACATCATCGGCACTCCCGCCACGGCCAAGTCCTCTTTCTCCTCGGCATCCTCAGATGACCGTTTCAAGATGTCATCGGCAAAGCCCAGTTCCACTGCGCTGTGGGCGTCCATCCAAGTTTCCGCATCCATCAGATGGGAAAGTCTGGCACGGGACAGCCCCGTCTTGATCTCATAGGCGTTGATGATGCTTTCTTTTACTTCCGAGAGCATACTGATCGCCTTTTCCATCTCAGCGGTATCGCCAAAGGCAACCGTGGCCGGATTGTGGATCATCATCATGGAAACAGGGGAGACCAGCACCCTTGTCCCTGCCATAGCGATCACGCTCGCCGCAGAAGCCGCAATGCCGTCAATCTTTACGGTCACATTTCCGGGATAGTCCATCAGCATGTTATAGATCTGGGCCGCTGCCACGCAGTCCCCGCCCGGAGAGTTGATCCAAACTGTGATGTCCCCGCTTCCAGACGTCAGTTCCTCTTTAAACACCTGTGGCGTGACGTCATCATCAAACCAGCTTTCCTCTGCGATGGTACCGTTTAGGAACAGCGTCTTCTCCTGTATCGGCTCCTGCGTCTCCTGATTCAGAACCGTCCGGTTCTTCCACTTCCAGAACTTCTTCATCGGATTCTTCCTCCTTCCCGCTGCCGCCACTGGCAGCAAATATTCCCGCATCCGCAAGTTTGGTCATGTTCCCGTTGATCAGGTACAGGTCACCGCCCTGCTCATCCGGGATGCGGTCAAGATTTTCAAGTTCCCGGATGTCATTGGCGCTCATCCAGCCGTTCTGGCGGGCTGTGGCATAGCCGTTCATCCTGCTCTGGTAGTCCCCACGGAGCAGGCCATCCACGTTGAACTTGACAAAATAAGCAGCCTTCTCAGATTCCGTAAGAAGCACACGGTTGATGGACTGTTCCCAACGGACAATCCACGGTTCCAGCGTGTATTTCACGAACTCCAAAGACTGCTGCTCAATATTAGAAAAGCTCGACTTTTCCAGATCCCCGACCATATGGGGCGGTACCCGAAAAATCCGAGCAATCTCATCAATCTGAAATTTTCTTGTTTCCAAAAACTGTGCCTGCTCCGGGGAAATAGAGATCGGCGTATACTTCATCCCTTCCTCCAAAACAGCGACTTTATTGGAATTTCGGCTTCCTCCGAAGGCTTCATTCCAGCTGTCCCGTACTTTGGCCGGGTCTTTCACCGTTCCGGGATGCTCCAAGATCCCACCGGGTGTTGCGCCGTTGGCGAAGAATTTCGCCCCGTACTCCTCACAGGCGATGGCCATACCGATAGCGTTTTTTGCCATCGCAATGGGGCTGTAGCCCACAAGGCCGTCAAAGCCCAATCCGGGAATATGCAGCACATCCGTAGGCTTTAGGATCACCGTCCCACTCTTCATGGTGGGCGCATCAGAATCCGACACCAGATAGCTGTAATACAGATGCCCTTTCTCATCCCGATCCACGGTCATGCGGTTCGGCATCAGGGGATACAGCCCCAGCACCTGCCCTTTCCCGTTACGGATGATCTGTGCATAGGCATTTCCCCATAGAAGAAGATGCGTCATCAGCGTCTCCCGGAACACGAACGAGGTCATTTCCGGGTTTGGCTCATCATGCAGAATCCGGTACAGCGGATGGTCAACCGCCTTTTCCTTGCTGCCGTCTTCCCGGTATTTGTATAGATGAACGGGTAGTCCTGCAATGGATTCTGAAAGTATCCGAACACAGGCATACACTGCCGTCATCTGCATGGCTGACCGTTCATTCACGGTTTTCCCAGAAGTGCTGCCGCCAAAGAAAAAGCGGTAGGCACTGCCGGACGTACTGTTCTTCGGCTTATCCCGTGACCGGAACAGCCCTGATAAGATACCCATAAAGATCACGCTCCCTTCTATATAAAGAGGATTCCTCTCTCGTCATACACACTGGTGGGTGGGATACTGCGGATACAGCGGTCAAGCCCCATGATCAAGGCCACGATGCCGTCAATCTTTTCCACCGACCGCTCCTTATCCGGCTTGATATTCCCGGCCGGGTCTTGGCGCATCACCACGTTCTGGGCCATCCATTTGAGAACCGGATTCCCGCCGTGGATGATATTTCCTTCCATCAGCAGCTTATAAAGTTCCTTGGACGGAGGGGACATATCCTTAAAGCCCTGCCCGAAGGGAACCATCGTAAATCCCATATCCTCCAAGTTCTGCACCATCTGCGTGGCATTCCAACGGTCATAGGCAATCTCGATGATGTGATACTTCTCTCCCAACTGCTCGATGAACCGTTCAATAAATCCGTAATGGATCACGTTCCCTTCCGTGGTGAGGATGTATCCCTGACGCTCCCACACATCATAGAGGACATGATCCCGGCGGCAGCGCAGTTCCAGTGTTTCCTCCGGCAGCCAGAAGAAGGGGAGTACAATGTATTTCTCCTCTTCCGTCCTCGGTGGAAACACCAGCACCAAAGCCGTGATATCCGAAGTGGAGGAAAGGTCAAGCCCCGCAAAGCAGTCCCGGCCCAAGAGTGAGGCGTAATCAATCTTCTGATTTCCCCGGTCGTAGATATGCTCCGGTATCCATGCCACCGCTGAATTTGTCCAAATATTCAATCTCAGCTGCTTAAATACATTTTCCTCTGCCGGGTTATCCAAAGCCTCCCGGTAAGCGTCCCGGACTCGGTCGATGCTGATGGTGTATCCCAGAGACGGATTCGCTTTATACCAGTTTTTCTCATCGTTCCAGTCATCCTCATCACTCAGGCCGTAGATCACCGGGTAAAAGGAATGATCCGCTTTCCGGCCATTCATGATATCCAGCGCCTTGGTATGCAGTTCATAACAGATACTTTCCTTATCCGTCCCAGCCGTGGTGATGATAAAAAACAGCGGCTGCTCACGGGCATCGCCAGAACCTTTGGTCATGACATCATAAAGTTTCCGGTTCGGCTGGGCGTGGATCTCATCAAAGACGAGGCCGGAAATATTCAATCCGTGTTTCGTGCCTGTCTCAGCGGAAAGCACCTGATAAAACCCGGCGTTCCGGTAATTGACGATCCGCTTCGTGGCCGCCGCAATCTTTGACCGCTTTAAAAGCGCCGGACATTTCTCCACCATCCGCTTCGCCACATCAAAAACAATGGACGCCTGACTTCGGTCATTGGCGCAGCCATACACTTCCGCACTGGCCTCGCCATCCCCATAGAGAAGATACAGCGCAATAGCCGCCGCCAGTTCTGACTTCCCGTTTTTCTTCGGAATTTCCACATAGGCGCTGCGGAATTGCCGCTTTCCATCCGCTTTTACGATGCCAAAAATATCCCGGACGATCTGCTCCTGCCACGGGAGCAGCAAGAACGGTTTTCCATCCCATTTGCCCTTCGTGTGTTTCAGGTTCTGGATAAAAGCCACCGCATGATCCGCCCGCTTCGCATAGTAATGGGAAGTGGGGAGCATAAAGGGGGAAGGTGTGTATTGAAACTCCATCAGCAGCCGCCCCCTTCCAGCAGTTTCTCCATCTCATCTTCCTCATCGTTGTTCTCACCGCCAACGATCCGGCTCCGGGCCGATGGGGTAAGGCCAAACTGTTCACAGAACTTCAGCATGATCTTCATATTGGTCTGGGCAATGGATACCTGCGGCACCTGCTGCAGATAGCCATTGGGCGTCCGCACCATCGAGCCGTGCTGCGTCAGGAATTCCTCCGCTTCCTTCCAACGGGCATAGGCTTGGCAGTACCCGGCAAAGGCCGCCATATCCATCTCCGTCAGAAGCCCCATCTGCTCCAGCACTTTCGCCATGCGTTTCCATTCCTTTTTCGCCTCATCCTCCAGCCAAGAAGGGCAGCGGGGAGCCTTCTTCTCTGGCTTTGGTTCTTTCGTATTTAAAGGCCGACCGCCCGGATTGCCCTCCAGCATCTTCAGTGCGGTCGGCTTCGGTTTCCTACCTCTCTGCGCCATCGCTCCCACCTCCATTTCATGGCACAAAAACAGGAGCCTTGCGGCTCCCATTCAATTTTCTATCTTTAGCAAAATTCAATCGTTAATTTCTCTCCTTTGCCGATGAATAATCGCTAGGATCTCTTCCTGTTCCTGACGATCCACATCAATGCTCTCCAACGCCTCTCTGGTTCCACAGTCCGGGCAGATCAGTGTTTGGTTATCCGTTCTGGAAATAGCGGGTGGCTCGTAATAAGCCTTCCCGCAGCGTGGACAGATTTTAATGTGAGTAACATTTGTTTCTTTCATAATCCTTTCTCCTCCTGTCACACGACATAATCCCATACTTTTTCTCCAGCCAGTTTCCGATAGGCTTTCCCATTCGGAAGGTCTTTCGTGTAACGCCGCACCTGCCGGTTAAAATATCTCTTATTTTTCTTGATCGAAAATTTTAATTCTCCACGCAGGCTATAAGGCCCCCGGCCTCTGCGCCAACTATGCTTTGTCCATCTTTTTGATCCGATCATCCTTCCACCTCCCGGCTTCTGTCATAGGCCTTCTGCAGAAATTGAGAATCAAACCGGAAACTTTTATATCCGCTTAGACACGTTTGCATATAAAACTTGCTCGGTACCCCAAAGGGTCTGTCCTCGTGCATGATGTACACAAAGGTATTCCGCATTCGGATTTTCCCACTTCTGATCCCCTTGATTGGAAGCATCATCTCTTTTTTGTAGTAAAATGTGGGAAAGCCTTCATAGCGATCCAGCACCAACTCGTCCTCAGCGCTTACTTCCCACGCTGCAACCGGAACACGGCTGCCTTCCTTCGGCTCAATCGTCAGGTAAGATCCTGTCTTGCTTCCCTTAAAAAGAAGTTCATAATCCGGGATCTCGGAAGTCCCGATGATCCGTGCGGATGGGCAGCGCAGCCGCATCTGCCGGATGTTCAGGTTGCTGCCATAAGCAATGTAGTATCGTTTTTTCATATTGGTATCCGTCCTTTCCGAAGGGGTTACCCTTCTACCACCTTAAGACCGCCGAAGCGGTCGGAGGTAAGGTGGCAGGAGGCTAACTCCTGCGGTTCCTTCAAGCGGCGGCCCTGCCCCTCCTGAAGGCGGTGTCTCCTGCAAGTCTCTTGGTCAGGATCTCCCTTGCGGTTTTAAATTCATCCCCGATAAATCCCAGCCGGAGGAGCCAAGTCCGCATGGCGTATTTTGGATTTTCGTTCTGCTGTGGTTTCGGGCTGGCGGTTTTTACTGTCTTTGCCATCTGGCTCAGTGCAAGGCAGAGCTGGATGTAGCTTTTCAGCTGTCCGGCATGAAGCCCGCCCCTGCGGTCTCCGCTCGGAGCATCGAACTGGAAGAGCCGGAATTCGACCGTCCCTTTTGTAAAAGTCGCATGGTAGTTCAGCATATGGTAGCGGCTGTCGTTGTAGTGATGGCTTCTGCCGTAATTGGCATCATGGCTGCTGTACCAGATGTCTGCAAGCTGTGTCATCGTGGTAGGTTTTCTCCGATTGACCTGCTCCAAAAAGCGGGGATCGACCGTCCGGCAGTAGCGTCTCATCCGGCCCCGGTCAAGATTCAAAGCGTCTGCGATCAGGCTCTCGTGGCTTGCCATAATGTTTGCCAAGTTGCGGAGCGTCTGCGGTGTATGGCCTTTGGCTCCGATGTGGATGTGAACACCGCAGCCCCTGGTGGCATCGCTCTTTGCTCCTGCGTGACGAAGCTGCCGGATCAGTTCCTGCAGCGTTTCCATATCCGAGTAGGTCAGGATCGGGGTAACCATTTCGCATTTCTCGCTTTCCGGGCCTTCAATGCTGACATCCTTCTGAAATTTCCATTCCCGGCCCTGTGCGTCCCAAGCTGACCATGTGCTGTATCCGTTACGCCCTGCCGTATTTTCATACCGTCGGGTTCCAAAATATCTGGCTGCCACCTTTGCGGCTTTCTCTCTGGTGATGTTGTTCATCTCCACCTCAACCCCGATGGTCTGCTTCTTCATTTCCTCAATCTGCCTCGCAACTTTCTCATTCATCGTAGAATCCTCCGTTTCGTTTTGTGTGTTTTCCCTTTCGGTAGTACACATATTCGCTCTGAAGGCCGATAATAGCAAGTCAATTCTGAGGGATATCCTGCACAATCTTTTACGGGATAATTTGTGTATTTTACAGCTGGTTTTTGCTGTCCAAACCTGCTGCCACAAGCTGCATCCCAAGACGGAATCCATATTTGAAACTCTCTTTTACCTGAAAGCGCTCCACCTCTGAATGATTATCCAGAAGCCGTTCCAAAACACTTTTGCCAACTTCGTCCAGCAGCTTTTGCAGATACTCGATATCTTCACATATCTGGTCGCTGTACTTTTCGATCTCCGGCGGCTTCTCTACCTGTCTTTCCCAAGGGACGATCCTGCCAAAATACAGCTGGTCAATGATATCTTCTTCCACTTAACTTTCCTCCTCCAGCTTTCTCACCCGATCCTCTCCGTAGATCACGTTCAGACGTGATCCGTTATCCCATCGAACCAGTAAGGAACCGGTATCGTCCACACCCTTTACCGTTCCATGCGTCCCTATGGGTGGAGCCTGAAAATCATCCATCTCCAACAGTTCAATCCGGGTACCTTCCGGATATTCCCTGCGGATCGACTCAACAATCTCTTTCTTCGGAAATCTCATCTGAAGCATTCTCCTTTCCTTCCAAATATGCTGCCTTCACAGCGGCACGTTTTTTCTTCTGGGCGATGCTGAATTTTTCTGCAGCTTCTTTTGTCCGGAAAGCCGTGTGGCCTTTCAGTCCAGCCAGCAGCGCCTTCCTCGACTCCTTATTTGCTGAACCGGCCATGCCAAGCTGCACCAGCCAGATGCGGAGATAATATTTTTCATTTTCTTCTACCACCGGAGTGGTGCTGACTCTCTTGGCTTCTTTCGCTTTTTTGACCATCTTCGCTGCCAGTTCAGCGTATGCTTTATTCTTCATAACGTCTGGCGAAAGGGGAAAGGCAAAGGTCACTCTTCCATCCTCCACCACAATCCCCTTCAGACCTACACTGTCCGCTGTCAGAAGTGTCTGGAAAGTTTCGTAGGCGTTCTCCTCTGGAAGCTGCTCCAGCTTTTCAAGCAGAGTATCGCTGACCGTAAAAGTCTCATACCTTGTGATCCGGTTGAGCAGGTACGCCCGTGCGTGAATCATGGCAAGTAAGTTTTGCAGAAATTTCCCATCTCTGGTATCCGCCGGAATCTCAATTTTCACTTCATCTACAGGTGCTTCCAGATAGCCTTTCTCCTGCAAAAACTGTGTCAGAAGATCTTCTCCTTCCTCTGTCTCGCTTGTGATAACGCCGTCCCGGTCAATAGCAAGGCGCCCCACTGTGTAGGAAAAACTGGGCGGCCCCACATAGTGCAGTTCTTCTCCGGTAAATTCTGCGATGTCCTGCACCATCTTTCTCCGGTTGTCTGTTTTGGTTTCAATCCTCATTGATTCTGCCTCCTTTACTTTTGGTAGTCACATATTCGCTCTGAACCGCCAGAATAGCAAGCATTATCCGGAGATATTTTATACCAAATTACAGGGAATGGTTTTGTGTATAGTAGACAATACCAGCCAGCACAAAACAAACATTCGGCAGGGCCACGCCATTTCCCCACAGACGATACTCTGCGGAATCAGAATACGGATTCTGCAGCCATTTGGTGATCTGCCTTTCCGTCTTCGGTCTGGAGGATTTTCCCACCACGAGTCGCTGCGTTTCAAAGACATCCGCCCACCAGACAATCTCTTTCTTGGAAGGAGCCTGTGTTCCAAGTTCCTCACACCACCAGTCCGGGAATCCCTGCAACCTTGCGCACTCTTTTGGCGTAAGGCGGCGGACGGTATATGCCGCCTCATTTACTACGGGAGGATCTTTATAATCCCTTGCCATCAATGTCGGCGATTTTTCTTTTACCGGAACACCATAATTCCCCGTTGGCATACAGTAAGCCGGGAATCTGACCATTTCCGCATATGCCACGGCATGGCGGTCTACCGTGTTCAGCGTAAAACTTACATTCTGATTCACACCATCACCCTGCGGTCCGTTCCTATCCTGCCGGCCGATCATGGAACCCTGCACAGCCACGACAGCCATGCCGCCCTGATTGCAGGATGGATTCCCGCCATTCGCATCAAGCGTCCGGGAAGTCTCCGCTTCATAAAAGCCGCTGTGGGGATTATCCGACTGCATGGCGTTTGACGCTTTGGAGCAGATGCCATATGCCTTTGGCACGAAAACAGTCTGATCGTTATTGGTCGAAAGCGTTGCCGACAGGTTGTCCTGAACCAGCGCACCCTTACCGCCGCCAGAACAGCCGGAACGGATCTTGAGCGTTTTCGGTGTCTCCACCACAAATGGCTGGTTATTGCCACCTGTCCCATAAGTCGCTAAAACAGTCTGTGCAATCTCCAGCGGCCCCGTGTATCTGCCGTCCTGGGAATGGTTCTCGAACACTGCCGGCACATCACATACAGGCTCAACCACGCACGGCGGATGGCCGCTTTCAGCACGGAGGGTATTCGTGACTTCTTCCGTAACATCCATCCGCTGCCCACCCTGGTCATTCAGGCAGACCGCTCCGCCTGCTGTATTAACGCAGTTTTCAGCAGTTCCGGCAGTTCTTTCCCACGGGCAGCCGCCCTGTGGAGGATACCCAGACAGGCCTTCCGACTCAAATAATATTTTTCCGGCACATCCTGAAGCAAAATCTGCGACAAGGTAGATCCTGCGGCGTCTCTGGGGGACTCCCCAATACTGTGCATCGAATGTACGCCACGCAACGGAGAATCCATCTCCCACGATCTCTCCGGCTTTTGCCCATTCCTCAGGTCGAGGAACAGGAAATTCCCCTTTGACTGAGCAGACCTCTTCGAGGACTGCCCGGAAGTCTTCTCCTTTATTGGACGAGAAGGCTCCCGGCACATTTTCCCAAACGATAAATCTCGGATATTTTCCATCTGTAGCACACCTCATTTCTTTTATGATCCGGATCGCTTCATAAAACAGGTTTGACCTCGAACCGTCCAGGCCGGCCCTTTTCCCTGCAATCGACATATCCTGACACGGGGAGCCAAACGTGATAATGTCCACCGGTTCAATGGAACTGCCATGTATCCGGTTGATGTCCCCTAAATGTTTTACCTGCGGCAGCCGCTTTGTTGTCACACGGATGGCAAAAGGCTCCACTTCCGAGGCCCATTTCGGAGTGATCCCGCAGAGCAGACCGCCTAACGGGAAGCCGCCGGAGCCGTCAAAAAGACTGCCAAGCGTTAACCCACAATTCTTTCCCATATCGTTCCCTCACTAAAAAAGCGGGATATCTTCACTCCCATCATCAGCTGCCAGCTGTGAGAATGGGATTTTCTGATCTTCCCGCAAAACATATACATTCTGATTGGAGCCAGTTTTCTCCAGATACCTTTTCACGATCACATCGCAGAACTTCTCATCCAGTTCCACCCCATAGCAGATCCGCCCGGTCTCTTCGCAGGCGATCAGGGTAGAGCCAGATCCGAGGAAGGGGTCTAAAACAATACAGTTGCTCATACAGGAATTCTGAATCGGATAGGCCATCAGCGCCACCGGCTTCATGGTCGGATGATCCTTGCTGGACTTCGGACGGTCATACTCCCAGATGGTGGTCTGCTTCCGGTCGGAATACCACTGATGCTTCCCACCGACCTTCCATCCGAACAGGCACGGCTCGTGCTGCCACTGGTATGGGGAACGCCCCAATACCAGAGCGTTCTTCTTCCAGATACAGCAGCCGGACAGATAAAATCCGGCATCGTGGAATGCCTGCCGGAAGATCAACCCTTTGGAATCCGCATGGAACACATAGATGGACGCATCGTTCTCCATGTTCTGTTCCATATTTACGAAAGCAGCAAACAGGAATTTATAAAAATCCGCATCCGGCATATTGTCGTTCTGAATCTTTCCAGCGGTCTCTTCCACATTTACATTGTAGGGCGGATCGGTCAGAACCAGATTGGCCCTCCGGCCTTCCATGAGTTTCGTGTATGTCTCCGGAAGGGTGGAGTCTCCACAGATCACACGGTGTCTGCCTAAGAGCCAGATGTCACCTTTCCGAGAAATCGGCGGATTCTTTAATTCCTCCTCCACATCAAAATCATCTTCCTTGATGTCCTTATTGTGGACTTTGGAAAACAGCTGCTCGATCTCCGGAGCCTCAAAACCCGTCAGATCCGTATTGAAATCTACGCTCTGCAGATCTACTAACAGGTCAGCCAGCAACTGCTCATTCCATGCGCCCGTAATCTTATTCAGAGCGATATTCAGCGCCTTCACCTTATGCTCATCTTCAATATGCACCACAACGCACTGGACTTCTGTATATCCTAAGTCTTTCAGCACCGTCAGACGCTGGTGCCCTCCGATAACCGTCATATCATAATTGACAATGATCGGCTCCACATATCCAAACTCCAAAATGGAATTCTTGATCTTCTCATATTCCTTATCCCCGGCTTTCAGTTTTTTACGGGGATTATATGCCGCCGGACGCAGTGCATCCACGGGCAGGGTTTTCCATTCCATTGCGCTCATGCCTGTACCTCCTTACGCTCAGCGGGGCCGACATAAGGCTCCCGTCCTTCTTCTTTCCTCCAGAACCGATCCCTCACATAACATTCATGGGAGCAGTACCGGCGGTTCTTATTTCCATACGAGCGGAAGGTCTTTCCACAGTAAACACAGGTGGCTTCATAATAAGCGCTTTCCTTCCGCTTAATGGCTTCCGGATGGGCTGACCACCATTCCCGCCTGCATTTGTCTGAGCAGAACTTCCGCTTCCTTCCAGTGGAAGGCTGGATCAATTCTTTGCCGCAGCAAAGACACGCTGTCCCGCTTTCCATCTGTTCCTTTACGTTCAAAACAAGGGCAGAGGCGTATCCATCCAGCCCGTGGCTTTTACAATAGTTCCGGACAGTATCTCTCGACAGCCCGACAGCGGAAGCAATGGATTTATATCCAGCGCCCCTAAGCCGTAATTCCCGTATCTGTTTTGCCTGAAAATCCGTCATTGCTTCACATCCTTTCGCTAAATGGTTCCAAAAGAAAAAGCCGGAAAACCCACCTTTGCGGATAAGTTTCCCAGCCTAAAATTTAACTTTTTGGCAAATGATATTTTGTTTGTCAGGCAGCTCAGATGCAGGAAATCCGCATCTTTTCTCGCCGCCTGTTAAAAATTTTTCGTATTTTCTTCGCCCCGGCAGGTATCCCCCCTCTTTAATTTCGCAGAAATTCACGTTTGAGGGGGCGCCGGTCTTTTGAGGGACAAGTCACAGAGATTTCGACCGCCCCTCCGGGTAATGAAATTCCTCATATCTGTCCTCTGTCATCGTTTTGGAATCGTGGCAGGATTTGCAAAGGGCCTGCCAATTGTCCCGATCCCAGAACAATTTCCGATCTCCCCGATGAGGAATGATATGATCCACAACCGTTGCCTTCACATAACGTCCTTTGGCAAGGCACCTCACACAAAGGGGATGAGACCGCAGGTACACAGCCCTTGCCTTCTGCCAGCGGCTCCCGTATCCTTTCTCACTGGTGGTCTTCCTGTCGTGTTGGTGTAGGGGTTTGTGTTCCTCACAGTACACGGTACCGTAGGGAACCAGCCTGCCGCAGCCCGGATGCTTGCATGGTGTGTTCGGTCTACGTGGCATGGTACCCACAACCTCTCCGGTTCCGTTCCACCACCCGGTCAATGCCACGAATCGCACCGTCTTCATCACCGGCCAGAATCTGCCCTTTGATTGTGCGGTACTGCTGCACGGTCAGTTCCGGTTTCTTTTTCTTCAGATACGACAACGCTGCCCGCATCTTCTCTGTATCCATACGCTTCCACTCCCTTCTATGTACAGACGGGTGAAAGGATAAAGCCCCGTCCGGCCACGAAAAAAGGGCCTGAAGTTTTTCACTACAAGCCCTCGTCTTATTTTGGCAATTCTAATGATAGCACAATGAAATGGGAATGTCAGTGCAAGGGTAGTGCAAATTTTCCTACCGGCTGTCATTATACCGCTCCACTGCTCCAATCTGGATCTGAAGCGCCTTCGTTATCTTTTCCATAACAGCAGCATCTTCCACAGATCCTTTCTTTTCCAGTAAATATTTTTTATCAATCGTCTCCACCTGTTCTGCCAGAGCCATACTGCTTTTTGGTAATCCTGTCCCACAGCCCCGTGGAATATATACATGGGTGGGGAGCGATCTTTTTTTATGAATCCGGGAAGTCAACGGCACAACCGTGATAACAGGGGAATAGACGTTTGCTCGGTTATTGCTTACGATCACAGCCGGACGGATACCGCTCTGTTTACAGGATTCTATGTTATGGCCAAAATCAACATAATAAACATCTCCACGTTTACACATAGTCTGCTCCTTTCAGCTAAGCATATAATCTACAATCTCGTTTTCATGGTGCTGATACAGTTTCTCCATCTCAGCAATGGCCTTTCTCCGGTAATTCCCAACCGACCTGCGGCTGATATAATGTTTCTCTGCCATCTGATCCCATGTCAGCTGTTCAAAAACAAGATCCGCCAAAACCTCTCCTGCTATTCCAGAGACCGAGCGAACCGCACTTTCAAAGAACCGTAATTCTTCTGTCAATTCCAGATATTCCTTTTCGAGATGTTCATACCACTCATCATTGATCCGTCCCATACGCTCTCGGAAATTAAGGGCAATATTTGCCGTCTTATTGGACGTTCCACTGGTCTGTACCCGTTCTCCCTCCGGCTGTGAAAAATACATGGTATCAATAGTTTCCTGTTCCGAGATTCCATGAAAATCTGCAAGCTGATAATACAGACATTTCTGCTGTCTCTTCAATTTAGGATAATCCCGGATTAATTTTTCTATCCTTTCGCTCATCGCTTAACCTCCAATCCTTGCACGGACAGCTTCGATCAGACTGGACTGCCGCATATCTTTCTTTTCCAAAGCCTTCATCACGTCCTCGTCATGGGTATCCTTAGTGATGATGTGGTGGATCACCACCGTGTGTTTCTGTCCCTGTCTCCAAAGTCTAGCATTCAACTGCTGGTATAGCTCCAGAGACCATGTCAGGCCAAACCAAACGATGGTGCAGCCACCCTCTTGAAGATTCAACCCATGTCCGGCAGAGGCGGGATGGATCAGTGCCAAAGGGATCTCACCATTATTCCAGTCCGTGATGTCCTCCGAGGTGTCAATGCACCGAGCATGTGGGAACCTCTCACGAATACGGGAAAGATCATGCTTGTACCAGTAAGCAACCAGAAGCGGTTTTCCATTGGCTGCTTCCACCAGATCCTCCAGAGCGTCCAGCTTCCGGTCATGGATCGGGAGAACTTTCCGGTCGCTATTATACACGGCACCATTGGCCATCTGCAGAAGTTTATTGGACAGAGCGCCTGCACTGACCGCATCCAGTTCCTCCTCACCGATCCGCACCACCATATCCCGGCAGAAGTCATCATAGATTTTTCTCTCTTTCCGGCTCATCTCCACTTCCACACGATTGTAGATACATTCCGGCATATCCAGATAATCCACGGCTTTCATCGAAATACAAATGTCTGATATCAAGGAGTAGATCGCTTTCTCCGCTCCCTCACGGGGTTTGTAACTGTAAATAATCTCCCGGTTCCGTTTATCCGGTGTAAAGAACCGCTCCCGGTACCCAGTGATAAACCGCCCCAGTCTCTGCCCCATATCCAACAGATACATCTGGGGCCAGAGATCCAGAAGGGAGTTAGGAGCCGGAGTCCCTGTCAGCCCGATTACCCGGTTCACCAGCGGCCGCACCTTTTTCATGGCTTTGAACCGCTGTGCCTGATTGGATTTAAAGCTGGAAAGTTCATCAATGACTACCGTGTCAAAATCCCACCGATGGTTCTGCACCAGCCAGCTAACATTCTCTCGGTTGATGATATATATAAACGCCGGACGGGCAAGTGCGTCTTCCCGTTGTTTCTGACTTCCCACAACCAGTGAAGCGGTCAGTCCTGTCAGGTGTTCCCATTTCTGTAATTCCTTCGGCCAAGTGTCCGTGGCCACACGCTTTGGTGCGATCACCAGAATCTTTCCAATGTCAAAACGATCAAGAACCAGTTCCCACAGGGCAGAAAGCGTAATCACGGTTTTCCCAAGTCCCATATCCAACATCAGACAGCAGACCGGATGTTCCAGAATAAAATCCTTTGCATATTGCTGATAGTTATGTGGTCTGTATTTCATCCAAAATCCCTCCAATTCTTTCTTTGCAATCCACGGTATAAACACGAAAGCCCAGTGCGGTCAGCTGCCTTGCCCGATACTGCTGCAGAGGCCGCATGGTTTCTCCCGGAGCCTTCAATTCCACAAAGGCCATCTTCCCACCGGGGAAGAGAACCAAGCGGTCAGGCACCCCATTGAATCCGGGGGAGACGAATTTGACAGCCAGCCCACCACGCTTTTTTACCTCCGCAGCGAGCTTCTTTTCTACCACATTTTCCCTCACGACAATACCTCCTGTTCCTTTGTGCTGTTCCCAGTGCTAAAAATCCTATACGCACGTACACGTATATACGTGTGCCTATTTCTATATATTTTTCTATCTTTTATCCTCAATATGGTTTTTCTTAGGAACATAGGAACAGGCTATCGCCAAATGCTTAATTTTAAAGGCTTTGCGCCTGTTCCCGTCCTTCGTTCCCAGAGCTTCTTAGGATACAACGGAACGTTCCCAAGTTAGTCCCTTTGTTCCTTACTCCGCACGAATGTCTTCTGCGTCCCATAAAGGGGAAAACGGGTTTTCCCGCTTTTGAGTCCCTGTATCGGCTCCCAGCCTCCGATCTTCATTAGGATGGATTCCACCTCATAGGAATCCGTGCGTTTCAGGTTCTGCCGCTCTTTTCCAAAGCACTCACACCAGATTTCCATGATGCAGACCTTCTCCCGGCGCACGGTTCCCGTCGTGGGCGCACCGTCAAACTCGCTGCCGCCAAGGAAACTTCTCCGCTGATAAAGATCCATCCGATCCCAGTTCGCAGGAAGCAGCGTCTCCAGATACTCTGCGATCACGCCTTCCCGGTCATCGGACTCCATCGCTTCCTGCTGCATGACATAGGCATCTGCCGCCACCCGGCCCTTCAGATACAGTTCTTCGACGTTGTGGTAACGTTCCAGCGCCTCTGCCCAGATCTGATCCACTTCCTTCAGTTCCCACGGATGGAACCGGCCATGCCCGGAAACGTGTACCGGCCAGAAACGCCGGTTCCCGGTGATATCCCGCAGGAAGCCTCCCTCAGAGTTTGTGCTTCCCACAATAATGCAGGATCTGGGATGGCTCTCCACGGCCACGCCATAGGACTGCCGGAACTTATCATCGGTTCTGGTGACAAAGGATTTTACTACCTCCACATCCACCTTCTTGATCCCGGCCAGTTCGCCCAGTTCCAGAATCCAGTAACCCTGCAGCTTCTCTGCAGCCGTCTTATCTTTCATGTCAGAAATGGAAAGGCTGTCCGAATACCACTCTTTCCCAAGCAGGGCAAACAGGGTAGATTTCCCGATTCCCTGCGGGCCATTCAGCACAAGAATGGAATCGAACTTAATCCCCGGCTCATACACTCTGGCTACCGCAGCGGTAAAGGTTTTCCGGGTGACCGCCCGGACATAAGGTGTATCTTCCGCACCCAGATAATCAATCAGAAGGGTATCTAGCCGCTCTGTCCCATCCCACTGCAGGGTAGAAAGGTATTCTTTGATGGGGTGATAGAGCCGCTCCGCAGACACCACGGCCAGTAAGGCATCCTTAAATTTTGTCGGTGACCAAATCCCATAGACTCGTTCAAAATACAGCTTGGCGCAGGAAATGTCGGTATCGCCCCAGCCGGGTTTCACCTGCCGCCACGGCAACAGGCCAATTACATCCACCATACATTTAAATTCGTTGAATACGATATTTTTCAGCTGTGGATCGTATCGGAGGATGAGGGCAATGTTCGTCATGGTATCCTTCACTTTTCCCTGCTTGCCCAGTTCCAGAAGGGTCTGCCAGTTCTCTCCATCTTCCTCCGTAAACTCGGCCTGCGCCGCCTCCGTCCGCTCCTTGGCCAGTTGGGCCTTCACCCGGTGATCTTGGATGGCAAACTCCTGCATGGCCTTAAAGGATGGCAGCTTCGCCGGATCGGTATCCTCACTTGTTTTTGCATCTAAGGCTCCAAATTTATGGATACGGACAACATCGAAAGCATTCATCAGCTTCCCGCAGGCCGGATCGGTAGCATGATGACTGTATGCAAAACGGTCTTCATAGATCACGACACCAGCCTGTGAGTCAGCGGGGATGTAATCGTATCGGCCGGACATGGCGCTGTGTTTATACACATCCGTCAGGAAGGTATCGATTGCCTCCGTGATACTGTAAGCACGGCAGAAGGCTCCCACCATGCCCGGTTTTTCCAGCGGATCGGCCTGCTTTTTCATGTCCCGGCGTACAATCGTCTGCTGCCGTTTGGAAACCGGCCACTCCGCTGTATTATGCCAGTCCGTATATTTTGCCAGAACCGCATCCGGATCGAGCAGGTCTCCCGTGATCTCCCGGAACACGAACTCCCCATCGGACGAGGTGGAAGGCCAGTACATCAGCCTGCTCGGTTCATAGGTGGTATCATCGAAAAGTTCAATCCCGATCTCTTCCGCTACTTTTCTGGAGACGGCGCAGTATTCATCCGGCGTCACCTCACGGGAAAGCGGGATGATAAGGCGGAGACGGGGCTTTTCCGGTGTGTGCTTATGGGTAGAGTACACATAACACTGGAAAGAGAAGAACATCTCAATCTGATCGATGATATCTTCTGTTGCATAGTCCATATCCAGCGACAGGCCAGAACGGGTAAGAACGCAGTCCTTCTTCCGGCGGCCGCCTTTTAAAGTGCCAAGGACAAAACCTCCCACGTCTTTGATCTCATCCTGCTTCGCCTTCCCCAGCTTCCGGTACTGCTCCACCGTCTCGGCCGTCCGCCGGGTGTGGGAGATCCGTTCTCTAAACTCAGACAGTTCCATTTCCACAAGGTTCCAGTGTTTCTCCATTCTGGAGTTGCCAATACTCAGTCGGATCATTCGGTTCCCTCCTCTATCAAGATTTCCATGTTTCTTTTTATCCTCTGCAGCATCTGTTTCCACTCCCGGATACAGCGCTGCAGTTCCCGCTTTTCTGACTCATCTTCCGTCTTTTTCTTCCGGTTCTGATACGCCTTTATCCGGGAGCGGTAATTCATCTCTTGTTTTGTTAGAAACTGCCGCAGTTTTTCCTTTTCTGATTTTTCACAGTACCGCCGGAGCAACGGAGATAGTTTCTTTGCTTTTGCAACGGTACAGGGGAAGAAACGCTCGATTTCCAAAACCATCTGCCCGGTTGGATACCGGATGTGTAACCTCTTTTCTTCCG
Organism: uncultured Mediterraneibacter sp.; assembly: GCA_944384505.1. GTDB lineage: Bacteria > Bacillota > Clostridia > Lachnospirales > Lachnospiraceae > Mediterraneibacter. Next base: position 43,323 of record CALWTQ010000137.1, read on the forward strand.
CTTCCATATGCTGTACGGCATAATAGGCTGTCGGATCAGGACAGCCTGATCCATTCTTATAACTGATCCCCATAGCGCATCCTCCTCTAATCTTTTTTATAAAACGCACACTCGTAACCATCCGCACGAAGGGGCAGACCAGCCGCCCAGTCCGGCTGCTCCGACATGATCTGGCAGATTTCCTCTACACTGGAGACACCGTCTGGAACTTCCAATACCGCTTCATCGTGGATATGCATCACAATGTCAAAGCCTTGATTCCTAAGCCGGAGCATGGCCTGCGCCAAAAGGTCACGGGCTGTGGCCTGCACGATATTCTCCACCAGCTTCGGGCCGTAAGTTTCAATCCGCATCCACTTTTTGCTTTCCCCGACACCTTCGTAGGAAAGGCTCTCCCGACCGAACCGGTTCTGGGTCATCCGGGGCTTGATATAAGAGAGCTTCCGGCCGGAGGGGAGGGTGACAAATAAGATGCCGGAACGGTAAGTAAAGCACAGGTTTCCCAGCACTACCTTCGTCCGCTCCTTTACAGCCTTCACTGCCGCTGCGTCCACATCCCACCAGAACTTTGTGATATGGGGATTGGAATTCCTCCACTGGCTCACCAACGGCTGCAGTTCTTCTTCCTGCATTCCCATGTCCAGAGCGCCCATTGAGGTGAGCGCCCCAACAGCGCCTCCGTATCCAAGTGCCAACTCAGCAATCTTGCCCTTTTGCCGAAGATGGCCGTTCACACCGTGCTTCACCACCGGGACGCCAAACATCTTCGATGCGGAAGCACAGTAAATATCCCCGCCTTCCGCAAAGGTGTGAAGCCGCCACTGCTCCCCGGCGAACCACGCCAGCACCCTTGCCTCAATTGCGGAAAAGTCTGCCACGATGAACCGGCATCCGGGCTTTGGCACAAAGGCGGTACGGATCAGTTCCGACAATACTTCTGGGGTAGATGCATAAAGCAGATCCATATCTTCAAACCGCTGCTCTTTTACCAGACTGCGGGCAAGCTCCAGATCCGGAATGTGGTTCTGGGGGAGGTTTTGCACCTGCACCAAGCGTCCGGCCCAGCGCCCCGTGCGGTTCGCCCCATAAAATTGGAGCAGACCATGCACCCGGCCGTCCGAGCAGACGGAGCGCTCAATGGCTTCATACTTTTTTACACTGGTCTTTGCCATCAAAAGCCGGAGTTTTAATACTTCCAGTACTTCTCCATCCGTTTCCGAAATCAGCCCTTTGACCGTCTTTTTATCCAGCTTTTCCGCTTCCACTCCATGCTCAGCAAGCCAGCCCTTGATCTGCACCGGGGAGTTGGGATTAGAAAGCCCGGTCAGTTCATAGGCTCTGGCCGTGACCATCTGGCGGTACTGGTTATCGCAGAGAACTGCATTCTCCACCAGCTGCTGATCCACCAGAATGCCACGGTCATTGATCTCCTGATCCATCCGGTACAGTTCCATCTCGGATTCCGGGATGGGAAACTTCCACAGCTTCTGCCGGATCTCACGCTCCGCATCCACGTCCCGGATACAGTAAGTTTTGAACCGTTCCCATTTCTCCGGTGCGTCTTCCGGCCGGTTCCGTGTCCGGCCGCCGTTGGCCTTTGTGGGTTTACACGGCATAGAGAAAAACCGCACAAGGTCAGCGCCCTCCTTCAGCTTTTTCCTCTGAATATTCAGCACCTCGCCCACGCTGTCCAAAGACAGGGGAAGGGCCAGCATGGCAGACTGGACAGCCGTACACTGCCACCCGGAAGGGGAGAGTCTCCGTCCCAGATACTTAGAAATACAGGTACGCTCAAATTGAGCATTGAAGGCTGCTTTCGTAATTACCGGATCTTCCAAGGCAGCCAGTACCCTTGCTGGAAGCTGCTCCCCACAAGCAAGATCCACGATCTGTGTTGTCTCCTCATCAAAGGCATAAGCAAAGAGTAAAATTTCAAAGTTCGGACTGTCCGAATAGGCATACACGCCACATTTGGACAGATCCACATCCGAATAAGTTTCAATATCTATTGACAGGATCGGCATAAGATTTCCCTCCTTATTTGCGCTAAAATTTTTCTTTTACGGTATTTCATACTCAAGTAAAGTGTAGTATAATAGTCCTGTTAACAGGGGTCGCAGATCCAGTGGACTCAGGAAATAATCGAATGGTAAGTCCTCCGCTTCCGGCTTTCGCTTCACTGCTGAATACAGCCGGACGAGCGGAGGCATTTTTATGTAGGGCAGAGGGGAGAGGTTTTCTCCCGCTCTGTCTGAGATCAATCAGGACAGGAAATCCTCGTCCTCTTCCGTCTCGAAATCTTCTGCCGCAGTGGTACGTCCGCCAAGGCTCTCTCCATCCCGCAGTTTCTGAATATTGCCGAGTCCAGCTGCGATCCCACGGTTTCCGTTGGAGTTATATCCGTAGAAGGTCACGCTGATCTTTCCGTAACAGCCGGAATACACTTCGCTCTGATCCAGAATCGGCTGTACATGAGAATCCACCACCTGCGGAGCCTGACGGCTGTTCGCATTGAAGAAGTAGCTGTTGGCGTAGGCTTCATCCTCCGGGCGGTCAATATCTCCATCACGAAGCGGCAGTTTCAGGTTGGCCGGAATCTTCCCACCCCATTTGGAAATGGAGTCCTTCTTGGCCTGCTCTACGGCAGCTTTGATAGCGTTGATGGTTTTCGTGTCGCTCTTCGGAATAATCGCCGAGACACTGTACTTGGGATCGCCGCCATTGACGGAATCCGGCTCCCAGCAGTGCAGGTAGGAAAAACGGCAGGGTACGATTACTTTGGTAGGGTTCATATTTTTAGACATAGATTAGTCCTCCTTCTGAAAATCCGCTTCTGCGGTTGATGTTTGAATGGCTTCCCGCTTGTCCGACTCCGGGACAAGCGTAATCTTTCCTGTGGGCTTATACACCAATGGGCCGAGAATACGGGCAAACTCCTTTTTGCCCATCAGGCGCTCCATGTCAGTGATGCCAAGCAGGGTGTGTTTATAAATATCGGTATAGCCTGCGGCTTTTGCTGCTGCAGCGACCTCTTCTTCCGAGGTGTATTTCCGGTTGCTCTTTCCCATCACCAGCTTGAAACCTTTCCACTGCTTGTGATGGACAATGGCCTGATCCTGTGCGTAGGCATACACATCGGCCGCCCATTTGGAAAGTTCATCGGCCTGCTTCAATACTTCCGCTATTTCCTCATCCGTAAGAAGCGCAGGTTCTTTAAATTCCATCTGGGCCAGCTTCAGATTTTCCTCGGCTCTCTGCCTGCAGGTAAACCTTGCTTTACAGAACCGGCACCAGCTTCCGGCGCTTAAATTTCCTTCGCCTTTCAGAGCCAGTTCCCCTGCAGGCCGGAGAACCTCATCACCCCATGCTTTCAGTTCCTTCGGGGCGATCTCCCAAGTGCTGGAATTAGAGAGCCTTGGCTGGAAGATGGTCAGACGTACTGTCTCCACTGGAAAAAGCATCTCTGCGATCTCCAACACGCCAAGCCCGTAGATCATCAGCTGTGGATTTTTTTCTGCATATACCGGAACGCCTTTTCCTAGCTTCAGGTCAATGATGTGTACCAGCTTGTCCGTCACGATCACCATATCCGCCGTTCCGAAACAGTCCGGCACGTAATCGGAAATATCCACCTTCTGTTCCACGGAGAAGACCGGATCAGCACACTGTCTTTTTGCCTCTTCGATCTCGCCGATCACAAAACTGACGTAATCGTCCACCGCCTCCAGCAGGTCATCGGAATAGTAATCGGATACCGGGCGGCGAGTCTGTTGTTTCAGATGCTTTTTTATCAAGTGTTCTGCCAGCGCATGACCAGCAGAGCCTTCCGCTGCATACGGACTCTCTTCCTCCTGAAACGCCTCTCCCAGCACCAGAGAGGGCGGGCAATGGATGAGGCGGTTTGCCGCCGAGGGAGAGAACCGTGCATGAGCGCCCATCAGAGCGCCTCCGCATCGGCCAAAAGTGCCGCATAGTTTTCCGGATTTACACCAGAAAGCTTCCCAGAATCGTATTTCAGAAGAAGTTCCTTTACTTCTCTGCGCTTTCCGGCCTGTGTCTTGGCGGCTAATACTGCCCTGACATCTTCAATGGCAATCGGTTTCTTTTCCGGTTCTGTCTGCACCGCTGGATCAGGCATTGCTCCTTTTTCATCCTTCTGGTCTTTCGCCAAAGCACGGTAACCAGCGGCCAACTTTTCATACCCTTCAGCGAGGGTCTTATAAATTTCATTCATATATGGCATCCTTTCTTACGCAAATTTCAGACCGTACACTACTTTCTGGTAATCGGCAGTGATACACTTGTCTAAACTAATGGTCTCTGGATCGATTTCTCGCAGATCTTCATCATAGAGCCGAACAGGGATGCAATACTTCTTTGCAACATTCAGTTCGAAAGCCATACCCGCAGTGATAATAGTCCCTACTACCCAGATTTCATCTACGCCTTTCATAAGTTCAATACCCAACTTGATACCTTCGATACGCTCGTGTTCATCGAACTCATCCAAGAAAGTTGGGAAATAAAGATGTGGAACTATAGGAAGGTATCCGCATCCAACCACAATACGGGCAACCCATTTTGCTCTCCGAGTGTTGGTTTTTATATCGCCCCTGTAAGGTGAGCAGATAAATACTTTTTTCATGTTCAATCACCTATGCCTTTCATAATCATTCGGGGGGGGGGGTGCTCCCGTGTGTTAGTACGGAGCGAACTGAGAAATAATGCTGTTTAGGACTTCGAGATTGTGGCCTTCCAATCCCGGAGCCAGCTTTTTCAGAAGTGTCACCTGTTCCGGGGAGAGTGTTTTACGGTTCTGGTGGTACCAATCCATCACCTTCACTCCTCCGCCGTAGCGGCCACGAACTGTCTCAATGGGGTATGAACACGACAATTCCTCAATATCCCGGCGGATCGTCTTTTCATTCACGCCGAATTCTTCTGCCAGATTGGCTATCGTATCCTGCCTGCGGATGCAAAGCGCATCCAGAATTGCCGCCCGCCGTTCATTGGGTCTCATCGTGTTCACACCTCCTTTCGCTTCGTTGTCTATAATCTAGGAGTTAAACCGGACACCTTTTGCCCGCTTTAAAAAATTTTCCTAAAGATTTTTGTTCGCACCGCCCCATGTTCCAGTACAGTTATCTGGCATTGCTTTGCATAAAAAAGGACAAAAAAAGAGCCTGACGAATAACTTTAAAAGCTACTCGTCAGGCTCGTATGTCACTGCATCGTGCGCTGTACAGGGTACTATTCGATCTTTCGGATTCCTATCTGATTTTTACACTGTGGGCATTTCTGAAAATAATCAGGTTTCCAGTCATCTGTAATTTCCGACTCTGCTTTCAATTCAGAGACATTATCAATGCTAGCATCAATCAGCCGCCCGAACCCACAGACCGGGCAGGCCAGCTTTTTCTTAGTCTTCCTGCTTCTTGCTTTCAGCATTATCTACCTCCATCGTGGGTCTCTTAAGCTGTATAATACGAGGGGAATCGCTTTCCACCTTAAGTGTATCTTTCCGCAGATGAAGAAGTTCCTCAATGTCTTGAGCATACAGCGTCACACCGTATTTTTTGAACAAACGTAGCAGTGTAGCGGGATTCAGGTATTCTGCTTCAAACAGCACATCTATCGCCCCTTGAAAAATGTTCTCATTTAAGAAATACGGAGTGTCACCTGGCTCTTTTGTGCGCCAACCCTTTTTGGAAACCTGGCGCATCATATACTGGTATTGATTGTCCGTTATCGCACCCAGCTGATGGGCTCGATAAATCATGGCCTGCATAGAGCAGTTCCATCTCTTCTTCAGATGCAGATAATAATTTAAATCGGTCGGATACGCCTGAATTTCCTGAAGAAACGACTCTCTCGGCAGAAGGAATGCGCTTGCAAACATATTTGCCTGCGTTTCCCTCATTTTAAACTCCTCTTTGCTGATAAGATCGAGACTCTCGCTCCACGGATGAAGTAAAATATGCCCAAGCTCATGTGCCATATCAAAGAAAATACGTCCTTTCGGTTTCTCACCAAGTGCAACGGCTACAAAGAATACATCCCCATCATCAATGAGGGTTCTCTGACTGAAGGCATCAATCTTTCCATCCTTGGTATCAAATCCCGTTACAATGATGCCGTTTTCCTCAAGAATAAGCTGAATATCTTTTATAGGAGCTAGATCAAGATGCCAATGCTCCCGTACTTTCAATGCAATCGACTCAATTTCCTCCTGCATGGCTTTCTGCCCTGCATCATCAAATTCATCATCACTTCCTGTAAATTCCACCTCCGGCAGATTCAAAGTTGGGAAGGATACATACTGAGCCAGTATCTCAAACATTTTCGCCACATATTCTAGCTTAATGCTCTGTGAAGTACGGCTCATTTTTGTTGCTGTTGCCAGCGAACGGAAGTACGTCACTTCCGTCACTGTTTTGCAGGAATCCTCCTGCAGAAAATATTCTGGCGGGAACTCCAGCTCATGCGCCATTACAATCACGCGCTGTATATCGGGAGTACTGCCATTTTCATATTGGGAAATTGACTGTTTACTGATACCTGTCCGTTCAGCAAGTTCACTTAAAGTGATACCTCTGAATAGTCGGGCATTTTTCAGCCGTTCTCCTCTAAATCCATTTCTGTCCATTGTATTTATCTCCTCGGTTTATGTTATGCCTGATTTTCCTCCTCCAGTTCAATGAGGCTAGGACGGATACCGGACTTAATAGCAACCAAACTCCTTGCAGATTTAGGCAACTCTGTCATATGTTCTGTCGTATCCGGTTGCTCTGCCGTAAGTAAACCAAAATCCGGTTTGATAAAATCACTTACGTCAAGCTCACTAACCACATTGAATCCTCTGTCCAACAGGACCAGCTTTACTTCTAATAAATTACTGCGCTCAAACTCATAGGTCACGACATAATGATGATAACCGGAATCAGGGCTGAGAATACCAGCCACGATTTTCATGTAGTCATCCTCCAGAACATCCTCTTCAAACTGTTCCAGTGAGAAAAGTGTCTGCTGTACATACTGTCCTTGTAAATCTCCGTTTTCCACTGCTAAGATAGACTGCAAGAAATGCGGACATTTGCGATCCTTTTTCTTGGGGATAGCCTCCAAATTCTGTTTGGTAGTCACAGTATAACTGATTCGATTCTTCTGGTCGATAATCATTCTTCCATCCCAAGAATAGCGTCGAAACGAAATCAACATGATATCATCTGATATCACCAGATTTCGGATATTTTCATTTATCTTATCGCCACGAATATAACGCACACTGTTCATTGTCTCCATATGGTTTTCTCGGCAAAACTCCGGGATATCTTCTTCAATGGCTTTCTGGATTGCCCGAACCAATCTGCGGATAACCATCTCATCGCTCGGAAAATCTGTAACGCTCACATTATCTGTCAAGGTAAACGCCTCCTTTATTTTTATTTGTCTTATATTTTTACATTTTTTTATTTATTTGTCAAGCATATTTTCTTTTCTCGGCTTGTTTGTACATCATTCCAAGCACAACAACACTGCACACCACTTTTCCTAAAATGCCTCATATTTGTTCTTTTTTCTTTTATCGCCAGTTGTCAGTTTTCAATTTTGCTTGCTCTATACTTTGCCTGTTCTCAGCTACGCCATACAGTACTACGACCTTCCCTATTGATTAAGATGTAGCATCTTTCCACAAAGTCATAAAACAGTTCAGATCGCCTTGTAATATGATTTTTCCGACTTTATTTCATCCTCTCTCTTGACAAATATGTGCAATCAAATTACAATAAATGTGTAATTAAGTTTCACATATTCGATTATAGACAATTCAATCGCACTTGTCAAGAGCGAATATGCAATTCATTTTCACTATAAGAAGGAGGCAATTATGAAATTCGGAGAAAAGATTAAACAACTCCGCACAAATAAAGGTGCGTCCCAAGAAGAAACCGCAAAAGCGTGTGGTATTTCCAGAAGAACTTATATAAGTTATGAACAGGAAGGAAGATATCCGAGAAACCGAGAAGTCTATTCTCGGCTGGCAGATTTTTTTGACGTGGATCAGAATTATCTTTTAACTGAAGATGAGAACTTTGTTACAAGCGCAGCAGAACGCTACGGCTCCAGAGGAAAGCATCAGGCAGAGCAGCTGGTCACGGAATTGTCCGGGATGTTTGCTGGCGGTGAACTATCCGAAGAAGATAAAGATGCCGTCATGCTTGCGCTGCAGAAAGCCTACTGGGCCTGCAAAGAAGACAATAAAAAATACACCCCGAAGAAGTATCGCCAGAAATCTGAGTCCTGATTATTGGACATCTATTTTGGTATGATACGATTGAGGAGGTGTAAAATTGAACTCAAAGGCTATTTACCAAAAGGCAAATGCTCTTGTCCGCCAGACCGGAACAAGAGATGCGGAAAAAATCGCAAAGGATATCGGCATATGGATTTTTGACGAACCATCCTTTCAAGACCTGCTCGGTATGTACACCTTCCGCTGGAACCACCGTCTCATTTTTCTGAATCCCCGGATGGAGCATTATCTCCGTCAGATGGTGATTGCCCATGAATTAGGGCATGACGCAGAACACCGGGATCGGGCAAAAGAATCAAAAGACGGATTAAAAGAATTTACACTTTTCCAGATGAAGGACACCACGGAATACGAGGCGAATGCTTTCGCTTCCCATATTCTTTTGGATAATGAAGAAGTATATGACTTAGCCCGTTCCGGCTACGATGTTGTACAGATTGCCCAGCAGATGGGATCAGACATCAATCTTATGCTGATCAAATTGCAGGAAATGAATAAACTGGGATATGATTTCAATATCCCGTATGATCCAGACAGCCGGTTTTTCAGAAAAATTCATATCTGATCCGGCCAAGAAAGAAGGTATCACTATGATAATAATCGCTGCCGTTGACGATAGAAACGGCATGATGTTCAACCATCGCCGCCAGAGTCAGGACAAGGTACTACGTGAAAAAATCCTGTCGCTGACCGCTGGCAAGCTGCTGTGGATGGATCACTACTCTGCCAAACAGTTTGATGGTTGTACCGTTCCACAACTGAATATAGATGATCGCTTTATGTGGGAGGCCGCTCCCGGCGAGTATTGTTTCGTGGAGGATATATCTGTCGCACATTTTGAAAAGTGGGCCGAACAGATCATTCTCTTTAAATGGAACCGGAAGTATCCCGGTGATTTCTATTTCGATATTGATGTGCAAAAACCGGAATGGAAATTGAGCCATACAGAGGACTTCGCCGGATCTTCCCATGAAAAAATTACAATGGAGGTATATGACCATGCGTAAACTGCAAAAGACATTCCTGCCTCTTTTACTGGCAGTTCTTCTTTGTTTTACCGGATGCAGTGGAACAACTGCAGATGCTGACAATACTCCAAGTACTTCATCGCAGACAACAACTACCTCAACTGAGGAGCCTACTCCGCAAGAAGATACACAGCCTGCTCCTGAAACCACCACGGCCATAGATCTAGGCAGTATCCCGGCATTTTCAGGAGAACCGTATGTCGCTATCAACAATAACGTCCCATATTTTACGGACGCTGATCTCACAACTTCTTCTTTCGAAGAATACAGTAGTTTGGATTCACTTGGACGCTGCGGTGTTGCATATGCCTGCATCGGGACAGATCTAATGCCAACCGAGGATCGTGGCTCCATCGGACAAGTAAAACCGTCCGGTTGGCACACTGTAAAATATGATTGTGTGGATGGGAAGTATTTATATAACCGCTGCCATCTGATCGGCTATCAGCTTACAGCGGAAAATGCCAATGCAAACAACCTGATCACAGGTACTCGATATTTGAATGTAGAGGGGATGCTTCCGTTTGAAAATATGGTTGCCGACTACATAAAAGAAACCGGGAACCATGTCCTATATCGTGTCACTCCAATTTTTGAAGGAAATAATCTGGTGGCTAGCGGCATTCACATGGAGGCCAAATCTGTAGAGGATAATGGGGAAGGCATTCTCTTTAATGTTTATTGCTACAATGCGCAGCCCGGTGTTGGAATTGATTATGCTACCGGTGAAAGCTGGCTGGATACTGGCTCTGGAACCGAAACGCCGAGTAGCTCTCCATCCAGTTCTGTAGAAAGCGGAGAAGTCACCTATATTTTGAATACCAATTCCCATAAGTTCCACGATCCTTCCTGCTCCAGTGTAGATCAAATGAGCGACAGCAATAAAGAGGAATTCACTGGAACAAAGGATGAAGTCATTGCAATGGGCTATGAACCGTGTGGACGTTGTAATCCATAAGAAGTCATTATAAATATTATAAAGAATTATGTGAATGTCACAGTAGAATTCTGCAAGAATAGAATCATGTTGCTATGATAAGTCACATGGAAAGATGGTACAAATATGATATTGACTATGTAACTGATATTCAGTAAGCGACAGCAACCAAAACCAACGGTCTAGGTGAAGGATATATGGTATGATGTATCAATCAACAGAATTATAGGTATAACATTGGGTACTGATTGTAGAATAGGAAGTGGCAATGTAGTGCTAAAAAGTAGATTGGACAAAAAATGCGGAATAGATACAAATCGGGCTTGCATAATGAACCGCATAAAAAATATTCCCATCTGAGTAAAGAAGCACACCTGCACATCAATAAGCAAAAGTGACGCATCTAATACTGATACCAGGATATCTATGTAATCCGGTCTCTTGTAACACGAAAATTTGGAGGTAAGAATCACTTTCATTACTATTTGTGTCATCAACTGCATGGTGACGGAATGGAGATTAGTATGGCAGACGTATTTACTGAACAGGAGCGTTCAAATATTATGAAAAAAGTGCATTCCAGCGGAAACAAATCAACAGAATTGAAATTAATTAAATTGATGCGTGAAAATGGAATCACAGGCTGGCGTAGGAACTACAAGGTTAAGGGACATCCAGATTTTGTATTTCTTTCTAAAAAAATCGCCATTTTCGTCGATGGTTGCTTCTGGCATGGACATGACTGTCGCAACACGAAGCCATCATCTCATTCAGATTACTGGCAAAAAAAACGTGAACGGAATATACGTCATGACAAAGAAGTTACTGCTCTATTTGAAAACCGAGGTTGGATTGTAGTTCGAATATGGGAATGTGAACTTAAAAAAAAGAACCAGATGATAGCACTCACCCGAATAACAAATGCGCTTGCAGAAAGGGATCACCCTCATAGGTGATCCCTTAAATCAATTATGATTTCTTACTGTGAAATACAATGTCTGATCAAATCTGCGTTCTGGGCTCAAAAGCTCTATATATCCATCTTCTATGATAGAATTAACAGCCTCTTTCGGTAAAATCGGTCTCGCCGTTCGATGAGAAGTAACATAAGTTTTCCATCTATTACCCGGCACAGAAAACTCCTTGTCTGTTTGGTTTCCAAAAGCCATCTGGCGATAAATATCAACTACCCTTATTTTCCCAGACTTACTAAGTTCCCACAAACATCTGGCTAATCTTGCCGATGCACGCATAGGTCTGCTCATGGTAGAGGTAACCTCATAGGAACTGTCAATAAACAAACGAGAAAATGCATAATCACTCCAAATTACTATATCGAATGCCTGATCAGCCAAAAGTGGTGATTTTCCTTGTGTTTTCCACAACGTTTGCATGAGTAGAGGTTTTTGTCGAGTGTAATAACTTTTTTGAAATTCATCAATACTTTTACAGAGCGATGGTATTTTATGAGTCATTTCAAAATCGTTATCCCAACTTTGTATGGAAGAACAAGCCTCCTCGAATATCTCTCTTACTTTATGTGCCTCCTGCCAAACTGCATCATACATACCAAGAGCGCAATAGGAAGTCGTTGCCGAACGCACTACCATTTCGGACCCCCAGTTTTCTTCCGTTTTCTTATATGTAGTATTATCTGGCAAGACAGTTAATTTAACCTCTAGAGGTGCTAAATACTGCCCTTGTAAATCTCTAATTACCAAATCGATACCATCAATAGCATCAAAAGAATATTTCTGATATGGCTCAAACACACTTTCAAAGGCAAAATACAATTGATTTGCATGTAAATTACCACAATTAAAAACTTCTCTAATTGAAATTTCTTTAGAAACAACAGTTGGTTTGTCATCCAAAATATCGAGGCTTATGTAAATTGCCGGTATATTATTCTCTAACATATAACTCGCCATTGCGGCAGGAAAGCTGGAATTAAAGCAATTCTTCCCCCAATGATCATTCTGCGATCGATTAGAGTGTTCTATTCCGAATAAACCACTTGGCATAAAAATACCTCCTATGGCCATCAAATGACGTCAATTACTTGACGTCATAATCAAAATATATTATAATAAAGTCATATCGTTAATTCTGTCTATTTGTATAATTATAGCACACTTTTCTTAATTTGAATAGGGGGATTTGTTATGCTATGTGCTGTTGACTTATTTGCTGGCTGCGGAGGGTTATCCCTCGGTTTCCAGAATGCCGGCATTGATGTAAGAGCCGCTTTCGAATATTGGAATGTGGCTGCTCATTGCTATGAACTTAATTTTAAGCATCCAGTTATTAGAATGGATTTGTCCGATACATCATCTGCTATTAAAACGATTTCAACATTCAATCCTAATTTAATCATTGGGGGACCTCCATGTCAAGATTTTTCTCATGCTGGTAAGAGAATAGAGGCCGGACGAGCAAGTCTTACCGGTTCTTTTGCCGACATTATCGATGGCATAAGACCACCATATTTTGTAATGGAAAACGTAGACCGTGCCCAAAAAAGCCATGCATATGCATATGCACGAAATGTCTTTAAAAAGGCTGGATATGGCTTAACCGAAGTTGTATTGGATGCCAGCTTATGCGGTGTCCCACAAAAAAGAAAGCGTTTCTTTTGCATCGGCATATTAGATGATGAGGACAATGCACTTTCCGAACTTATTAAAAATCGGTTAAGTAAAAAACCTATGACACTTCGTAACTATTTTGGAGACAGTCTTGGATTTGAATATTATTACCGCCATCCAAGGAACTATAATCGTCGGGCAATCTTTTCTATTGATGAACCTGCACCTACAATGCGAGGCGTAAACCGGCCCGTTCCAAAAGGATATCCTGGACATCCAAATGATGCTTGTAAACTGAATGATAATATACGCTCTCTAACAACCGAAGAGAGGTCATGGATTCAAACCTTCCCTAAGACTTTTATATGGGAAGGGAATAAAACTGATACCGAACAGATGATTGGCAATGCTGTTCCTGTTAAACTGGCGGAATTTGTTGCTACATCACTAATACAATATATTCAGGGAAAACATAAATCCGAAAAAAAAATCTCTTTTCAAGAGTGGTTGGTTTCCGAAAAAAATTATTCACCTCGATCAGCTCGTGATGTTGTGTCCAGATGTAAACGAGCAGAACGAATACTCTCTTCAGCAGGGCAGGCTGATGCATTTTATCTTTTTTCTTTAGAGCAACAAGATAACTACAAACTGTTATCAGTAAATGTTCGCTCACAAATCAAACGTGCAATAAAACTAAAAGGCGAATACAATAGCTTATAGAATGTAGGGAGCATCTGTTGACCACTCATGCTCCTTATTTTACTTCGTGTTGTTCTAGTATAAGCCATTTTAAATGTATACTGTTTCACTGAGAATGTTTTTCAATGATCTCACTGTATCCAGTTCTTCCATCTGCTACTTCTTAATGGAAGTGTCAGATATGCTAAATATCAATAATACAACACATTATAAGTCCAGCCGTGAGGAAATTCACATTTGAATAGTTTTACAAAACATATAATGTTCGATTTTTGAACGTAGATAAGAATAAAAATTCCAAAAATTTGCTGTTACTGGAAAGTCCTTTCTATATACAAACTTTGTTCTATATTTTATTTTTTGCATAGCACACCACTTATATATATCTCTCATTCTAAAACTGTCACCCGCTTCTATACGTTTTGATAAATATGAAAACTTCACCACATCTAATTCCGATTGTAAGTGTAAATAAAACCATACATTATAATAACGAATTGTAACTATCCCCATCTTTGTATTTCTCCCTTCTGTTAAATTGTATTTTTGCCATAATATTACATACTTTCGCCATTTTTTGTAAGAAACCTTCTACCCCCTTGAAGTCCTTAAAAGGACAATCGCAAAAAATGAAGCTGAAAATTGCAGAAAAAATATGTAAATAAAGGACATCTAACTTGCCAGAAACGGCGTATTTCCGGGCTTTTTCAAATTTACATTTATGCCAAGAATAAAGTTTGAACACCTGAGATGGCCAGCAGGTGCCCGATCCCATTCTTCTGATAGAGCTTCTTCATCTCTGCGTCCAGTCCGCCTTTCTCCCCTAACAGGACTGCGCTCATTGTGCCTCCGTAGTAGTCTCCCAGGTGACGGATGAGCAGCTGATCCCAGGACGAGCGGAGATCAGACAAAACCTGGTGCACCTGCCATACCTCGTCTGAGATCACTTCCAGGCTCTCCGGCCAGATGAGGATGCGGATCCCCTGTCTCGCATAGTATACTTTCTGATCGAAATTTCCCGGGTTGCGGGCGGATTCAAAGCACTGTCCTTCGCCGGACATACGGATCCGGTTCCCGATTTTTAATCCCTGTTTCAACCGCCGTGATTGTTGTTCCGGCTGTTGTGATTGTTGTTCCAATTGTTGTTTCAGTTGTTGCAGCTGTTCCTGCCTGACATAGGCCATGATCTGAGGTTCTTCATACACCTCATGCCCATAGACTGTTACGGCAGCATCCTTTACGAATACCGCCGTTACCTTTGCTTTCTCTTCGATTCTGTACACAGTGCCGGTTAAGGTAAGCTCCGCCGCCTTTTCCGCGGCGTTTTCCAGGGGGGAAGGCTCTGCTCCTTCCGACCCAAAAAAGCTGACCTTCACGGCCTGCGCGATAAGAAACAGTACGCATATCGCACAAAGAGGTCGTTTTCCCATCTTCTCTGCTTATTCGGCGTCTGCAATAAGATTAACATTCTCCTCAAGAGGCTGTGAAAGATCCACAGCCTCCATGTATTTGGCATTTGATTCTCCATTGATCGTGAACTGCACTTTCTGCGTCTCTGTTCCCTCTGTCAGAGAATTCACGATCGAGTAGACTGTCAGTTCCGGCAGGATATCATAAGTTCCCATCAGAAAAGTACTGTCAAAATTCACATAGCAGGTTCCATCCTTTATCGTAACGCTCAAAAGATTTGCGTCCGGATTGATCGTAGGGTACGCGTCGCTGCTCTCCGGACCCTGCATCAGTTTCTCCACGATCAGCTTTTCCTTTGGCACATTGCTGCTGTATCTGACATTCCTCTTTTCCGCCACCAGATAGCTGCCGCTTTCATCCGCGAAGTAAAGCGTCAGAGTGTCCGTCTGGTACGTGGTAGGGGATGAACCTGTATTCTCCACGAAATCATCCGCGTTCATCAGGCCCACAAGCAGGCCGTCTCTGTCTTTGAGCGGCTCCTCATCCACGGTAAATGAAACCGCATTAATCCCGCTGATCCGGATCAGCGACTGGACAACAGCTGCCCGGATCAGCTTCTCCTCCAGCGGTTCAATCTTTGTATACTCCCCACTGAAATCCACGTCCAGTATACTGCCATGAAGGCTGCATTTCTGAACCTCCACCTCTTTTGGAATCGGGGTCGTGTAGTCGATATCTTCTGCCGGTCTCTTTAACTCTTCCAAAACACTCATGGCCTTTTCCTGTACGTCCCCGTCCGGAATCTCATAAGAGATCTTAATAAGTCCGGTTCTGTCTCCATTCAGAGCGTAAATGAAAGGATCATCTTTCCCGACCCCTGTCCGTTTCGCACATCCGGGCAGTGCCAGAGCAAGCGCCAGGCAGAGGCATATCACGAATATATTTTTCTTCTTCCTCATCCTGTCCTCCTATCCGTTACTGTTCACGGCCCTCCTATCCTGCCACGTAGGTTAAAGGAATCCTTACTGTAAATGTAGTCCCCTCCCCCTTATTGCTGTAGACGCGAATTGAGCCTCTGTGAACGATCACCGCGCTCCTGGCAATAGCAAGTCCGAGGCCTGTCCCGCCGATCTCCCTCGAGCGGGACTTGTCCACACGGTAAAAGCGCTCGAAGATATGTTCCTGGTCTTCCTCCGGAATACCGATTCCGGAATCCTCCACCTTCACATAGAA
Organism: uncultured Mediterraneibacter sp.; assembly: GCA_944384505.1. Taxonomy (GTDB): domain Bacteria; phylum Bacillota; class Clostridia; order Lachnospirales; family Lachnospiraceae; genus Mediterraneibacter. The sequence continues at coordinate 59,532 of CALWTQ010000137.1, forward strand.
ATACTTGTGGTCAGCGTTCAGTGAAACATGTACCCAGCCGTTCTCCCGGTTGTACTTGATGGCATTCTCCACAAGATTTGACACCGCCAGGGTAAACTTCATCTCATCAATCTCCGCATTCACCGGGCGGAATGTCTCCAGGACTATTTCCACGGACTGTTTCTCCGCGATAGGCTTTAACCGCTTTAAAATCTGCTCCAGCAGTTCATTAATATTGACAGACTGGATATTCATGGTCTGCCCGCTCCGGTCCATTTTCACAAGGGAGAGCAGGTCTGTTATGATCTGGTTCTCCCGGTCGATCTCCTTTGCAATGTCTCCCATAAACTCCTGGTACATCTCCACAGGAACATTCTCCTGCTCCAGAAGAGAGTCCGCCAGCACCTTCATGGAAGTCATCGGCGTTTTCAGCTCGTGGGACACGTTGGAGACGAACTCCTCCCTGGATTCGTCCAGAAGTTTGAGCCTCCCGAGCATCTTATTAAAAGCCTCGCTTAGCTGCCTTGTCTCCGTAAATGTGTCCACATGCAGCACATCGTCACTGTACCCCTCGCTTACATTCTCAATCGCCCCTGTAATCTTGTGGAGAGGGCGTACCATGCCGTCTGCAGAAAACACGGCAAGTATGGCAAGCACAAGCAGGACAATGGCTATAATTAAGCCCCCGTGAGTATAGAATACCTGGAGAGTAACCTCTATGCTGTCTGTGGAAACACTGGCAAGCATGACACCGGCCACATTTTCCCCGGCCACATCCATAATGGGGGAAGTCACTTCAATATAGTGGCTGTCCCTGTCATAATAATTCGTTGTCTCTCCCCGCATACAACGGACCACATTTTCAGAGACATCGGTTTTCCCTTCATCCAGCCCGTATGTATCTGTGACTACATTTAAGTTCTTGTCAATAATCATGACCCGTCCGCTGTATATATTTGTAAGCTGCGTCAGGCTCGCATTGATCAGCTCAGACGAAGGATCCGTAAGGTATCCATAGCTGTTCAGCTGATCGCACAGAATTGTACACTGGTTCTGGATTTCCGCAGTACGAAGCTCTACTGCCCGTGATTCATAGAATTTTGCGATTCCGAAGAGCACCGCCATGCATGGCAGGAGCCCTGCCAGCATGACGATCAATATCAGCCGGAACCGCATGTTCTTAAAGATTTTGTCTCTGAGTCTGAAATGACCTTTAGCCCTGGAAATAATAACCCACTCCCCACTTTGTATGTACATATTTTGGTTCGCTCGGATTTAACTCAATCTTCTCCCGAAGCCGCCGGATATGGACATCCACAGTTCTCGCGTCGCCCGGATAATCATATCCCCACACAAGATTGAGAAGATTCTCCCTGCTGTACACTTTGTTCGGATTCATGGCCAGAAGTTCCAGAACATCGAACTCTTTTGCCGTCAGATTAATCTCCCGGTCTCCGATAAATACTCTCCTGCTCTCACAGTCGATCTTCATATTTCCTTTTATGAGTACCGGGCTTCCCGCCGGTTCTTTCCGCTTGGAAGTGCGGCGCATGATCGCCTTGATCCTCGCCTTTACTTCCAGGATATTGAACGGCTTTGTGATATAATCATCCGCGCCGTATTCCAGTCCCAGTATCTTATCCATATCCTCACTCTTGGCTGTCAGCATCACCACCGGCATGTCAGAGAATTCTCTGATCTGCTGGCACACCTGGAACCCGTCCATTTTCGGCAGCATCACATCCAGAAGAACCAGGTCATATTCGCAGTTTTTCGCATACTCGAGCGCTTCCTCGCCGTCATAGGCACAGTCCACTTCCATGCCCTCCTGTTCCAGACTGAACCGAATCCCTTTCACGATCAGCTTTTCATCATCTACAACCAAAATTTTCTTACCCATACTCCTCTTTTCCGACTCCTGTTTTAAACCGTTATGTCATCTTTTATTTTATTAAATACGCCTTCCTTGATCCCCTGTATCTGCATCAGTTCCTCAATACTTCCGAACTTTCCGTTCTCTTCCCTGTAGTCCAGAATACTCTGTGCTTTCGACTCGCCGATCCCGGTAAGGGTCATAAGCTCCTCTTTTCCGGCCGTATTAATATTTACTTTTTTATTCTCCGATCCTTCGGTTACGGTTTCCCCAACCCCTGCGCCCTGTTCCTGAAATTCCTGTGCGGTCGGAACCCGGATCTGCTCTCCGTCCGATACGGTTCTCGCCTGGTTCACCGCATCCGGAGCCGCCTCCCCGGTCAGACCTCCGGCAAGCTGTATCGCTTCAAACACCCGGGCGCCGCTTCTTAATTCATATACTCCCGGAGCGTTCACCGCCCCGCACACATACACATAGACTTTCTCTCGCGTATCCTGTGCATCCGCACTGCCTGCATTCTGTGAGGGATCCGAGCTGTCCCCTGTCTCTTCTGCTGCAGATCCATCTTTCCCCGTTCCTTCGGGACTGCTCTCTTCTGAATCATTCTCCGCAGAAATGCTGAGCTCTTCAAGGCTGTCCTCCTGTTCTTCCGCACAGCCGGCTGAAAAAAAGCAGAACAGAACAGCCAGAGCCACTGCAAGCGCGGCTCCTGTTCCTGATTTCATTTTATATTTATTGCTGTTTTTCTCTGACATAATATTTCTCCCTCTCTTTTACCGGGAGAAATCCCCTTTTTATGCCGGACAATAATATTGTAACGAATTTTTATCGGAATTACAATAGACAATTAATTGTTTGTTACATAATTACAGACTTATTACATTTTTGTTACAGCAATGTGCTTTTCCTATTTCCCGTCCACTCTCCTAACTTCCCTTTTCCTGATGTTCCGGCGGCCCCCGCTACTCCCACTGGAAAATAGTTATACCGGCTATAGCGAGCAGAAGCCCGCCCACCTTTCTCCAGTCCAGCGGTTCCCTGTCCATGCCGAACAGCCCGAACAGCTGGATCAGATAGGCAACCGCCAGCTGCGCGATCACGATCAGCAGGGCAGACTTTGCCGGGCCCAGGGCGTCAATGCTCTTAATTACAGTCCAGGTGATCCCCGCTCCGATCACACCACCTAAAAGCATGTATTTCGGCTCTACCCGGGCAATCGCTGTCACGCTGTCGCGCCCGGTAAAGAACCACACCGCGAGACAGACCGCAAAGGCGGTGAGCTGCACCCAGCCGTTGCTGACCCATACCCCTGTCGTCTTTGTCACCTGCGTGTTAAATACTCCCTGAATGCTCATCAGCGCCCCGGATAACAGGGCAATTAAAAAACCAGTCATCTTCCATACCTCCGTGCAGTTCCCTGCTTTTTCGCAGCGTACTCTATTACACATTAGTATGTCCCATGACCGGTTTCTTATGCGCTTCTCCTGTCTTCTGTGCCCTGAGGCGCAATATTTATGCCAGAGCCTTCTTCAGCTTTTGAATCATCTCATCGATGTGCTTCTCTTCCACAATCAGAGGCGGAAGAAGCCGGAGCACATTCCCCTCCGCCTGAATCACAAGCAGGCCTTCTTCCACGGCCTTTTGATTCACCTGCGCGACAGGCTTTGAGAGCGCAATTCCCTGCATCAGGCCTTTTCCTTTCCGCTCTGTGATGCAGTCTGTCTGCTCCGCAAGCTCGTCCAGACGTTTTGTCAGATAGGGGGCCACCTTGTTGACATGCCCCACAATATCGTCCCGCTCAAAGATCTTAATCACAGTCTTTACCGCAGTACATGCCAGCGGATTCCCCCCGTAAGTCGCGCCGTGATCTCCCGGCTTCAAGGAATATTGGGCAACCCGTTCCGTCATGGCAAAGGCTCCCACAGGGATTCCGTTTCCTATTGCCTTTGCCATGGTCATAATATCCGGCTTCACGCCAAATCCCTGCCATGCGAACATGCTTCCGGTTCTTCCCATGCCGCACTGTACTTCATCACAGATCATAAGGATATCGTTCTCATCACAGATCTTACGGATTCCCTCCATAAATTCCTGTGTGGCGAGATTAATCCCGCCCTCGCCCTGGAGGGGCTCTAAAATAATCGCACATGTCTTGTCATTTACAAGTGCTTTCACGCTGTTAAGATCGTTAAACTTCGCGAATTTTCCCCCCGGCACCACAGGCTCAAACGGCTCGCGGTAGGCATCGTGCCCGGTCACGGACACTGCGCCGAAACTTCTGCCGTGGAAGGAATGTTCCATGGCAATGAACTCATACCTTCCGGTTCCTTTTGTATAAGCATATCGTCTCGCCGCCTTTAACGCGCCCTCATTTGCCTCGCTGCCACTGTTTGTAAAGAACACCCTGTCCATGCCGCTGATCCGGTTCAGCTCTCTGGCCGCCTCGCCGCAGCTTTCATGGTAATAGAGATTTGAGATGTGATACAGCTTGTCAATCTGCGCCTTTAACGCTTCATTCAGCTCTCTGTTGCCGTATCCGAGGCCGGTCACTGCAAATCCTGCCGCAAAGTCCAGATACTCTTTTCCCTCTGTATCATACACATACATTCCCTCTCCGTGATCCAGTGCGATGGGGAAACGGTTGTACACATGAATCAGGTTTTCCTCCGCTGCCTTTATCTTTTCATTCACCATTGTAATACCTGCTTTCTTTTTGATTTAATATCGCTGTGCCGATTCCCCTGTTTGTAAAGATCTCAAGAAGGAGACAGTGAGGAATCCTTCCGTCCAGGATATGCACCCGGGAGACGCCGTTTTCAATAGCGTCAATGCAGTTCTGAAGCTTCGGGAGCATCCCACCGCCGATATATCCGTCTTCCATCAGCTTCTTTGCATCTTTCACTTCCAGCTCTGAGATCAGGCTGGACGGATCATCCGGATCCTTGTATACTCCCTCGATATCCGTCAGGAATGCCAGCTTCTCCGCTTTCATGGCCCGGGCGATCGCGCAGGCCGCATCGTCCGCATTAATATTATATGTATTAAAGTCGTCATCCAGTCCAACCGGGCAGACAATCGGAAGGAAATCTTTTTCCAGGAGATCCCGGAGAATCTCTGCATTCACTTCTTTGATTTCTCCCACATAACCGATATCCCGGCCATCCGAATACTTCTTCTCCACTTTAAGCATGGCTCCGTCCTTACCGCTCACGCCGATTGCGCGTACGCCCAGGCTCTCCACAAGCTGTACCAGACTTTTGTTCACACGGCCCAGCACCATCTCCGCAATCTCCATCGTCTCCTCATCGGTCACACGCAGGCCATTGATAAACTTCGGCTCCATACCGACTTTTCCGACCCATTTGCTGATCTCCTTGCCTCCGCCATGTACGATGATCGGCTTGAATCCGCAGAGCTTGAGCAGCGTCACGTCCTCAATAACGCGGCGCTTTAAGCTCTCGTCCACCATGGCGCTGCCGCCGTATTTCACCACAATAATTTTCCTGTTAAACCGTTGAATATAAGGAAGGGCTTCGATAAGCACCTGCGCTTTATCCAGATATTTCTGCATATTATCATTCATCTTTTTTCTCCTGTCATCCTGCCTGTAATATTCTTTTTCCAATTATATCAGTTATTTCCGCACCTGATGGCAACTGTTTCCGCACCTGATAGCAGCTGTTTCCACATCTGATGGCGCGCGCATCAACTTCTGTAATCTGCGTTAATGTCAATATATCCGTGGGTCAGGTCGCAGCCCCATGCAGCCGCCTCCTGATCTCCTTCCTTGATGTCCACTGTGGCCGTGACTTCCGGCTGGGAAAGGATCTCTGTCGCCTTTTCCTCGCTGTAGTCTGTTGCAGTTCCATTCTCTATGATTTTGAGCTTTCCGGCCGCGCTCTCAAAGTACAGATCCACCTTCTCCGGATCGAACTGTGCCCCTGAATATCCCATCGCGCACAGGATTCTCCCCCAGTTCGCGTCGTGTCCGGCGATAGCCGCTTTGGTCAGGTTGGAGCAGACGATGGATTTCGCCAGCGTTTTGGCCTGTTCCTTCGTGGATGCTCCGATGATCTTCGCCTCAAAGAGCGCGGTCGCACCCTCGCCGTCACCTGCCATTTTCTTTGCCAGCGTCTCGTTGACGCAGTGAAGCGCTGCTTTGAACTGTTCAAACTCCGGCGTCCCCATCTTGATCTTGGGATTTCCCGCCATGCCGTTTGCCAGCAGGAGCACTGTGTCGTTTGTGGAAGTATCCCCGTCTACAGAGATCATATTGTACGTGTCCTCCACATCACTCTTTAACGCTGCCACAAGCGCCTTTTTTGAAATCTTTGCATCCGTTGTGATAAAGGAAAGCATAGTGCACATATTCGGATGGATCATCCCGGAACCCTTTGCCATACCGCCGATTGTCACCGTCACTCCGCCGACTTCAAAGGAAACTGCTGTCTCCTTCTTCTTCGTATCCGTGGTCATGATCGCCCGGGCCGCCGCCGTACCGCTTTCAAGATCCGTCTTCTTCGCATCGGCAAGCATTTTAATTCCTGCTTTTAAGCGGTCAATGGGGATCTGCATGCCTATAACTCCGGTAGATCCTACCAGGACTCCCTCTTTGTCAACCCCCAGCACCTTTGCCGCTTCTTCGGCAGTCTCCTCACAGTATTTCATCCCCTCTTCCCCGGTACACGCGTTGGCAATTCCGGAGTTTACAATCACAGCCTGGGACTTCACGCCGCTGTCCACCACTGCCCGGTCCCACTGAACCGGGGCTGCCTTCACTACATTTGTGGTAAACGTGCCTGCGGTCTTACAAGGCTTCTCGCTGTATATCAGAGCCATATCCGTCCTGCCCTGATACTTGATGCCCGCCGCGGCCGCCGCAGCCTGAAACCCCTTCGCCGCAGTCACGCCGCCCTCTATCTTTTTGATCTCCATCTCTTCTGACTCCTTTCTGTACATCTATTGCTCATTAAACGCAGTTATATTCGCCTCATTCAGCGTAAAATCATAGTAGTTCAAATCCAGTCTTTCCGTCCACCCTATTGTGTTCCAGAACGCATTCCCGATATCATTTTTCGTAAATGCAATAAGGGATACTTTATTAATCTTTTCTTCTCTCAGCGCCTTCATTGCATGGACAACCATATCTTTCCCGATGCCGTGACGCCGGTACGCCTCGTCCACGCACACATGATAAAGGCATCCCCGCCTCCCGTCGTGCCCGCAGAGAATGCTTCCCACTACTTTGCCGTCCTCCACGGCTACCACGCTCGTTGTAGGATTGCGCTTCAGGAATCTCTCCACACCCTCCCGGGAATCATCTATGCTGCGGATTCCGAATCCCCTGATCTTCTTCCACAGGGCATACACCTCATCGTAATCATCAATTGTCATCACACGTATCATAAACGTACCTCTCTCACTCACTTTCACCCTCGCCGCGTCTTCCCGCCGCCCACACGCTTCCTACGGGAACATGGGCACAAGTTCCAGGCCTTCGCTCTCTTTTAATCCGAACATCAGATTCATATTCTGGACTGCCTGGCCGGCCGCGCCCTTCACCAGGTTGTCAATGGCGCCCATCATAATAATCCGGCCTGTCCGCGGATCAATCTTAAATCCGATGTCCACATAGTTGCTGCCTTCTACCCATTTTGTCTCCGGGCATACGTCTTTTTCAAGCACCCGGACAAACTTCTCTTCTTTATAGTATTTATCATAAACTGCTTTTACATCGTCCCAGCTCACATTCTTTGTCAGCTTCGCATACTCTGTCGCCAGAATCCCGCGGTTCATAGGAACAAGGTGTGGCGTGAAATTCAAAGTCACCTGTCTTCCCGCCGCATAGCCAAGCTGCCCTTCTATCTCCGGTGTATGGCGGTGAGTCGCCACGCCGTAAGCCTTGATATTTTCATTTACTTCACAGTACAGGTTCGGAAGCTTTGCCCCGCGGCCCGCTCCTGACGTGCCAGACTTGGCGTCGATAATCAGCGTATCCATATCAATCAGCCCCTCTTTCGCAAGCGGGTACGCTGTCAGGATGGAGCATGTTGTGTAGCACCCCGGGTTCGCCACCAGCCTGGCCTCTTTTATATCTTCCCGGTTCACCTCACACAGCCCATACACCGCCTCCTCAATAAACTGAGGCGCTTTGTGCTCAATTTTGTACCACTCTTCATAAATGTTTACATCCTTCAGTCGGAAATCCGCGCTCAGATCAATAATCTTCGTCTTTGAAAGAATCTCTTCATTCACAAGAGACGCGCACAAACCCTGGGGTGTGGCCGTAAAAATCACATCCACCTGATCCGCCAGCTCCTCCATATTATCATCCATACATACCGCATCCACAATCTGAAACATATTCTGGTATACGTCCGCATATTTTTTATCTATATAGCTTCTGGAGCCGTACCATTTGATTTCTGCATCTTTATGCCCTGTCAGGATTCTCACCAGTTCCCCGCCCGCATAACCTGTCGCTCCGATAATTCCAACCTTTATCATGATTCTCCCATCCTTTCTGAATTCCAATTTCTATATGATATACCTCATTTTACAATATGTAAAGCATTTCTGTCATAACAGTTCCATGTGCTGAGCGCCAGCTTATGAGAAAACAGTGGCGGCAGCCACGATAAGTACGCAGTGCGTTTTTCCAAATGGCGCTCGCTGAACTGCTGCTCCTGCCCATTCCTTTGTGAAAAATGGCAGCCTCTTACACTTTCATTTGCATAATAATACATCTTTTCTGCATATTATGCAAGCATTTTATACATTTATTTTTCTACAGCTATAAAGTTCACTAACTTCCGGATGAGGAACGTCCGAAAACAGCACCCTTATTAAGACGTATTCTGCGGGGATGGAGGACGGCTCAGGGCTTCGCTCCAGGGGATAAGGGAAACTAAGAAGTTCCGGCTGCGGATTAGATGCAAGGACAGG
>CALWTQ010000138.1 GCA_944384505.1 uncultured Mediterraneibacter sp.
GATGCAGCCGTCAGTTATTAGAAGCAAAACTTATGTATCGCCCTAATGTATAAATACCAAAATATGCGGAAGAACCCCGCCGCACCGTAATATTCACGGCTGAAAGAGGTGTTCCAGGACAATCCGGTGGATGTATGGGAATGTGAACTGATTTAAAAAAGGATAATGATTTGCTATCTAATATTGCTTATGAAATAGTTGATACGGATAAAGAACATTTTTATTTAACAGAGTGATTACAGATGAAGAAAGAGCTCATTATTATGAACTATGAAAATCCGGGAGGTTGATAGTCAAAAACAGATACGATAAATAGTGAATCGCTTGGATATTTATTGAGGGGGGAGAAAATCAAAATGGATCAGATTATAGAAAAAATTATATTGGCAGAAATCACGTATGATGATTTCTTAACAAATGGTTTCTTTGGTACACAGCTGAATAACATTCTGCTGTCAGATGGTGAACTTAAGTGGTGGGGGATTTTGCTGATTATTGCACTTGGATTTATCATAGTTGGAATATTTGAGGGTACACGTAGCGAGTTAGGCGGTATCGGTATTGGATGCCGGTATCTTGTATCAGTATTTCTTTTTCTGGCAGTTATATCCGGGACGGCAGGCGCTTTATTTATCGGTGGTGTAGAGGCATGGGCAATTCTTGAACTCGTTTATATTGTAGGGACATGGCTGGAAAGGAAAAAGTGCTGACAGAAAATGTTACATATTCAATGAATAGAAGAATATTTTGAAAACGATATACGTTGGGAGATAAAAGTATGAATGCAATATTGAATATGATATTAGAACGGAACAAAATGGTTATGATTTTTTTTGCCGTAGGTGGTGTTGTATCTTTCTTTTTATATACGGGAAGAGGAAAGAAACTGGAAAGCAACACATTCTGGTGTGTAATTCCTGTGTCGTTATGGCTGTTTGTAGAACGTTTATTATCAGAATTAGACATCCAGCTTCCATTGATCTGGAAAAATATTTCCGTTGTAATATGCTTGCTGTTAATTCTTTTGATGGTAGTCTTTTCCTTTGTAAAGGATTTCAGTATATATGCGATTTTCAATATCCTTGGAAATGTGTTTGTTATGTATGCACTGCCTTCAATTATTTTTACAGTAATTGTCTCTGTTTTGATAATTGGTGGAGGTGCAGCTCTTGTCCTGCTTGGTATCCCGCTGCTTGCCTTTGGGTTTGCAGTATCCAATCACAGGGTTTATGATTAAATCTTAGTACTGGATTTGAGGATTTTGTGATAATGAGACGGAGAAAGATATATGAAGAAATTTCTGTTTATTGCTGTTTCACTTGGAATTGCATTTGCAATTGGCTGGAAATTCGGACAGAACTGGATGCCGGATTTCTTTTATAATTATCTTCATACCAGTCAGAGTATGGATCGAGTCCTTCTGATCGGAGAATGGGTCGGCGCATTAATAGCTGTTATTATCAATGCAGTATATATATTCTTTGCGGTTGACAAGTATCGTATCCGAGACCTGATTCTGGGGATTGTTATACTTGTGATAGTTGGCATTGTATTGGCCGTCGCTGCAAAAATATTAATGAAAGCGTTTTATATTGTCGTAGTCATTGGACTGATCGCTGGATGGGTTTTGTTTTCAATCTTGGACAGATAATTAGATATCGATTATTCTTACGTTAAACTAGCGAATATCTTTTCCATGGTGTAGAGCCACCACTTTTTGCCACAGTGTTGCATGAGATTGTCAATGCAGCTGCGTGTTTCTGCTTTATGAAAATAAGGTAAGCGATATAGAAGTTTTCAGTTGGATGGGATTTGGAAAGCCTGGGAATGCGCCCGAGGGCGCAACATGCTTACACTATACCATACCGAACTCAAATATGCAAAAGTCTCAAGATTTACGTCGTCAATTCAAATGACAAACTTGACTGCCCTGCGGCTTAACGGTAAAATAGATGCATAACAGGTAGTTTGTACCCTTCGGCGGCCTTATGGAGAAATACAGGAAGTTTCCAATATAAGAGAGATGCTTACGGAAATCTTCAAGCCACCGATGATGGGGAAAGGAGTGCTGGGAAGGTGAGAAAGAAACTTCCCATCGGTATCGATGGATTTGAAAAAATCAGGACGAATGATTTTTATTATGTAGATAAAACCCTGTTCATTAAAGAGCTTCTGCAGAACTGGGGTGAAGTAAATCTGTTTACCCGTCCGAGGCGTTTTGGCAAGACATTGAACATGAGCATGCTGAAGAACTTTTTTGAGGCAGGGAGTGACCCGGCGCTGTTCGATGGCTTAAAGATTGCGCAGGAAAAAGAATTGTGCGAGAAATACATGGGGAAGTTCCCTGTGATCTCCATCAGCCTGAAAAGCGTGGACGGACTGGATTTTCAAACAGCTTTGACAGCGCTGAAGACAGTCATTGGAGATGAGGCTGGAAGATTTCCTTTTTTAAGTTCCAGCGACAAACTGACAGAGGATGAAAGAGAATCTTATGCACAGCTGACAGAGGTTGGTTCATCGCAAGGTGGAATTTACACGATGACAGACAAAGTAGCAGCGGCGAGCCTGAAAACACTCTCAAAGCTTTTGTCCAAACATTATGGCCAGAAGGTGATCCTGCTGATTGATGAGTATGACGTTCCGTTGGATAAAGCGTTTCAGGCTGGATATTATAATGAGATGATAAGCCTCATCCGCAATCTTCTGGGCAATGCGCTGAAAACCAACGACAGCCTGTACTTTTCCGTACTTACCGGATGCCTCAGGATCTCCAAAGAGAGCATTTTCACGGGGCTGAATAACCTGAAAGTACACACGATTTCGGATCTCAGGTATGATGAGTACTTCGGCTTTACCAATGCGGATGTGGATGAAATCCTAAAGTTCTATGGCCTGACCTCTTATAAGGATGTGATCCGTGACTGGTATGATGGATACCGATTTGGGAATACGGATGTATATTGTCCCTGGGATGTGATTAATTCCTGTGATGAATTGCTGGCGGATCCGCATGCAGAACCGGAAAATTACTGGGCGAACACCAGCGGAAACGATCTGATACGACGGCTGCTGAAGAAAGCCAACCAAAGCACGAAAAATGATGTTGAGCAGCTGATCAACGGCGGAACCGTCACAAAACCCATCCGTCAGGAACTGACATACAGGGAAGTAGAGGATTCCATTGATAATATCTGGAGCGTCCTTTATTCCACGGGATACCTGACCTGCCGCAGGAGAGTGCCGGGAAAGAAAATGGAACTGGCATTGCCCAACCGGGAGGTAAGGGCACTGTTCATTGATCTGGTAAAGGACTGGTTTGAAGAAACGACACAGGCTGATTCTGCAAGAATCAACCGTTTTTGCGCAGCGTTCCCGAAAGGAGACGCGGCTGCTATCCAGGACATGCTCAACGACTACCTGTGGGATTCCATCAGCGTGAGAGATACTGCAGTACGCAGAAATATGAAGGAAAATTTTTATCATGGCATGCTGCTTGGTCTTTTGCGGAGCCAGGACAGCTGGCTTGTAAAGTCAAACGCGGAGACGGGTGAAGGATACAGTGATATCTCCATCCAGACGCCGGATAGAGTCGGCATGATCATCGAATTGAAGTATGCGGATGATGGGAACCTGGAGGCAGCGTGCAGGGAAGCACTCAGACAGATCGAGGAGAGAAAATATGCGGAAGGCCTGAAGCGCCGCGGTACGAAAAAGATTATTAAATACGGGATAGCGTTCTGTGAGAAAGAATGCATGGTCGTGATGGCGTAAAACAATGGCCCATCTGGCTTTCTTTTTATCCTGGCAGCAAAGTCCGGGTGAAAAGATTGCCGGTGGGCTTATTTGATTTCAGAAACGGAATCGGACCGGATCGTAGACCTTTTCTATCAATGCTTCCCTTTTTATTTTAAAAGTGCTTCCTATTTTTGCCAATGATAATTATACACTAACTTACTTCATCAATACAATATCACAAAGTGGTGTTCTTTTCCCGCTTATGGTACCTGACTTTCAGAGTTAGATGGTAAAAAATGGTGTTAAGCCACAAATTAAAACCTGTGACTTAACATCTTTTTTATTTGTGATTCCGAGAGAAAATAAGAGGTGAGTGGAAGTTTTGTCTTCTGCGAAAATTCCCAGATGAATGTTGAGTTCCTTGTTAGATTTATGTACTTCCTTTCAGAGATCTTGGCTACACGGAATTGTTTAAAAAAGTTCAAGATGTCTTCGGAACAATACTGATCCCGTAAAACTTTAAACTGCAGCAGACGGGTCAAAAGGACAGCAAGATAGCAGATCAGGAAATGGCCTGTGATGGTATCTTTCTTCTGGAGATATACTGGTCTTGCGTCCAACTGTGACTTCATGATCCGGAAGGATTCTTCAATCCGCCATAAGTTGTGGTATGTATGGTATACTTCTGAGTCTGACATATGGATCTCTGATGTAACAAAAAGATTATAACCAGCCAGTGCCTGCGCTTTTTCGATTGCTTTTTCATTCATAAGCACCTTTACTTTATCTTTTGATTTTTTCCCTTCTTTATCAACAGCCTGAAAGGTCACAAATTTTGCGCTGTCTCCGTATTCGGATTTTTTTGCCTGGTTTGCCCGGAGGACTTTTGCTCTTTCTATCTGTCTGCTGATTTCATTCTTTTGTTTTTTAGCGAGCTGAGGGTTATAGACAACCACTCGTTTTTCCTGTAGCCGTACAGTCTTTTCCCGCCCCTGTTCGTCCGTGTATTTATATGGAAAATCATCGACGCACTCTTTGATCCGGTAAAGAAGATCCCCCTTTTCATTTTTGACATCCCGGTAATCATTTTCCAATAAAACCCAAACCTGTTCTGTTTCCGGAAGCTGTTTCACAGACTTGGAGAAAAGGTATCCGTCTCCTGACTTTACTGCATGGAGGATATTTTCCGAACAGTTCAATCCTTTGTCTGCTACCTGTATGGTCTTCCCGGAAATGTTGTTCCGGCTTTTCAGGTCATCGATCACCTCACGGATCACAGGCTTCTCACTTTCGTTGCCGGGATAGAGCTTCATCCCGATCGGGATCTGATGAGCATCAAGCAGAAGACCCATTCCGACAATCGGATCTTTTCTATTCTCTTTGGAAGGCCCCTTCCGGCGGAAATCATCCTCCCTGTCGATCTCAAAGTAAAAGTTTGTACAGTCGAAATAAGTATGAGAAGTGTCAAACGGATATTTTCTGTTGATCTGATGGTTATAGATTTCGATAACCTTTTCATATTCGGAGCCAAGATACTCCAGTCCTGCATACAGCTGGTTCAGGGAAAATCTGGAAGGCTCATATAACTTCGGCAGTACCTCGTCAAAAGTTTTTGCTTTTGAGCAAGGGCAGACTGCTCTGGAATAGATCAGGGAGGACAGGAGGGAAAACACATTAAACTTGAAATCCGTAGCAGTCTGCATAAGATCGATATATTTCTTTACATCCAGAGAATCATTGAGGTTTTTGAGAGGAAAGTAGCCCAGGAGTTTTTCGGGAGTTTCCTCGGAGATCTGCAAATCTTTCTCGCTTTGCCGTTGCTCTGCCAGCCGTTGATTTAATCGGGCAACCTCATCTTTAAAGAAAGCAACTGGGTCCTCGATCCCTTTTTCCTGAAGTTCGTGGACGTAACCAAGGGCTTTATAAGAACGGTGTGCAGTATTTTTCTTGCGTGGGTCATAAAAACTTTCATAAATTTGAAGATAAGTGCCTTTTTTCAGATTGGATTTTTTTAAAAAGTAAGCCATAAAATCACCTCTCTTCATTATAACACCATAACACCATTTGGTAAAGAGGCAAAAAAATATTTTGTCAAGTTTTTAAAAAACAAAAAAAGCCAGCAAATAGGCTGACTGTAAGAGTTTAGGGAAAGAATCACTCTTAAAGTATTATGGTGTTAAAACTGAAAGACGGG
>CALWTQ010000139.1 GCA_944384505.1 uncultured Mediterraneibacter sp.
TTCCAAGTGATCCCGCAATCCCTGTTTACCGATGGGGATAAGGTGCTGCTGAGCAAGGAGATGCTTGCAGACGGTTTTACCCTGAAAGGCAAGGCATACGACATTGATTTTGCTGCGGCGGACGATGAGATCATCAAGGTCGATGTGGAGACTGGCCGCAGTGTGCCGAGGGCTTACCAGATGGAATCTGCCGAACAACGATATTTCAAGGAGTATTTCAGCAGCTTGCCCCCGGAAAGCCGCGTGCGCCAGTGCAAGGACATGATGATCCGCCAGTTGGACAAGCTGAATATGGTGGATGGGGGCGACTTGCGCGCCTATGTCAATCTTATTGTGGATGGAATGGATCGGGAACAGCTTGCCGCTATGGAAAAAGCTCCGCTGGGCTTCGCCGCAAAAATTCGCGTCAAAATCGAGAGCCTTTTGGAGCAGCACTACAAGGAGACTTTCTTCACATGGCTTGACCGAGGCAAAATCGTGTGCGAACCCCACTACTGCTTACCGTCGGCAATCCATCCCACGAGCAGCACGGCGATTTACGGGAAATCGCTCTATGAAGCCGAGGAGGACATGAACGCACTGGAGCAGGATTTGGTGAAGCGGCTGACGGCCATTCCCAATGTGCTGTGGTGGCACCGGAATATCGCCCGGCATGAATTTGCCATCAACGGCTACTTTAACCACTACCCGGATATTATGATTATGACGCAGAGCGGCAAAATCATCCTTGCCGAAACCAAGGGCGAACACCTAAAAAACGACGACAGTCAGGAGAAAATCGAACTGGGCGCAGCTTGGCGGAATGCTGCGGGGAACCGGTATCGCTATTACATGGTGTTCCGGGATGAGGAAAATCTGCCGCACGGAGCGGTGAGCATGGGGCAGTTTGTGGAGACGGTCAAGGCATTGTGAATTTCTCTGATATTATTGCTTGGGAGAGTGATAGTTTTGAAATTTTGCAACTTCCTTTTGCGTGTTGATGGAATACGCGAAGCATCTATAGACGATTTTAAGTCGGTTATAGAAAAAGGACTTCGTACATACAGACCAGAACACCAGAAATACCTGTATTCCATTGAGATGGAGATCATTGATGATCGCTTTTTCTGGATGTCCTGTGATTATGACGATGCTGTTAAATTTCGGGATTATGTAATCAACAGAGAAACGGGGGAAAAAGAGCCCAACCCCCGCTCCAAAGCGCAGATTGAGCCTAAGCAACAATTTTTTGCTTGTTATGATTGTTCCGAGCATTTTCTGTATTTGAATGATCTAAATCGCCGCTCGTTCCTTTCGCAGTATTTGAGTGATACCCTTCAAAAAGAATTCCAGATAAACAATGTGTATAGTTCTGTAGACGATTTTTGCAATCGGGTAAAAACAATTCGTGGCTTCAAATACACGCAAGTTGATAATCTGTTTGGAAGAAGTAGCGATTTATTTGCGCAGGTTGGAAATATATGGGGGCAAGATTTGCCAAGCAAAATTCAACTCAAAATGGCGTATAATGATATTCCAGTACATGGCGGCGGGAGACAACTTGTAGATATTTTTAGCCGCCATAGATGCGAGTTTGAAGATGTTATCATAATCGGCTGCGATGATGCGGGCGTAGAACAAACTTTTGATTTTTCTTCTTTGCTAAAACATATCATGGTTCAGCCAACTAAAGACGAAAATGAGCATTTTGATCCATGTGAAGTCAGAGAACTTCTATTGCAGAAATTGAGGTGATGGCTTATGTATAAACGCCATAAGCGCCAACTTTCAATTTGTGTAATGGCAACAACGGCTATGGCGTTTATGTTTGATTGGGATTTTACTCCAATAGCAGAAATTGCCGTTACAGTAGCTTCAATTGCAATGGGGGTATATATTGCAGCAGTCTCTGCTTTGTTGGGAAGCCAATATGCAAAAGATTTGAAAGGTACGACCGACAGAGAACTACCAAGCAAGACATTGTTGGGCGTTTTAGCTGACTATTTCAGATGCGCCGGGTTTTCATGTATTATGCTAATTCTAACAAGCTGTCTATTCCT
The DNA here is from genome assembly GCA_944384505.1 of uncultured Mediterraneibacter sp. Classification (GTDB taxonomy): domain Bacteria; phylum Bacillota; class Clostridia; order Lachnospirales; family Lachnospiraceae; genus Mediterraneibacter. Next base: position 2,040 of record CALWTQ010000139.1, read on the forward strand.
GATTCCATCTAACATTATATTTCCTCCTATTTTCTTAAAAGTTGGCAGTTCTTTATCATACGGGGTCTTTTCGTCAAACATCTTTCTTCTTTGGCTCATCCTCTTTTTTCTGGTGAATTCGCTTGGGAAGTCAGTGAAATAACCCTTATACCGAATATTGCGATATTTTGAGGCAGCAGGAGCGTTTCTGCTGCCTTTTTCTTATGGTGACTACCCTGCGGAGATTTATCCCGATGGGTTTGTCATAAATAAACGCACAGGGAGGCGATATAGGTGAAAAGACAAACTCGTGCAAAGGAGGTGGCATACCCATGCAGCACAAGAAAAAGGCTGTAAATTCGATGGAGGCAGGATATGGCAAAACCGCTTGACCCCAAGAAGATAGAATCGGCCCGTCAGTATAGCAGCCGTGCCGAGCGCAGGGAGCAGCGGCGGAAGCTCATGCAGGACGAGATTGCGGAAAATCAGCGCAGCAACGGCGTTATTGTGATTCCGCCCAAGAAGTTGCAGGAAGTGCAGCAAGAGCTCCCTAAACTGCGTGTTGCGGCGTATTGCCGCGTCAGTACACAGGAAGAAGAACAGGTTGGCAGTTTTGATATGCAGGTCCGGCATTTTACCCAGCGGATTGAAGGCAATCCTGATTGGGAACTGGTGGAAATCTATCAGGACGAGGGCATCAGTGCCACGACCGTCAAAAAGCGCCTTGGCTTTCAAAAAATGATTGCCGATGCGGTGGACGGCAAAATCGATCTGATCCTTACCAAGAGCATCAGCCGCTTTGGCCGCAATATTGTGGATATACTGGACAACCTGAATATTCTATCGGCGCTGAATCCCCCTGTCTCAGTGGAATTTGAGACCGAGCACATCACCTACACAGGCGATGGAAAAAACAATCTGCTGATCGTACTTCTATCCGCGCTGGCCGAAATGGAATCCCAGCAGAAAAGCGAGGCCATCAAAGCGGGTATCCGCTGGCGCATGGCTGAGGGGATTTACAAATTCTCTGTACAGAATACGCTGGGGTTCTACCGCGACCACTTTGGCCGGTTGGTCATTGAACCGACTGAGGCGAGGATCGTTGAGTATATCTACGAGAGCTGTTTGGAAGGAGCAACGCCATCGGAGATTGCGGCTGCACTGACAGAGCAAGGGATCAAATCCCCTATGGGCAACGACAGCTGGTCAGCCGGTACCGTCCGCAGCATCCTCAGAAATGAAAAATACTGTGGCGATGCCTTGATGCAGAAAACCTATACCAAGGATTTCCGCACTCACAAGTCGGTCAAGAATACAGACTTGAATATGTATTTCAAGGAAAATCACCATACGGCAATTATCAAAAAAGAGGACTGGCTGAAAGTACAAAAGCTGCTGTCTGAGCGGCACACTTCACCCCATAAGGCGAAACTGCGTTTCCTGAGCAATCGATTTGTCGCTCACCGCGTCAAAGATGGCCTGTTCAAAGGGTATTTGATTCTTGATTCCCGGTGGTCTCCTGCTGAACGGCAGGAATTTATGAAAATTGTCGATGACACACAGGATAACACGAAATGAAAGGATTTTTACAATGAATTTTGATTTTTCTTCTCTGAATTTTGAAACGATTGACTCCAACATCAACGCTTACCCGGATATGTACCTCAACCAGAGCGGCGTTACCTTCAGTAAGAAGGTGCTGGAGGATATGGGTTATCCCGCTTATGTGCTGTGCCTGCTGGATGGCAAGGCAAAGGTGTTCGCAATCCGTATGTGCAAGAGCAGTGAGCCGAAGGGCTTTAAGTTCTCCAAGCCGCGGGGCGAACAGAAGGGCGTTGTGACGATTTCCAGCAAGAATCTTCTGGAACCGCTCCG
>CALWTQ010000140.1 GCA_944384505.1 uncultured Mediterraneibacter sp.
CCAAGCTTTATCGGGGTAAATGCATGGTGCATACCAGCCATGACAACAAACGGATAAATACCGGCCACCAGTCCGATGGCGATAAAACCGAGCTGGTCATGGATAAAGTATACGATATCTGACAGGACATTGCCGAGGATTGCCCCCAAAGGTCCCAGCACGATCAGGGCAATCGGTGCCTCGATCAGCACCACCAGCATGGGACGCAGGAAGTTCTTAGTCACCACGGGTGTAATCTTATCTGCCAGCTTCTCCACATACTTTAGGGACCATACTGCCAGGATGATCGGGATAACCGAGTAGGAATAGGAAGCATAGGTAACCGGAATAAAGCCGAGGAATTTTACCACCTCCCCTGCCTCATTTGCATTGCTCATCAGTGAAATAAAATTAGGATGGAGCATGATAAGCGCAATGCTGGCCGCATAGTACATATTTGTCCCGAATTTCTTTGATGCAGAGATGGCAATCAAAACAGGCATAAAGAAAAAGGCTCCGTCTCCCATAACACTTAACAGGTTATAGGTATTCCCTTCTGTATCAAGCACGCCTATCATGGGCAGCAGCGTCAAAAGCACCTTGATCATAGCTGCTCCGATGAGCGCTGGAATAACTGGCGCCATAATGCCGGAAATCGTGTCCATCAGCATGGAGATGATTCCTTTCTTTTCCTGCTTCTGGGGTGTGCTCTTCGGCGTCTCGTTTGAGAAGTTACCGAGCTTATTCAGCTCTGCAAAGACATTGGCCACGTCATTGCCTATGATGATCTGGTACTGTCCAGCCTTCTTCATTACTCCCATAACGCCTTTTGTCTTTTTCACTGCCTCGTCGTCCACAATGGACTCGTCTTTCAGCGTGAATCTCAGTCTGGTCATACAGTGTACAAGGCTGATTACATTTTCTTTTCCTCCTACACGCTGCAGGATTTTCTTTGCAACACTTGCGTAATCCATATCTTCACCTCATTAAAATAAATTTATGCATCCCGGAAGTCTCCGGAAAAAGAAAGACCTGGCCTCAAAGAGCGCATTTTCCCGGGAAATGTGCCCTTCAGGACCAGGTCTTGCTTAACTGAATAATAACAAACCTGTGAACTAGCGATGCTGTTCGTCCAGTATTCTCTTTATATGAATCAGCAGATATAGCTCTTCATCTATGCTAAGCCGGTATCCGTACTGCTTTTCAATGAACTGGGCCACCTTTTCCACACCCGTATAGGCATGTCCGTTTTGTGCCACCATTGCATGGTATATCTCCTCCATGCTGTCCTGGTAAACCTCACCATCCAGCACTCTGGCCGAGAAGAATTTTAAATGTGTCAAAAATCTCTGATAGGACACAGAATCCTCATCAAATTCAATCCTGAAATGCATTTTTACAATCTTGATAATGGCATTGATCAGCTCTGTCATCTTTTGCACATCTGAAACCTCATTGCTCTCAAACTCTGAGGATATAATATGCATGGCAATAAATCCCGCCTCGTCTTCTCCCAGATCAATATCTGTCATCTTCCGAATCCACTCAATGGCCTCCTGGGCCACCCTATATTCCTGGGGATAAAATTTCCGAATCTCGTGTCGCATCAAATTCTTGAGGCTGATTCCGCTCTGGTATCTCTCTACAGCGGAATTGATGTGATCTGTCAACGTGACATAAAGGGTATCTCTCACCTTCAGTCCTTCTTCTCTGGAAGCCGTGACCACCTTGCCGGCAATCTCCAGATATTTTTCCGAGATTTCCCTCACCACCTGCTGCAACCTGTAATTATCTTTCGTACTCTTCAGGCAATAAATTTTCTCCACGCAGGACTTGTCCAGCTCTTCGCCTTTTTTCTTTTTAAAACCAATCCCGGCACCGGTAATGATGATTTCCCGGCCGTACGAATCCAACGATACAACTGCATTTGTATTCAGAACCCTGACGATCTTCACCTATTCCTGCCCCCTCTAGCAAACATCCGAAGCAATTCTAATATAAAAAAACTGTCCATAATACTATTATCCCAATCAGTATTATAAACAGTCTTGCTTACCATTACGTAATAACAAACTTAATTTATATACATATTAACAGTTCTCAGTGCATTTGTCCATAGCTATATTCATTTTCATCATATATTACAATGTTCTTCTTTTATTTTTATGCAATATTCTCAAAATCATTTCCTCAGCTCCAGTAGAACACGGATGAAATTTGTTGATGAAAGAGCTTTTTAACTGATATTAATTTCATGGTTGAAAAGTTATTCATGCTTTACTTTTATACGCATATGCGTCTCAGGTTAAACTTATAAACTGTTATTTTGAGCAACGCCATTAGGCGTTGCTTTTTTGGGTATAAAGAATTGCCTTATTTTTCCAACGTTACTTTTGATTTTAAGAGTTCTTTTACATTATCTGCATTTATTATTGAAAAGATTTTTTCTACTTCTTTTTCGTAATTCAAGGAAATTTCTTATCGTATCCGTTTCATGCTCAGTTTGTAACTTGTTTTTACCAATCACAATATTGCTAATACCAGCTTTTTCATAATCTGCAGGTTTTTCGCTCCCGTTTTCGCCATACTTCTATTTTTATCATCTTGAAATGTGAAATCCAATTTTGAAAAATATAGTTTTTTATTTCATTACTTGTTTTTTCTATTGTGTGGCTTGTGATAAATGAGAGGGTTTGAATTTTCAAAGAGCAAGATCCACCCGGGTAATACCGAAATCCATTTTATGGATTTTGCCATTCCTTCCGGGTCACGATCTTGATGGGGATTTCGATTTCCCCATACCCTCGATTTAGACATCTTTCGATGTCGCCTGGCTTCCACAGAATGTGGGTGCATCACTGAACAAGGTCAGAAGGGACAGCTGACCTGTTTCAGTGGTTCCACTTCGTGGAAAAAACATAATTGAAGGGAAGGGAGGAGTATGCCACGTAAGAAAAAA
>CALWTQ010000141.1 GCA_944384505.1 uncultured Mediterraneibacter sp.
CGTTGTAAATCAAGTGAAGAATTTGTAGGCATTTCAAGATTCCTTCTTTCATTTTAATTATATTAATTTTATCAGGTATGAGGCTCAAAATCTATACTTTATACCAAAATATGCGGAAGAACCCTCAAAGTCCGGACAGGTGGCTCAAAGAGCCCCGGAATAATCAAGTCGTTGTATCAAATCTCTAAATCTGTCTTTATATCAGTTCGCATTCCCAGACATCCACCGGATTGTCCTGGAACACCTCTTTCAGCCGTTTATGTACCATCTCTTTACTTACCCCTCGTTTCAGCACCACTTGGAGGAATCCGCCGCCTCCGGCGCCGCAGACCAGCCGTCCGGCAATCATGGGCTCGATGGCGGCAAAGATCTGGTCGATCAGGGTGTTGGTGCTCCCCTTGTCCACCTTTTTGCTGAGTTCCCAGTGATACTCTAACAGTTCCGCAAAAGCGTCCACATTCCCTCTCATCAGCTCAAAGCGCATCAGGGAAGCCACCTTCTGGATCTCATTCATGGCGTACAGGCTGTCCGGCTCGTTTCCGACATACCGGCCCACCACATCCCTTAAAAGGTTCCTGGCAAGCCGCCGCTGCCCTGTGTAGATCAGGCAGAACCGCTCGTTCAGCTCTTTCTTAGTATTCTCGCTGATTTCCAAATGCTCCACGGTAAGCTCCTGGCGGATCCCCGGACGGCTGGTGATGTACTTGATTCCGGGAGTCACGCCACCTACCTGGTCCTGCCAGCCGCCTCCGGTAGACATGATTTGCTCCATGGCAAGGACATGGGAATACAGGTCCGCTTCCGTGTGCTCAATGCCCAGGAACTCAAAGACCGCTTTCACACAGGCGGCGGAGAGAATCGAAGAGGTTCCAAGGCCGCTACCCTTCGGCACGTTCGTCACTTCCGAGTGCATCTCAAAGCCACCGCCCAGCCGGGTCAAGATCTCGTCCAGGTTCCCGCCCTCCTTCGGGATCACACCGCAGGCCAGCAGGCAGGCTTTTTGGAGGGCGAAGGGATCATAAGGGTCGCCGGTGGCCTGCAGCGGTTCGATGGTATCGAATTCCCCATGGACATCCATATCCCGGCTGTCAAAGACAATCTTCTTCTCCGGGATGCGAATCAATGTTGCCTCCACCGGCAGCTCCCCGTTTAAAGAGATCGCCGCGTTCAGCACGGTGCCGCCCTGCTCGATACATACCGGCGGGGTGTCGCTCCATCCGCCGCCCCAGTTTACACGGAGCGGTAATCTCACCGTATGCCGGTCCGTCACCATCCGGCAGGTATCGTTATACTGAAGCGTTCCCATGGTATCCGCCAGGATTGTATCGGAAATGGTCCGGAAGCAGGCGGAGATGTACGGATCTCCGGCCTTGCCTCCAAGGGCTGTCCCGATGTAATAGTTCAGCCGGATGATCTCTGAAAAATCCGACCGGGTGTAGCGTTTTGCAAGCCACTCTTGCTGGATCCTGGTCAGCGGGGCCAATTTGCCCGTCTCCCTGGCCGGTTTCCCAGAACGGATGTCCTTGGCGATCTCATCCATACGGACCAACTCCCGCATCCGTTGGTTCCATGCGATGATTGCCGCCGGATCCGCGTCACCGAAGCCGGAGCAGAGGGATTTCCGGTCTGTGTTTTTCCAAGATTCAATATCGCCGGAACCATGCACCAGGTTATAGACGTTCAGCGCCGCCGCTACGGCTTCCTTTACCGTATCGCATTCCGGGTAGAGCTTTGCCATCCAAAGGGTATGATCATCGGTATCCCAGAGGTCGGAATCGGCGATCCCAAGTCTATGTATAATCTCCGAAAGCTCCTGACCGAAGATTCTGGTCTCCTTGGGGTTGTCCTCCACGCCGTAGATCCGGCAGACGAACCTTCCGTCCTTCTGTTTCAGGCCGTGGAGTACTACGTTGTCCGGAATAGTCTCGTCATGGATGTCAATGTAGGACAACAGAACATGGCGGCCTACAGTGGCCTTGCTGTGGACGTAGGAGACTTCCAGATAACATTTCTCCTCGATTTGGGCTTTGCCGGAAAGGACGCTGTTGTATCCTGCCGTATCCCCGTCGATACTGCTGTTCACCTTATCCGACCAGGACAGGGCTTCATACTCCTTGGTGCCGCCGCTCATCAGGGCGAGGATCTCGCGGGTGGTGCCGAAATGGATGAACTTGGCGGGTGCCAAGCGCAGGAGCTTTAAACGGAACGGGCGCAGGGTTTCCCAGACTATAGAACGGGCGTCGTGCAGCTCAGTGGTATACGTGCCTTCCGGCTTCTCTTTATGTAGTCTTCCAAGGTAGAATCTTCTGCCAGGGGATAGAGGAAATCCCCGTATAGGGAAAGACGTACTGTATTGTTTACATATTTATTATATAACTTATCTGTGCAGATCAGGGAATACAGAGCGTCCAGCACCTCCACAGAGAAGATCACCGCACCGGTATCGATATCCACACAGTGGTTCTCGTTAACCGCGCCAGCCTGTGTCAGGGTCTCCACGGTCTGCTTGTGGAGGAATTTCCGCACGGTATTGTTCTCTCCGTTCAGGAACACGCCGTGGTTTTTTCCGGTCTCCACATCTTCTTTAAAAGATATGGCCGCCGCGCCCCGGCCGGAAAAGTCGATCTGCAGGGGATTGAACAGCAGGAGCACGTCCCCGGAGAGGAGCAGCATCCCCTCCCGGATCCTGGCCGGGACCGAGGACATGACGATGAGGAATTCGTCAAAGAGGGTGGAAGAGCGGCCGTCCGGTAGTTTGTGGGGTACAGGACTGAACAGCTTGCCCAGGGCAGAATAGGTGGGGACGCGCTTGCTGTCGCCGCCGGAGTGGATCACCAGGATACGGAGGTTATCGAAATGGCCATGGCCGCACTTGATTTTCTCCTGTTCATAAATGTAGCGGATGACTGACAGGGTGGCTCCGCCGGAGCCCACACGGACACCGCCTTCGTCCGGGATCACCGCGAAGTGGGTGGCTGTAGGAAGGTAATCCTTCCGCTGTTCGACCTGCATCCGGTAGCCTTCCGCCTGATCCTCAATGGATGCGGTCAGGATGACGTAATCCCATACAGGGAAGGTCTCTGATGATAACGACCGTATGTAGTCATCCCAGGTGTCCTGGTAGGACTGGGATAAAAATAGCGGAGCAAAGTTCTTCATAGGTTTTTTGTTTCCTTTCGCTTGGGTTATTTCGTTATACACATTCTGTTCTCTAACTCAGGGTCTACGTCGCTTATTTCACTTATTAACCTTCTAGAGAAACACAACGCTGGAACTCTCCGTCAGAAGTAATGGATTACCTCTTCATAATCCAAGCAAATTTATTTTCCTCTCCAGCTCTTGCGGAACTGCGTCGGGCTTACGCCTTCCACCTTCTTAGATAGCCGGCTTAAGTAGGCCGGCTCAATCTGCAGCTCTGCCGCCAGCATCTCCACAGTTTTATCCGTAAAGCGGAGCTGCTGCTTGACCCATGTGACCCACGCCTGATTCAGATAAGCGTTGATCGTCATGCCGTAGCGGTCTTTGAAGAGCTTCATCAGATAGTATTTGTTAAGGTAGAAGCTGCCGGCAAGGTCATCCAGGCTGATACGTTTCTTGAAGTTTTCGTCAAGGTAGTCTTTGATCGACTGGATATCAAGTGTATCTGATGTACTCTGCATTTGTGCATCGTCCCATGCATCCTCCATAAGCAGGATTAAGAGAGAGGACAGCTTCTCATGGATCCGCATGTCCCGGACATAGTCGAGTGAGGATGCGATGGTGTAAAGCTTGTCTAGGTTTCTACATCCGTGTTATTTCCTGTCTCATGGCTATACGGCTTCTTACAGTCGATGAACACACAGTCGCCGGAATGGAGCGCATAGGTTTCACCGTCATAAGTAAGCCGTCCATCTCCGCTTAAAACAGTAAAGAACAGGCAGGAACTTAAGCCGCTTCGTTCGTTTTTATGGGGATGAGTTGCTTGCAATTGTTGTGGTCAAGCTTTTTTGTAACACCTGTGGCTAAAAAATATCGATTTATGCAATTCGAGCTTGATAGGGTGTT